>CAZMRK010000559.1:0-2816 GCA_964568355.1 uncultured Solibacteraceae bacterium | reverse complement strand
TTCACCATCCGCCGCCAGCGCAACGGAGAAAAGATCTACGAGATCTTTTCCGACGCGGTACAGATCAACAGCGATGAGCTGAAAGATGATCTGTTCACACTGCCGGCCAACATGAAGATCCTCAGCAAAAAGAAGTAGCGCAAGCTTCAGCTTGATACCAATTGTGGGGCGGACGCCTCGTCCGCGGCGGGCCCCGGCCTGCCCGGTCCAGCAGGAAACTTGATTCTTCGAACAAGCGGCGGGGCAGGGGGGCTGCCCCGGATGCCAGGCTCGGCAGCGCAGTTACGTACGAGATGGCCATGCACGGAGCGGTTTATGTCATCGTAAATAGCGGTCACTCTTCGCGAAGGGCGTCCATGGGTTGGAGGCGAGAGGCGCGGGACGCGGGACCGTAACTGGCGGCGAGCGCGACTAAGGCGAGGAGGACCACCGCAGCGCCCAGAGTTAGAGGGTCGCCAGGCTTCATGCCATAGATCAGAGAGGCGGCGGTGCGGCCGGCCCAGGCGGCGAAAGCAACGCCGATCGCAAGGCCGAGGCCAAGGAGCAGAGTCGCTTCGCGGAGGACTAGGCTCACGACATGGGTCCGCGTCGCGCCGAGGGCGATGCGGACGCCGATTTCGTTGCGGCGGCGCGCCACCATGTACGCGATGACGCCATACAGTCCGAGTACGGCGAGCACGCCTGCTAACAGCCCGAAGGCTCCGGCGAGAGCCGCCATCAAGCGGTCGCGCATCAGCGAGTTCTGGATCTGGGCCGTCAGGACGGTGAAATCGACACCGATTTCGGGATGAATTTCGGCAGCGGCGGCCGTGGCGTTACGGTAGAACTCGCCCAGCGGCGCATTGGTGCGGAGGACAAACGTCGCGCCCGTGCCGGGCGTGTCGTTCTGCGCCTCGGGAAAATAGGCGATGGGTTGGAAGTCTTCGCGGAGCTCGTAATATTTGGTGTTGCGGACCAGTCCCACCACCAGGAACTGGGAATCGGGCTTGTCGCCGAACTCCTCGCGACGGAAAACGCGGCCAATGGGATTTTTCCCTTGGAAGATTTTACGCGCGAATTGCTCGTTGACGATGGCCACTCTAGTCGCGGCAAGATCGTCATGCGCATCGAAATCCCGACCGCCGACGAAAGAAATACCCATCGTGCGGAAGTAGCCGGGACCGGTGCGGTTAAATAGGACGTCGAGCTTCGGGCCGCCATAGCCCGGCTCCCAGGCATTCTGATCCCAACCGCCTCCGCCAACCGGCGTCATGTCGACCTCGGCGGCGGAGATGGCGTTCGTGCGTTGCCAGAGTTTTTCCTGGGTGCGGCGGCGGATCTCGATCATGCGGTCCTTGGGAAAGTGGGCGGCACGATAGTCGACCTTGACGGCGACGATTCCCTCGGGGCGAAATCCGGGATCGATGGCGAGCAGGTTGCGCAGGCTGCGGACGAACAGGAGCGCACCCACGAGGAGAACCAGGGACATGGCGACCTGCGCAATGACCAAAAATCGCCGCAAGCTGAATTTCTCCCGGCCGGCAGTGAGGCCGCGTCCGGAGGAGCGGATGACGCTGGCGGGGGATACCCGCGTGGCGCGCAACGCGGGGGCGAGGCCAAACAGGACGCAGGTGAGGATGGCTATGCCGGTGGTGAAAGCGAGGACGCGCCAATCGAGTCCTAGCCCGACGAACATCCGGTTGCGTTCGGTGGTGAGAAAAGCGACTAAGCTGCGGCTGAGCACTGCGGCGAGGCCCATGCCTATGCCGGCGCCGAGAAGGGCGAGAAGAAGGCTTTCCGAAAGGAGCTGCAAAACGAGGCGAGAGCGGGTAGCGCCCATAGCCTGTCGGACGGCGATTTCGCGCTCGCGGGTGCTGGCGCGAGCCAACAGGAGATTGGCGAGATTGGCGCAGGCGATCAGCAAGACCAAGCCGGTAGTCGCGAGGAGAATCCACAGGGGGTCCTGATACTGTCGGCGCAATTGGGAAACGCCGGTGCCGCCTTTGGTAACGATCAGCTTATTGGCCAAGTAGCCTTTGGCCATCTCTGAGCGGTACTCATCCGGCAGAGTGTCCCGCATGATGGCGGGGGAGACGGCTTGTATCTGGGCATCGGCGCCCGCAACGGAACCCCCGGGCTTGAGCCGGCCCATGATTGACAGCCACCAGGCGGTGCGCGAGGAGGCGCGGTTCTTACCGGGCTGCCAGAACATAGGGTCGGAGCAGATTGGGATGGCGACCTCGAAACGATGGCCGATTTCGACTCCGAAGAACTCGGGTGCGGTGACGCCGAGGATGGGGAAGATATGGCCGTCCAAGCGCACGGTGCGGCTGGTAATCGCGGGATCCTGGCCGAACTCGGATTGCCAGAAGGAATAACCGATGACCGCGCCGGGCGAGCCGCAGCCGGTGCGATCGTCGTCGGCGGTGAAGACTCGGCCTATAGCGGCGCCGGCCCCGAGGACGCGGAAGAAGTCTCCGCTAACAAAGAGGCCTTCGGCGTATCGCGCCTTGCCTTCGGCGGCCAGGTTAAAGGAGTAGGCGCTCCAAGCGATGACATCGGAAAAGGTCTTCTGGTGCTGGCGGATACTTTCCCAATTGGCAGAAGTGAAGGTGGCACTGCGAGTGGACCACCAGCCGCCTCGGCGTGAGTGTGGGGCATAATCCAGATAGGCCAACTCCTGGGGATTCGCGACGGGTAAAGAGCGGAGCCGGATGGCATTGATGAGTTGGAAGATGGCGGTATTGGCGCCGATGCCTAGCGCGAGAGAAAGCACGGCAACCAGGGTGAAGATAGGGTTGAGGCGAAGCTGGCGGAGGCCGTAACGGATGTCGGCG
>CAZMRK010000558.1:0-6768 GCA_964568355.1 uncultured Solibacteraceae bacterium | reverse complement strand
GGTGGCGTAGTTGGCCCAGACGAACAGCGGCAGGCGGAACCAGGTCATCCCCGGCGCCCGCATCCGGTGCACCGTCACGATGAAGTTCAGGCCGGTAAGAATGGAGGAGAATCCCGCGATAAAGATACCCACCGCGGTGATGATCACGTATGTGTTCGAATAACTGCTGCTATAGGGCGTGTAGAAGGTCCAGCCCGTGTCTACCCCGCCGGCAAACAGGGCGTAGAGCGTGCAGGCGCCGCCCGCCACCAGCAGATACCAGCTCAGCAAGTTGAGCTTCGGAAACGCCAGGTCTTTCGCGCCGATCATGATCGGCATCAGAAAGTTCCCCAGCGTGGCCGGTATCGACGGCACCAGGAACAGAAAGACCATGATGATGCCGTGCATGGTGAACAGCTTGTTGTAAGTCTCCGCCGACACCAGATCTCCGTGCGGCGTAAGCAGCTCGACGCGGATCATGGTGGCAAACAGCCCGCCCAGGGCGAAGAACAGTGTGATCGTCCCCAAATACAGTAATGCGATCCGCTTGTGGTCCTTGGTAAGTAGCCAGGACTTGAGACCGTAACTCGCGTTCAAGTAATGCTCTCGTTCTTCTACTGCTGCCGTAATCATATGTCTATCTCTGGCCTGCTGCCGCGCCGCCCGCCGGCGGAGCCGGAGCCTTCTTTTGCTGTCCCGCAGGACTACTGCCCGCCGCCCCCGCTGCCGGAGGCGTCTTCAGGGACTTGATGTACTCGATCAGTTGCAGCACACCCTCTTCCGTCACCAGCCCCTGGAAGGTGGGCATGATCGATTGATAACCCGAGACCGTTTTGGCATTCGGCTCCAGTATCGATTCGCGAATGTATGCCGCGTCCGCCGTCACGGTCTGCCCGTTGGTCAACTGCACGCGGTTCCCGAAAACGCCTTGCAGGCTGGGGCAGCGCCCGTGCCCGTCGAGGTGGTGGCAGTTGTCGCAAGCCAGTTCCTGGAACAGCTTCTGGCCGTTCTCCGCCAGGCTGCCGCCGCCCGCGCCGCCGCTGAGCCATGCCTGATACTCCTGCGGGTCCATCACGTGAATCCAGCCGATCATGCCGGAATGCTTCGTACCGCAATACTCGGCGCAGAACAGGTGATACTTGCCGGGCTTGGTCGGATTAAACCAGGTCGTCGTGTAGCGCCCCGGCAGCACGTCCATCTTGGTTCGAAAGGCCGGTACGTAGAAGCTGTGGATCACATCCAGAGAAGTCATGGTCAGCTTCACCGGCGTGCCCATCGGGATATGCAGCTCGTTGATCTCCCGCTGGCCCTCCTTGTGCTGCAGCTTCCACATCCACTGCTTGGCCACCACGTAAATTTCAATCGCTTGATCGGGCGGCCGCTGCATCTCGAAATAAACGCTGGCGCCCCAGGCGAACATCACCATGGTGAGACCGAACGGAATCACGCTCCAGGTGATCTCCAGCTTCGTCGACCCGTGAATCTCCGGCGGCAGTTCCGTATCCGAGCGGCGCCGGTACTTGATCGCGAAATAGAAAATCGCGGAGAAGATCAGCACCACAAAAAAGGCGCTGACCGCCAGCAGGTAATACAGCAGGTGATCCACGGAAGGGGCTACCGTGGAGGCCTGATCCGGAAATAAAGGAAAACGGTTTCCCATCTAGTTATGCGCGCCTCTGCGAACGGCGGTCGTTGCGAACATCCCGCCGCCACATGACCAACAAAAACGATCCGCAAATCAGGACGAAGGTCGCACCGCCGGCTCGAACCATATTCATGGCGACTGCGCCGTATTTGCCCGTCGTCGGATCGTAGTGGTAGCAAAACAGCAGAATCTGGTCCACTGGATTGCCGATCTTGTTCTGCGACGCCTCCACCAGGCCCAGCCGCACGTCGCGCGAGGAATATTCCACCCCGTAGAAGTAGCGCGAAAGTTTGCCCTGCGGCGTCAGGATATAGATACCGCTGGCATGGGCGAATTGCTTGGTTTGGGGGTCGTACTTGTAATGGAAGCCCACCGCATCGGTGAGCGCCCGGATGGAAGTTTCGTTGCCGGTCAAAAAGTGCCAGCCGTTGGCCGTCTGGGGCCGCCCGTAACGCCGCACATAGTTCAGCTTCTTTTCGAGCGCCAGGTCCGGCCGGTCCGAGGGGTCGAAGCTCACGGCCACCACTTCAAAATCTTTACCCGGATCGAGCGATACCGCCCGCAGGCTGGTCTCCATGCCGTTCAGGATCTGTGTGCACAGCATGGGGCACTGATAGTACACCAGCGCCAGCAGCACAGGCTTGCTGCCGAAATAGTTGGAAAGTCGAACCGGACGGCCTTCCTCGTCCACGAAGGCCAGGTCCAGGGGAATTTGTTGGTCCAGCTTTTGGTCAATGCCGACCCCTTCCAGGGCGGCGGGAAGCGGGGCCTGCTTGCCGTTGGGGTCCCGCATCTGGGATGCTTGCGCCGGAGCCGGTTGTCCCGGCTGCGCGAGGGCGGTCAGCGCCGCCACAAACATACAGCCGATCAGTCTGAAGAGCATTTACTTCTTTTGTCCTTGCTGCCCGGAGCCCGCCTCGCCGGCGGCTCCGGGTACCTGAGAAACAATAGCCGGAGAGTCTTCCGCGGGCGTCGGCGGCCCGCCCGCCTGCCGCCCATCTCCAAAATCGCCGCTTCCATGGATCTCGAGCGGCTGCGACGGCGGCACGTGAATCACCGGCGCCAGGGGTCCGCCTGCCTGCTGAATCACCGGCCCAAGCCCCGCTTCGGTCGGAGTGGCCGTAATCTGGTTCTGCGCCGCCGGAACCTGCGGGCGCGACGGCAGGCCGCGCTGCGCCAGCAGTTCGAGCGCCCGGCTGATCGGAATCCGCACCACACCGCGATCCGGATCGAGCAGCGCATAATGCTCCAGAAGCTGGTTCTCCGCGGCGCGCACCGCCTTCAAATCGTCGTATTCCCTGGGCTGCAACCGCGGCTCGGGAGGCAGCCGGTTCACGTCGATATCCGCCAGGCTGCGCGAGGCCGGCTGCAGTTTGCCCACCTGCGATTCGAAATAGTTCAGCAGGCCCCACAGCCCGAACAGAGACACGATCAGGCCCAGGAACAGGAAGATGCCGAATCGCGTGACCGCATAGACGTTGACGTCCCGCTCTTCAAAGCCGCCCTTGGCGTGAGAATGGGTAGCGTGCGGATGATCAATGTCGGCCATGTTCGAGTGCCTCCTCCAGGTGGGTCTCGCCGGGCGGCAACAGGGGCCGCTTCGGCAGTTGCCAGGTGAATGCCGCCAGCCAGATTCCGCCCAGCCCGATCGGAATCAGAAAATCCATCCAGCTCACGCCGAATTCGCCCTTGCGAAACTCCGGCATCACCAGCCAGTACAGATCCACGAAGCGCATCACCAGCAGCCACACCGCAACGACGGTGAGCAGCTTGAAGTTGCGCTTGATGTCGCGGTAAAGCAGCCGGGCGAACGGCACGGCGAAATGAAACGCCGCCAGCGCCAGGGCTACCCAGCCCCAGCCTCCCCGCAGCCGCTCGATATACCAGGGGATTTCCTCCGGCAGGTTGCCGGCCCAGATAATCAGGAACTGCGAGAACGAGAAGTAAGCCCACACCATCACGAAGGCGAACATGAACTTGCCCAGGTCGTGCAGGTGACGGTGTGTAATCACGCTTGAAAACGGCTCGCTGCGGCTCAGCAGGACCAGCATGGTGATCAGAAATGCCAGAGCCGAAAGCCCCTGCCCGGCGATAAACAGCAGGCCGTACATGGTGGAGGCCCAGTGCGGGTCGATCGACATCGCCCAGTCGATAGCCATGAACGTCACGCTGAACCCGAAGAACAGCAGCCCCGGCCCGCTGACCAACTGCAGCTTGAGCTGCAAGCGCTGTCCCGGTTCCGAGTCCTGTGCCAGCGACCACTTATTCAGCAGGAGCGAAAAAACCAGCCAGCCCACAAAGTAAAACGCCGCGCGTCCCAGGAAGAATGGAACGTTCAGATAAACCTGCTTGTGCCGCAAAGCTTCATCGGCGGCCACCACGTTGGCGTGGGACCAGGGATATAGATACGAGAGCCCCGCCACAATCGGAAGAAACAATATCACCAGCAGAGGGAAGGTTCGCGTGGCGGCTTCGCACAACCGCCGGATCATGACACCCCATGCACCGCCGGTGAGGTATTGCAGCATCAGGAAAGCCATGCATCCGATCGTTACGCCCACAAAGAACAGATAGGCCCACAGGTACGACCGGAAAAACTGCTCCGGATTGGCTGCGCCGCCGGCGGCGGAGGCCACCAGCGCCACCAGGCCTACAATCAACGCCTTGGTGCGCCAGCCGCGAATGTTGGCTTCGAGCTCCGGAGGCGCGGCGAAACTTCTGGTCGCGGTCGTCACTTCGCACCTCCCGGTCTTACGGCGCCGGCATCCAATTGGCCCCGCATCTCCGCCGGCACGTCGTTGAGGGAGGCGTGCTGGCTGAATTGAAGCGCCCGCACATAGGCCACAATCGCCCAGCGGTCGTCAGTCGGAATCTGCGCGGCGTAGTCCGGCATCGCGCCGAAGCCGTTGGAAATCACGTCAAAGATGTATCCCACCGCCGCGTTTCGCAAGCGATCGATGTGATAGGAGGGAGGACGCCGGTAGCCGCGCCGCACCACCATGCCCAACCCGCTGCCTGCGCGGTCGTGGCACGGGGCGCAATAGATGTTGAACCGCTGCTGCCCTCGTTCAAGCACCTGGCGCGTCACCGGCATCGGGAAGGTGTCCACCGGCTGATCATTCACCTTGCCGGTGTAATACGCCTGGTCTTCTTTCAGGTGGCCGCGGGCCACCGTACCTTCCACCAGAGGACGCGCCGAACGGCCGTCTTCGAAAAAGCTGCTGGGCCGCAAAGGGATATATTTCGGCTGGTCGTGCATGTCTTGACGGCAGGCCGTGAAGCCGGCGGCAGCCAGCGCCAGCAGTCCCGCCTGGATGATCTTAGTGCGCAACTTCGGACACCTCGCGCGGTTGCAGTGTTTCCAGAAAGTCCGATGTCGCCTTCCGGTCAAACAACGGATCGGTGGCTTCGATGCACAGAAAAAACCGGTTGCGCGAAGCCTGCGCGAACCGTTGAACATTAAAGATCGGGTGATACGGCATGGGCAGTCCGCAGATTCCCAGCAGCCCGAACACCGCCGCCAGGGCCGCAAACAGAATGGTCATTTCGAAAGTAATGATGATGTACGCGGGCCAACTGTGCAGCGGCCGTCCCGCGATGTTGATCGGGTAATACAGCACCGTCACGTAGTACTGCAGCAGGTAGCCCAGAACGCCGCCCGTGACACCGCCGATCAGCACCAGCAGTGGCAGGCGGCTCTTCGGCAGATGCAGAGCCTCGGAAAGCTCTTCGATCGGAAAGGGCGAGTAGGCATCGAGTTTCCGGTAGCCTTTGGCGCGCGCTTCCTTCGCGGCGCTCACCAGGGCTGTCGGCGAATCGAACTCCGCCATCATCCCGTAAATCGGTTTGATCACGGCTACTTCACCTCCTCTTCCACCTTGGCCTGGGGAAGCAGGGTCCGGACTTCAAAGATCGAAATCATGGGCAGCAAACGAATAAAGAGGAAGAACAGGAACAGGAACAACCCGATCGTCCCCACGTAAGTGAACCAGTCCCAACGCGTCGCCTGAAAGATGCCCCAGGAGGAGACCAGGAAATCCTGCGCCAGGCTGGTTACGATGATCACGTAGCGCTCCAGCCACATGCCCACCAGCACGATCATGGAAACGACGAACAAGGCCGGCACGCTGGTACGTACACGCTTGAACCAGAGCGCCTGCGGCGCCACGATGTTGCACGCCACCAGGCTCCAGTAAACCGAGGCGTAGGGGCCTGTCATGCGATGCCAGAAGGCCGCCTGCTCATAGGTATTGCCGCCGTACCACGACATGAACAGTTCCATCATGTAGGCGTAGGCCACAATCAGTCCCGTAGCCAGCAGCACCTTGGCCGAATTCTGCAGATGGCGCAGGGTGATCAGCCCCTCCAGCCCATAGACCTTGCGGAGCGGAATCGCCAGCACCACCACCATTGCGAAGCCGGAATAGATGGCGCCCGCTACGAAGTAGGGTGGGAAGAAGGTACTGTGCCATCCCGGTACGATGGCGATCGTGAAGTCGAAGCTGACCACTGTGTGGACCGAAAGAACCAGAGGGGTCGCCAGGCCGGCCAGCAGCAGAGAAGCGGTTTCGTAGTGCGCCCAGTGCCGCGCCGAACCGCGCCAGCCCATCGCCAGGATCCCATAGAGGAACCGCGGCACCGTGTGCGTGGCCCGGTCGCGCAGCGTTGCCAAATCCGGGATCAGCCCCACGAACCAGAACAGCAGCGAGACGGTGGCATAGGTCGAAACCGCAAACACGTCCCAAACCAGCGGGCTGCGGAAGTTCGGCTCGATCCCCATGGTGTTGGGATAGGGAAACAGCCAGTAAAACAACCACGGGCGGCCCAGGTGCAGCAGGGGAAACTGGCCCGCGCAGGCCACCGCGAACAGCGTCATCGCCTCCGCAAACCGATTGATGGAGTTGCGCCACTGCTGGTTCAGCAGCAGCAGGATCGCCGAGATCAGCGTGCCGGCGTGTCCGATACCGATCCACCACACGAAATTAGTGATGGCGAATCCCCAGGCCACCGGCATGCGGATGCCCCAGATTCCCACGCCCTTGGCCAGCAACACCACCACCGACAGCAGGAACAGAAGCAGCAGGGTAATTCCCACCCCGAAACTGGCAAACCAGAAAAGCGGGGTGCGCTTGGTCAGAACCACC
>CAZMRK010000557.1:0-15806 GCA_964568355.1 uncultured Solibacteraceae bacterium | reverse complement strand
TGTGCTCCGTTAGCGAGCCGCGCGGAGCGGCAGGGCGAAAACAGGGGAATCCGTATCGCCAGAACGAGATGCCGGAAACGCGAAAGTCTTTGTTTCCAATTTAAAGTCGTCTTCCCAAGCTGGACGTCGCGGGTTCGAGTCCCGTCTCCCGCTCCATAAAATCAATAGCTTACAAGTCTCGCTCAAGCCTGGCCGGATGTCTGTCTCTGCAGTCACTCCGACGCTATCGGCAAGGCGGTCTGGATTTCGCTCTATTATGACAGGCAACACCCAGGTGCCGCCGCTTTCCCGGATGATAGTCAGAAACAGCGAGTCATCGCCATGGTGTGCAGCGATTCACCGAAGGACGGGCGCTCTGGACCGTCCGGCTGGGGGCACACGAGGCGGGGAACGCGGGGTGGGAGGAGAAACCATCCGCATTCTTCTCCGGAACTACGATCTCGAGCCGTGGCGGGAAAAATGTGGTGTGTGGCCGAACTCGATGATGCATACATCGGCAGGATGGAAGACGTTCCATCTTGTGAAGACTCTACGGCGCAAGGCTCGTGCCTGATACCGCTGCGTCAATCGCGACGGCATCAAAATCAACGGGAAATTCGACCGCCGCGCCGCCTGGCGGAAGTTCGGCCACAAACGCAAATCTTTCCAGCAGTCGTAGCACTAATTGGGCCATCTGTGATAAGCCGGGTGGTGCCCACACGAACGGGAGCAGACGTAGGCCTATCAAGGCTCCGAATAGCACATCGCACGTTGCGCGAGCCTTCCGATTTTCGATAGGATGGCAACGCGTCGAACGTTGGAGGCCATCGCCGAAGGCTGGGTACGGGAACTCACAGATGCTGGTGTGCCGCGGGTTCGCAAGAGGGGCGGGATGGTTGTTGTGCGCCATCATTTCGGGCGGTGGATCGGTCCTTGCCGGCGCAGCCCCAGCCGCTTCCAGCGCGGTCGTCGACCGTTTTTGCCTGGGATGTCACAACGACCGCCTCAAAACCGCCGGACTCTCGCTCAGTCTCGATAGCGCCAAAACCCCCGCGGAAAATCCTGCTGTCTGGGAGAAAGTGGTCCGCAAGCTTTCCAGCCGCTCCATGCCGCCGGCAGGGCTGCCGCGGCCCGATGACGCTGCCTACGACTCCGTACTCCATGCGGTAGTAACGGCGCTCGACGCCGGGGCTGCGGCGCATCCGGATCCGGGCCGCACCGATACATTCCGCCGTCTCAACCGCACCGAGTATCACAACGCGGTGCGCGATCTGCTCGCGCTCGATGTGGATGTCTCCGGCCTGCTTCCGGGCGACGAGTCGAGCCACGGTTTCGACAACATCACGGTCGGCGACCTCTCGCCGACGCTGCTCGAACGCTACCTCTCTGCGGCGCGCAAGATCAGCCGGCTGGCCATCGGAAGCCCGGTCCGCTCTCCCGGCGGCGACACCATCAATCTGCCGCCTGATCTCACGCAGGAAGAGCATCTGAACTCGCTGCCCCTCGGTACGCGCGGCGGCCTGCTGGTTCCCTACACGTTTCCCCTCAACGCCCAGTACGAGATCCAGGTGCGGCTCCAGCGCGATCGCAATGAGCACGTGGAAGGCCTCAACGCCCCCAGCGACGTGGAATTCCTCCTGGATGGCAAGCGCCTGGCCCTGATTACCGTGAAGCCGCCGCCGGAGGGCGCTGACCATCATCTGGTGGATCAGGATCTGCATGTGCGCGTCCACGTGGACGCCGGACCGCATATGGTGGGCGCCACCTTCCCGAAATTGCCGTCGGATCTGCTTGAAACCGAGCGTCAGCCTTACCAGGCGCATTTCAATATGGACCGGCATCCGCGCATCCAGCCGGCCGTGTTTTCGATTTCGGTCAATGGTCCCTATCACGCGGAAGGTCCCGGCGATACCCCCAGCCGGCGCCGCATTTTCGTGTGCCGTCCCGCGGGGCCGGACGAGGAAGAACCCTGCGCGCGGCGGATCCTCACCAGGCTTATGCGCCGCGCCTACCGCCGCCCCGTGACCGATGCCGATTTCGAAGCCCCCTTGCGCTTCTACCGCCAGGCTCGCAAGGAAGGCGGATTCGAAGCCGGCATCGAGATGGCGCTGCGCTCGGTTTTGGTGAGTCCGGAGTTTCTGTTCCGCATCGAGCAGGATCCCTCCGGCATCGCGCCGCACTCCGCCTATCGCATCAGCGACCTGGAGCTGGCCTCTCGCCTCTCGTTCTTTTTGTGGAGCAGCATTCCTGACGATCCGCTTCTCGATGCCGCCGCCAGCGGCCGGCTGAGCCGCCCCGCGGTGCTGGAGCAACAGGTTCGCCGGATGCTGGCGGATCCACGCTCGCAAGCACTGGTGGACAATTTCGCCCAGCAGTGGCTCTATCTGCGCAATCTCGATTCGATCACGCCGGACATGCGCCTGTTCCCGGATTTCGACGACAATCTGCGGCAAGCCTTCCGGCGGGAAACCGAATTGTTTTTTGAGAGTATTCTGCGCGAAGACCGCAGCGTGCTGGACCTGCTCCGCGCGAACGATACATTTCTCAATGAACGGCTCGCCAGGCATTATGGCATCCCCAACATATACGGCAGCCGCTTCCGGCGTGTGACCCTGGACGCGGACAGCATGCGCGGCGGCCTGTTGCGGCAGGGCAGCGTGCTGATGGTCACTTCGTATGCCACCCGCACCTCGCCGGTCATTCGCGGCAAGTGGATCCTCGCCAACATTCTCAACATGCCGCCGCCTCCACCCCCGCCGAACGTGCCGGCCCTCAAAGAACATTCGGGTTCCGGCAAAGTCCTCTCCATGCGCGAGCGCATGGCCGAGCACCGGGATAACCCCGCTTGCGCCGGCTGTCATCGGCTGATGGATCCGGTGGGCTTTTCGCTGGAGAATTACGACGCGGTCGGGCGCTGGCGAACCGCTGAGAACGGCACGCCGATCGATGCTTCCGGCGGCCTTCCGGACGGCAGCAAATTCCAGGGCGTAACGGGGCTGCAGGAGGCCCTGCTGCGCCGTCCTGACCTGTTTGCCACTACCGTCACGGAAAAGCTTCTGACCTATGCTCTGGGCCGCGGTGTGGAGTCGTACGACGCCCCGGCGGTCCGCAAAATCGTACAGGAGAGCCGGGCCTGTGATTTCCGGTTCTCGGCGTTCATTCTGGGTATCGTGAACAGCACTCCGTTTCAGATGAGGAGATCGAAATGATCATCAGGAAGAAAGCTCTGCCGCGGCGGACCGTCCTCCGCGGCATGGGAACAGCGCTATCCCTGCCTCTGCTCGACGCCATGGTTCCAGCTTTGACGGCTATGGCCGCCACTCCCGCGAATCCCGTCCGCCGCCTGGGGTTCGTATATATCCCGATGGGAGCGCACATGCCGCAGTGGACGCCGCCTGGCTCGGGCGCGCTCGGCGAGCTTTCTCCCATCCTGCGCCCGCTCGCGTCCCTGGTGGACCATCTCACGGTCGTCACCAACATGGAGCTGAAGAACGCCTATCCCGGAACTCACGCCACCTCGAATGCCGCCTTCCTCAGCGCGGCCAAGGCGCGCTGGACCGAGAGCACGGATTACTATCTCGGCACCACGGTAGATCAGATTGCCGCGCAGCACATCGGCGGCGAGACCCGCCTGCCCTCGCTCGAGCTGGCCATGGATCTGCTCACTACCGTGGGCCAATGCGATAACGGCTATGCGTGCGTCTACCAGAACAATCTCTCCTGGTCTTCGCCCACCACGCCGCTGCCCGCGGAGGCCCATCCACGCATCGCTTTCGAACGGCTATTCGGCGATGGCGGCAGCGCCGCGGACCGCCGCGCCGACCTGCGCGCCAACGCCAGCCTGCTCGACTGGATGAAGGAGGATATCGCGCGGCTGCAAAACAAGCTCGGCCCGAACGATCGCACCAAGGTAAGCCAATATCTGGATACGGTCCGCGAAGTGGAGCGTCGCATCCAGAGGGCGGAAGCCCAGACTGCCGATTCGCATCTGCCGGATCTCGATCGTCCGGTGGGCGTGCCCGCCGCCTATGCGGATCATGCCCGCCTGATGTTCGATCTGCAGGTGCTCGCGCTCCAGGGCGATGTCACACGCGTGATTACGTTCCAACTGGCGCGCGAGACCAGCACGCGGACCTATCCGGAGATCGGCGTCTCCGACCCGCATCATCCGCTGACGCATAACGGAGGCGATCCGGAGAAACTGGCGAAGGTCGCGAAGATCAATACGTTTCACGCGTCGTTGTTCGCTTACTTCCTGGAGAAGCTGAAAGCTACGCGAGATGGCGACGGATCGCTGCTGGACCACTCCATCTATCTCTACGGAAGCGGCATGGGCAACCCCGATGTACATGATCATGTGAACCTGCCCATCCTGGTCGCCGGCGGCGGCGCGGGCCGTATCAAGGGCGGGCGCCATATCCGCTACCAGGAGCCGGTGCCGCTGGCCAATCTGCACCTCACGCTGCTGGACCGCGTGGGCGTGCACCTGGACCGCTTTGCCGACAGCCGGGGCAAGGTCGAGGAATTGGTGAATCCGCTTTCGGTCTGATTGCTGTGCGGTCTACCACCCGAATCGCCGTTGTTTTCTGCTGGTCATTGGCGGGCACGATGCTCGCCGCCGGGCCGGATACGCGCCTCGCTGATGCGGTACAGCACAACGACCGCGCAACGGCTCGCCGCCTGGTCCAGCAGGGCGCGGACGTGAACGCCGCGCAGGCCGACGGCACTACCGCGCTACAGTGGGCGGCGTGGCAGGACGATCTGGAGACCGCGCGCCTGCTGGTGGGCGTGGGCGCGAACGCCAAAGCGGCCAACCGCTACGGGGTCACGCCTCTTTCGCTGGCCTGCACCAACGGCAACGCCGCCATGGTCGAGCTTTTGCTCGCTGCCGGCGCGGACCCCAACACCACCCTCCCGGGAGGGGAAACGGCGCTGATGACCGCCGCGCGGACCGGCCGCGTCGAAGCTGTCAAGGTGCTGCTCGCCCGCGGCGCCAATGTCCATGCCACGGAAGCCCGGCACGGGCAGAACGCGCTGATGTGGGCGGCCGCGGAAGGCAATACCGAAACCGTTGAGGCGTTGCTCCGCGCCGGAGCGGATCTGCGGACCCGGCTCACTTCCGGTTTCACCGCGTTTCTGTTCGCGGTGCGGGAAGGCCGCGCGGAGACCGTACGGGCGCTGCTGAAAGCCGGCGCGGACGTGAACGACACGGTGCCTTTACCGCCGGGTGGCGCGCGTAAGACCAGCCAGGGCCGCGGCTGGCCCCGCCCCGGCACGACCGCCCTGATTCTGGCCGTCGAGAACGGGCACTTTGAACTGGCGTCGTTTCTTCTGGACAAGGGCGCCGATCCGAACGCCATCGGTCCCGGCTATACCGCGCTGCACGTCATCACCTGGGTCCGCAAACCCGGAGGCGGGGACAACGATCCCGCGCCGCAGGGATCCGGCAACATGACCAGCATCCAGTTCCTTCGCAAACTGGTGGCCGGCGGAGCCAACCTCAACGCGCGCATGACCAGGTCCGTCAGCGTCGGGTTGACCGGCTTGAATACGCTGGGTGCTACGCCTTTTCTGCTGGCTGCGCGCACCGGAGACGCGGAGATGATGCGGGCGCTCGCGGAACTGGGCGCCGATCCGCTGCTGCCCAACGCCGACCACGCCACACCGCTCATTGTGGCGGCAGGGCTCGGCACGCGTTCTCCGGGCGAGGATGCCGGAACCGAAGGCGAGGTCGTGGAGGCGGTGCAGGTGGCGCTTGACCTGGGCAACGACATCAACGCGGTCGACGACAACGGCGAAACCGCCATGCACGGAGCCGCCTACAAAAACCTGCCGGCAGTCGTCCAGCTTCTGGCCGATCGGGGCGCCAGGATGGAAATCTGGAATCGCCCCAACAAGCACGGATGGACGCCGCTGACCATCGCGGAAGGTCATCGGTTCGGCAACTTCAAGCCATCGCCCGAGACCGTCGCCGTGTTCCGCAGGTTGCTGGCTGCCGGGGCTGCCTCCGCAAATGCCCGGACGCCAAAAGGCCCGCTGTGAACTAGAATGAGCCTGAACCAAATTCGGGCAGGCAGCGGGAAAAATGACCTCTCGCCCGGCAATTTGGGCCAAAATGCCCAAGGGTGACTTGCAAGCCGTTGATTCTAAATGAGAAATAAAGATCGCTTGGGACATTTTGTCCCAAATGCCAGTCGACGCTTGCCTGCCAGTGGTTCTGGAGTGATCCATGCGGCGACTCGCGCTAGTGGGGATGGTTTGGCTCGGAATCGCTTTTTCGTCCCGCGGGGCATCGTTTTATCCCGCCCGGCCTGAGGATCCTCAGGCCGTCTACCTTACGCAAGATCGATTCTCCGTCCGGGGCGATGGCCAGGCGGATGATAGCGGGGCTGTTCAGGCCGCGATCGACAAAGTACAGGAGACCATGGGGGAGGGAATCCTCTTCATCCCAGAGGGCCGCTATCGGATTACGCGGACGATCTACGTCTGGCCCGGCGTGCGGGTCATCGGCTATGGCGCCAGGCGCCCGGTATTTGTGCTGGCGGATCGGACTCCGGGATTTCAGCAGGGCATCGGCTATATGTTCTTTTTCGCCGGATTTCGATTGAACCGTCCGCCCGGAGGCGGGATGTTCCCGGGGCGATCCTTCCGCCTTCCGCCGCCGCCCGCCGGACTCGTGCCGCCCAATCCCGCCATCGCGGACGGCAATCCGGGCACGTTTTACTCCGCAATGAGTAATCTCGATTTCGAGATCGGTCGTGAGAACGCGGCGGCTGTCGCCATCCGGTTCCACGTCGCTCAGCACGGCTATCTGGCGCACATGAATTTCGAGATCGGATCGGGCCTGGCGGCGCTGAACGACGTGGGGAATGAAGGAGAAGACCTCCACTTTCGCGGCGGCCGGTATGGCATCCTCACGCGCAAGCCGACGGCGGCCTGGCAGTTTACGTTGATCGATTCGACGTTCGACGGCCAGCGCGAAGCGGCGATTCGCGAGAATGAAGCCGGCCTGACTTTGGTTCACAACGTCTTCCGCAATGTCCCGACCGCGATCGCCATCGATGCGCACTATTCCGATCAGCTTTGGGTTAAAGACGCGCTCTTCGAGAACATCAGCGATCCGGCTATCCTGATCAGCAATGAAAACAGCCGGATGGCCCAGATCAACGTAGAGGACGCCGTCTGCCGCCAGGTGCCCGTTTTCGCGCGTTTCCGGGAGAGCGGCCGGCAGCTTACCGCACCCGGCGCCAGCTATCAGGTGAAAACGCTCTCTCACGGGCTGACCCTGCCAGGCTTGGGGGCTATCGGCGAAATTCAAACGCGATTCGACGCCGCGAAGCTCGAAACCATGCCGCCCGCTGGCGCGAATGCGATCCGAGGGCTCCCTCCCATGGAGACATGGGTGAATCTCAGAAGCCTGGGGGCCAAAGGCGACGGCATGACCGACGATACGGCCGTCATTCGGAAAGCCATCGCGGAACACCCGGTCCTGTATGTTCCGATGGGCCGCTATGTTGTCCGCGATACGCTCCGGCTGCGTCCCGATAGCGTACTCATCGGGCTGCATCCCGATCAGACCCAGTTCGATATTCTCGATTCCACCCCGGAGTTTCAGGGGCCCGGCGCGCCGCGGCCGCTTCTCGAAGCTCCGCGCGGCGGCAACAACATCGTGGCCGGCATCGGCCTCTATACCGGAGGGATCAACAGCCGGGCCGTGGGCGTCCTCTGGATGGCCGGCAGAGATTCGCTCATGAACGACGTCCGCTTTCTCGGCGGCCACGGCACCAACGGCCCGGACGGCAAGCGTGTGAATCCGTATAGCCCCAATCTGAGCTCGGACCCCGATCCTCGCCGGCGCTGGGACGCGCAGTATCCCAGCCTATGGATTACGCACGGCGGCGGTGGAACCTTCGTCAACATCTGGACCCCCAGCACCTTCGCGCAGACCGGCCTCTATATCTCCGATACCAGCACTCCCGGCCGCATCTACGCGCTTTCCAGCGAGCACCACGTGCGCACCGAGGTGAAGCTCGACCGGGTCGCCAACTGGGAGCTCTACGCCCTGCAGACCGAAGGCGAGCGCGAGGAGAGCGCTTCCGCCATCGCCCTGGAAATCAGCCGGTCGAAAAATATCACCATCGCGAACTTTCACGGCTATCGCGTGGTGAGAAGTTATCATCCGGTTCCGTACGCGATTCACCTGGTCGATTCGAGCGATATCCGGTTCCGCAATGTCCACGTGGATAGCAACAGTTCCATGACACTGTGCGACGCCTCCGGCTGCCGCCAATACGTGCGGTCCAGTAAGGTCTCCTTCGGCACCTGCATCTTCGATCAGACGCTCCGGGCGGAGACCCGCGACCGCGAGTTTGCCTGGCTGGATGTGTCCGGTAAGCCTGCGCAGGCGAAACCGCGCTCGCCATCGCCGGTGCTCGAACCGGGCGCGGCGGTCGAGAAGCTGGCCGGAGGCTTTTACAACATCTCCGGCGCGGCCGTGGATCCGGCCGGCCAGCTCTATTTCGTCGATGCCCGCTGGCATCGGATTTATCGCTGGTTGCCGGAGAAAAAAGATGTCCGCGTGGTCCGCGACAACCCCCTGGAACCGGTGAATCTGGTCTTCGATCAGGCCGGCAACCTCATCGTAATTTCCTCCGGCGGGAAAGGCATGACGGTCTATTCTTTCCGACCGGACGGGCCGGAGGACGAGCTCACGGTTCTCGATCCGGAGCCCTCGGCCGAGCGCGCGGGAATGACCGCGGTTCTTCCGGTGAATTACTGGGTGAACGGCGATTTCACGAGCACGCTTTCACCCGAGACCTATGAATACGTCTCTCTGGAACAGATGTTCACCAAGGTGGTAGGCACGCGCAAGCCCTACCATTACCTTTCGCCGGATCGCAGCCTGTTTATTCCGGGCGAAGATGCCTTCGTCCAGGGGCCGCCCTATTTTGGGTACAAATTTGCTTATTTGTTGCAAGCGTTCGGCCTGGTGAAAGCCGCGCCCGGTAAGGCGTTCTACGTGACCAACGAATCGGAGCAGCGAACCTACACCGGCAGCGTCGCTCCGGATGGAACGATCTCCGATCTCCGGCTATTTGTGGAGCAGGGCGGAGAGAGCCTGGCCCAGGATCGCGAAGGCAACGTCTATCTGGCCGCGGGCCAGATCTTCGTATACAACGCCGCGGGGAAGCCCATTGATACGATCCTGGTCCCCGAGCGCCCCGTCGACCTGATCTTCGGGGGCAAGGATCGCCGAACGCTCTTCATCCTGACCTCCTCCTCGCTCTACGCCGTACGCACGCGCGCCAGCGGCCTGTAGCGCCTGCTTCCGCAGGCCGCGTCGACACGGCTCGTCCGCTTGTTGACGCGCGGCTCCGTTCCGCCGCGGAACCGCGACCGCTAGGGAGCGGACCTCTCAGGGTCCAGACTTAAATCGGATTCCCGCCGGCGTCGAGAAACTTCACCTCGCCTAGTCCGAGCTGGCGAATCCCGTCCTCGATCTTCGTCCGATCTCCGACGACGACCCACACCAGGTTATCGGGGCGCAGCGTCGATTTCGCCGCGTCGGCCACGGCCGGCAGATCCAGTGCCCGGACCTTCTGCGCGTAGGTTTCAAAGTAGTTGTCCGGCAAGCCGAACTGTACCTGTTCGACGATGGAGTTCCCCAGCGCATCGATGGTCTCCCGAGAGCCGGGCAGTTTCAGAGTCATCGAGTTTTGCGCGCGCTGCAGCTCCGCGGCGGTGGGCGGACGGCCATTGACGATGCCCCGGAACTCCTTGTTCAACTCCTCCAGCGACTCCTTGGTCTTGTCCGACTGCACCGGAGCATAGGCCAGGAACGGCTGCTGCCCGCGCGCATCCAGCAGGAGCGCCATCGCGCCGTAGGACCAGTGCTTATCCTCGCGCAGATTCATGTTCAGGCGCGCCCCGAAGTCGCCTCCAAAGATCGAGTTCATGGTTTCGATCGCGATCTGTTCCGGGCTGCTGTGCGGCGGAGCCACCTGCCCTACCAGGATGTCCGATTGCAGCGCGCCAGGCCGGTCCATGATGTAGACCACCGGCTTGGCGGGGAACTGCACGCGGCTGATGTTCTTCGCCGGGACCGGCTTCTTCGGCCAATCCGCGAAGAGCTTCTCCAGCTTGGGCGTGATCTCCGCGAGCGTAGTATCGCCCACCACGACGAGGGTGCTGTTATTGGGCCGGAACCAGGTCTGATGGAACCGCGCCAGGTCCTCCCGCGTGAGCCTGGCAACCGACTCCTCGGTGCCCGAGCCGGTGAGAGGATTTCCGTAGGAGTGTCCCTTTCCGTAAAGCAGCGCCGGAAGGACGCGCAGCCCCATCGCGATACCGGTTACTTTCTCGCGCTGGATCGCGGCAAGCTGGAGCTTCTGCTGGCGGGCGAAATCCTCCTGCGGGAAAGAGGGGTTCAGAATCACGTCGGCGTAGAGAGCCAGGGAGGGGTCGAGCTTGGCCTTCAGCGCGGAAAGCCGGACGATCGAAACGTCCAGATTCGAGAATGCGCCCAGTTGCGCGCCCAGCAATCCCAGCTCGTCGCTGATTTGGAGGGCCGTGCGGCTCTTCGTGCCGCCGGTGAGCAGTGCCGCGGTCGCCTGAGCCGTCCCGGGCAGTGCGGACTGATCCGCGGCATAGCCGGCGTCGAGGACCAGCCAGAGATTCACGATCGGCGTCTCATGCCGTTCCGCCAGCACCAGTTTCACCCCGTTGGACATGGTGGAGTGCTGCAGCTTCGGCAGCCGCAATTCGGGAAACTTGCCGAGCTCCGGCGGCTTCGAGCGGTCGACCGATACTTTGGACACTTCATATTTTGGGTAGGGGTGGACTTCGAGGACATAAACCCCGTCGGCGAGCCAGCGCCGACCGGCCGACCGCACATCTTCCGGCGTCGCCGCTTCGATGCGTTGCATACTGGCCTTGTACGCCTCGGGGCTGCCCAGGTAAATCTGATTGCTGGCGAGCAGATCCGATTTTCCTCCGAATCCCCCCACGCGCTCAATACCGCGGAGGAATCCGGCGACCTTTTGATTCCTGACGCGCTCCATCTCCTGGGCGGTGGGGCCGCCTTCGAGCAGGCGCGCCAGTTCCTCGTCGATGGCCCTTTCCACCTTCTTCAGGTCATCTCCCGGGCGGGCGGTCGCGATAATCTGAAACTGACCTCCGATTTCCTGAGCGTAGGCAAAGGCGCTGACGTCGGTGGCAATCTGGTCGTCATAGACCAGGCGCTTATAGAGCCGCGAGCTCTTTCCCTGCGAGAGCACGCGTCCGAGCAGATCCAGGTAATCGGCGTCGGGAGAGCCGTTCTGCGGTACATTCCAGACCTTGTAGATACGCGCCTGCGGAACCCGGTCCTGGGCCACCTGACGGTGCGTACCGGTCATCTTCGCCACCCATACGCGATGCGCGGCGATGGGGGGGCCGGCCGGAATATCGCCGAAGTATTTCTCGACCTTCTGCCGGGCTGTGGCCGCGTCAATATCGCCGGCAATGGAAAGTACCGCGTTGGAAGGTCCGTAGTAAGTCTTGAACCACTCCTGTACATCGTTCATCGAAGCGGCGTTCAGGTCCTCCATCGACCCGATGACCGTCCATGAATACGGATGCCCGGCCGGGTAAGTAGCCTTAGTGATCAGTTCGTAAGAGAGGCCGTAAGGCCGGTTTTCCCCCTGCCGCTTTTCGTTTTGCACGACTCCTCGCTGCAAGTCGAGCGTCTTCTGGTCGATGGCGCCGAGCAGGTGCCCCATGCGGTCCGACTCCAGCCACAGCGTATAGTCCAGCGCGGAAACAGGCACGTTCTGGAAGTAGTTGGTCCGGTCGGAGTTGGTCGTGCCGTTCAGATCCGTCGCGCCGATCGGCTCCATCGCCTCGATGTACCGCTGCTTGTGGTTTTCACTCCCGCCGAACATGAGATGTTCGAACAGGTGCGCGAACCCGGTCTTGCCGAGGCGCTCGTTCTTCGATCCGACGTGGTACCAGATATTGACTGCCACGATGGGCGCCTTGTGATCTTCATGGACGATCAGGGTCAGCCCGTTCTTGAGGACAAACTTTTGATAAGGAACATCGACGGTAGCGACCTGGGCATACAACACCGGACAGATCGCCGCGAACACGCAGGCAGCGAGTTTCTCGCGCATAGGGTTTTGCCTCAGCTCAGAGTATAGGGTCCGGACACATCGTGGTCAATGACCCGGTCTTTACCGCACTTGCCCGCACGCGGATGGCGGTACAATGGCCGCTGTCGTCCGGAGGGTGGATATGATTCGGCGCGTCAGCCTGATTCTGTTGTTCGCCACCGCTTCCATGGCTCAGGATCTTGCGCGCATGGAGCAGGTGATCGATTCCTACGTTTCCAGCAAGACGTTCATGGGTTCGGTGCTGGTGGCTCGCGGAGACGCAATCCTGCTCAATAAGGGCTACGGCTCGGCGAACCTGGAGTGGAACATCCCGAACTCGCCCACCACAAAGTTCCGGCTGGGATCGGTCACAAAACAGTTCACCGCCGCGGCGGTCCTGCTGCTGGAGGAGCGTGGAAAGTGGAAAACCGACGATCTGGTGAAGAAGTACATGCCCGATGCGCCGGCCGCCTGGGATCGGATTACGATCTTCCACCTGCTGACCCACACCTCAGGGATTCCGAATTTCACCGGTTTTCCGGATTACCGATCCCTGGAGCCGTTCGCGTCCACACCGGAAAAGCTGGTGGCGCGCTTCCGCGACAAGCGGCTCGACTTCCAGCCCGGCGAGAAGTGGAGTTACAGCAATTCCGGCTATGTTCTGCTGGGGTATCTGCTGGAGAAGGTCAGCGGTGAAACCTACGAGAAATTTATCCTGGAGAATATCTTCGTGCCGCTGGGCATGAAAGACTCGGGCTACGACTCGAACACCGCAATCATCCCGCGGCGAGCGGCGGGGTATGAGCGCGCAAAGAACGGCCCGTTGAACGCGGGCTTCATCCACATGAGCATCCCGTTCTCGGCCGGAGCGCTCTACTCCACTACCGAAGATCTGTTGCGTTGGGAACGGGGGCTGTTCGGGGGCAAAGTGCTCTCCGCCGCCTCGCTGGCCAAGATGACTACGCCCTTTAAGAACGACTATGCTTGCGGCGTCGGCGTGCGCACCGCCGGCGGACATAAGGTGATCGATCACGGCGGTGGAATCGAAGGTTTTAATACCTTCCTGGCGTACTATCCGGATGATCGGCTGACGGTGGCGGCGCTGGGCAATCTAAACGGCAGCGCGCCGCAGGAGATCGCCACCCGCCTGGCCGCCGTCGCCCACGGCGAAAAGGTTACCTTACCCTCGGAACGGAAAGAAATCACGGTCGCTCCGGCGATTCTGGCGCGATATGTGGGCACCTATCAACTGATGCCTAAGATCAACATGATGATTACGCTGGACGGAGCACAGTTGGTTAGCCAGGTTTCCGGCCAGGGCAAGGTGCCGCTGTTTGCCATGTCCGAAACGAAGTTCTTCCCCAAGGTAGTAGATGCCGAACTTGAATTCGGCAAAGATGAGAAAGGTACGACTACATACCTTGTGCTGCACCAGGGCGGCCGTGAAGTCAAGGCGCCGCGTACGAGCGACCGGGTGGCGGAACGCAAAGAAATCACGGTTTCTCCCAAGATTCTGACCCAATATACCGGCACTTATGAGCTACGGCCCAGCTTCGACCTGGTGATTACTCTCGAAGGCAATCAGCTAATGTCCCAGGCGACCGGACAGAACAAGCTTCCGCTCTTTGCCGAGACGGAGACGCGCTTCTTTCCCAAGGCAGTCGACTTGGAAATCGAGTTTATTAAGGACGACAAAGGCGCTGTGACCCACCTGATGCTGCACCAGGGGCCGATGGACGTCAAGGCACCGCGACGGTAAATCGCGAAGCCTGCCTCGTACCTTTCACGGAAATCGGCCGAAAAATTCACGAATATTCTTGCGATTTATCTTGACTCCGGAGACGGGCAGCCATTTAATGAGACGATACACAGTTCAATAGTCCCCGTCGCCTTTGCCCCCGTATGATGCTGTGTAAGTTTTCTAACAAGGGGCCTATCCGTGAATTTCTGTATTTCTTTCCGATCGGCGAGTGCGTATTGCCTATGCGGCGCGCTCATGGGTGGAAGTCTTTTGGCGCAGACCTCGGCGGGCACCCTGGCCGGCCTGGTCCGCGATTCGGCCGGCTCAGCGATTCCCGAAGCGGTCGTGACCGTCACCAACACGCAAACGAACGTGAACTCCCGGCTGGTCACGGACGCTTCAGGAAGCTACTTCGTGCCGGGCGTGGTGCCGGGGATCTATTCGGTGAGCTGCGAGCATCCCGGGTTCAAGCGCGTGGTCATCGAGCCGGTGACCGTGAGCGTCAACCAGACCGTTCGCGTCAACCTGGACTTACCCGTCGGCGACGTGGCGGAATCGGTAACCGTCCAGGAGTACGCGTCGCTGGTCCAGTCCGATAACGCCACCATCGGACAGGTAGTCACGACGCGGCAACTCACCGAATTACCGCTGAACGGGCGTGATTTTCGCAATCTGCTGAGCTTGAACCCGGGCGTCACCCAGCCGCACGACGGGATTGTGACGTCTGCGTCTATACGCCTGAACGGATTCAACGACAACTTCCGGCTAGTCAGCATCAACGGCGCCCGGCCGTCGTCGGTCTCGTACCTGGTCGACGGCGTATCGATGAACGAGCCGCTGTTTCAGTTTCCGAGCCAGGTTCCTCCGATTGAAGCGGTGGACGAGTTCAAATTGCAGAACGCGCTCTATTCGGCCGAATTCGGAATGGGAGTGGGGCAGGTCAGTATCGCGATGAAGTCCGGCACGAACGAACTCCACGGCTCGCTGTGGGATTTTCTCCGCAACGACGCTCTGCAAAAGTACCAGCCGCGCTTCCACACCAAGACGCCCCTCAAGCAGAATCAGTTCGGGTTCGTGACGGGCGGTCCGGTGATCCTACCGAAGCTCTACGACGGCCGGAATCGCACTTTCTTTTTCGCGAGCTATAACGGCGGCCGCCGCGCCACCGGCAGCTACGGGGTAACCCAGATGCCCACCGCGGCCGAACGGCAGGGCGACTTCAGTACCTGGCCGACGCAGCTCTACGACCCGCTGAGCAGCGTGCCGACGCCAGGCGCCAGCCTCCCGGTCTCCCGGATGCCGTTTCCCGGAAATCAGATCCCCACGACGCGCTTTGCGCCGCAGAGCGCCAAGTTGATCCAGTACTGGCCGGCGCCGACGAGCACCTGCCGGACGCCCTGCAACAACTACACCGGCGCGCTGGAGACGCACATCCGCACGGATCAGTACACGCTGCGGGCGGACCACAACTTCGGCTCCTCGGATCGCATCTCCTGGCAATTTCTGCATGCCTCCCAGGGCGCGCCCATTCCCTCCCTGGTCCCTCTTTCCGGCCTCACCACGGCCCAGGTGAGCTGGATGTCATCGGCGCAATGGACTCACGTATTCTCGCCGCGGCTGATGAACGAATTACGCCTGGCCTACAACCATTTCAATTTTGGGCAGACTTTCGAGACGGAAGCGAGCGGCATCGTCTACTGGCAGGAGGCCGGGCTCAAGAACCTGAATGCCGGATACGCCGCGCTGCCGGCCATCCTCACCGGAACGCAGTATTCCAGCATCGGCAACGGAGGCTCGGTACCCTTTCTGAACATTTCCGATACACAGCACTATGTCGACCACCTGAGCTTCACTGCCGGCAAGCACAGCCTGAAGATGGGCGTGGATTTCCGGCGCGGGCGCAATACCGATATCTCCGGTTTTCAAGGCAACGGTGTGATCACGTTCAACGGCCA
>CAZMRK010000556.1:0-9353 GCA_964568355.1 uncultured Solibacteraceae bacterium | reverse complement strand
CATGGGCTTCGTTCTGCATTCGCTGCCAGGAGGCGGCGGACCGGCATGAATTCGAATCCGGCGAAACGCTGGACGAATTGCTCGCCAATGCGGCTTAAGAAAAATTGCGGCGGTTCAAAAGGCGCGGGGCAACTCGCGCCTTTTGTGTATTTTCCCAACACCCCCTGGGTCAAACAACCCATCGCACCCGTTTGCTCCTAGCCGCGATGGAGCTGTATCTACGTTCTTCCACCGATACTGCCCACCTGGGAATCTTTCCCGGAACATTTAATCCCCCGACAATTGCCCATTTAGCTTTGGCCACTGCGGCCCTTCAGGAATTCGAGGAAGTCCTGTTCGTGCTGCCGCGTGTTTTCCCCCACAAAACCTACGAAGGTGCTGATTTCACCCAACGGCTGGAAATGCTGCGGGCAGCGGTGAGCGGGCAGAAGCGTTTTTCGATCGGAGCAAGCGATCGCGGGCTTTTTATCGAGATCGCCCGCGAAAGCCGGGCGCTGTATGGCCCAAACACCCGGCTAGGCTTTCTCTGCGGACGGGACGCCGCCGAGCGCATCGTCCACTGGGACTACGGGCCGGCAGACGCGTTCGGACAGATGCTGGAGGAGTTCGAACTGCGGGTAGCGTCGAGGGGCGGACACTACCCGGTGCCGGAAGGTTGGCGCCACCGGATACGCCCGCTCGCGCCGAAGGTCGACTGCGAGGAAATCTCAGCTACCGAAGTCCGCCGGCGGATCTCCGAAGGCGAACCGTGGGAGCACCTGGTGCCTCCAGAGGTCGTACCGCTGGCGCGCCGGATCTACGGGCGCTTGCCCGCCTCGTAGTCTTTGTACATCTCGGCGATATTGGCCGACTGGTAGTTGCCGGGATGAATGATCACGCGATAGCGGAAGCGGAGCGGCTGTCCTACCTGGATGGTCAGGTTGCCATTCTTGGACTTATCCCTTTCAAAATCACTGACTCCGAACGGATTTGCCGCAAACAGACCGTAGGCACGGGAGTGCCAATAGGTGGGATGGCGCGGGTTCCCGGGGTTGTCGAGGATGGCAATGCCGAGCTTTTCGCCGCCGATGGAGCCGAAATAATCCACCCATTCCGATCGGGTCCCCCAAACCTGCTTTTCCGTCTGTTTTCCGACGGCATTCACCATCCGGCCGGTTCGCTTCGGCTCAGGGATTTTCTTCGGCTGCTCTTCTTCCAGTTCGGCCGCCAGGCGGATGGCGAAGGTCCCTTCCTTCGTGTCACCGAAAGTCACTTCGGTATCCGGATGGAGAATAATGTCGACATCAAAAACCCGCATGTTCGGCACGTCGTAGAAGGTCATCCGGCGTTCCTCGCTGAGGAGCGCCTGGCCGTCGGCGACCCAATCAAACGTGGCGGCAATCAGGCCGGATTTCCTGCCGCCGCTGACTTTGTCGATCGTCTTCAGCACCACTTTGCCCTTGCCCTTCCCGGCACCCTTCTGGTCGGGTTCGTTGCCCCAGAAATCGTAGCCGTTCACCGCGCCATGAGTAAACCACAGCCCGCGATGGTGCGGGTGGTCGTGGTTTTCCCCGGGAATATTCTCCATGGGATAGGCGCGGGTGACCACTTTGCCCGTAGCCGATCGCAACGGGTGAAGATACGGCTTCTGGGTATCGGGCCCGATAAAAAATTGCGTAAATGGCTTTCCGTCGATCTCCACCTGAATGCTCTCTTTTCCCTGCGGGGTGACCTTCACCTGGGCGCACAGGGGCAAGCCGAGAGCGAGTGCACATAGAAGCGATTTCATATGCCCAAAGTAGATCACATCCGGAAAGCTCCGGCAAATTCCGGGCCGGAGCTTTCCAAAAATCGTCATCGAACGGATTCGATCAGCTTCCGCACCGGCGGAACCACGCTGAGCAGCACTTCCGCCTGAGGCCTGGCGGCACGGTCCAGCAGCGCCAGCTTTTCCTGACGCCATTCGGCGGTGGGATGCTGGCCGGATTCACGGTAGTCGAGCGCCTCCAAAGCGGCCGCGGCAACCGCTGCCAGATTCGCCGAGACCGGCGCCGCCTCCGCCAACAGAGCCGAGCCGGCAAACCACGGCCGCAGCCGGGCATCGTTGTCACGCCACAACAAAATCCAGCGGCGGACTTCGGCGGAACTGGCAGGCAGCCGGTCGATCAGATCGGAGAATTCACGGGCACGATCGCTCGATGGGAGCGCGGTATCCACCAGACGGTTGAGCGGAGTCTGCTGGGTGTAGGAGCGGGCCTGTCCGCGGCCATAGTTCTTAATCGGCTCGACGACTTCGGCCAGCACTCGCACCGGTTCCACCGGATGCACTCCCGCCAGCCGTTGCAGGGCCTGCTCATACTGCCACTGGTGATCCACACCCGTCCAATCGAGAGTCCGGCCGGCTACGGCCAGCCGGCGATACATGTCGGGCACATCCCGGAGTTCCTGGGGCGACCAGAGCCGCTCGGCAATCGCCGCGGTGCGAGGCCAGATGCGGTCGTCCACATTGCGCTCGGTGGCGTACTCCATCCACATGCAGGCCTCGCCCCCCAGAACGAGTTTCTTCTGTTCCGGGGTGAGGGCAGCCGCTGCGTCTCCCAACGGATCGACCAGGTAGTGCTCCCCAGCCGGATGCGAAAGATCGAGATAGTAACCGTTGGAGAGAATCCCGCTGAACCCCATGCGGGCCGCTTCGGCCAGAGACTTTTGTCCTCTCCAGGAGTGCACGACGATGCTTTTGGGAAGGTCGGGGTGCAGAATTTCATCCCAGCCGATGGTCTTTTTTCCGTGCTTCTGCACCAGGGCCTGCACACGGCGGCTGAAGTACGCCTGCAGATCCTCGTTGCTCTTCATGCCGTGCTTCTGCTTGAACTCCGCAAAGCGCGGAATGCTGCTCCACAGCTTGCCGTTGACCTCATCGCCTCCGATGTGAAAATACTCGTCCGGAAACAGCGCGGCCATTTCTCCGATGAAGGTATCGAGGAAACGATATACCTCCTCGCGGGTGGGGTCCATACAGGGATCGAAGATGCCCCAGCGGCGCTCGATCTGATGCGGTCCGGGTCCGCTGGCCAGCTCCGGGTAACCCGGAAACCAGGCCGAGGTGTGCCCGGGCATATCGAACTCGGGTACCACGCGGATGCCACGCTCGCGGGCATAGGCCAGCAATTCGCGAACCTGGTCCTGGGTGAAATACCGGCCGTCGGAACCCATCTGGTGAAGTTTGGGAAACTTCCGGCTCTCGACGCGGAACCCTGGTCGTCGGACAGGTGCCAGTGAAACACATTCAGCTTTACCGCGGCCATCCCGTCCAGGTGCCGCTTCAGCACGGGAAGGGGAATGAAGTGGCGCGCGACATCGATCATCAGCCCGCGCCACGGGAAGCGGGGACTGTCCTCGATTTCGACCGCCGCGATTCCGAAGCCCTGGGCATCGGGCTCCACCAGTTGGGCAAAGGTGGCCAGCCCGCGCAGCACGCCCAGCGGCGTCGCCGCCGTGAGGCGGGCCTGGCGCGAGGTGACGCTCAAGCGGTACGATTCGTCTTCTCTCAGATTCTGCACCGCCGCTCCGGCGTGGTCGCAGTGAATGAGCAGAGCCGCCGAAGAAGCGTCGCCGGGGAGATCAGCGGCGATGGGGATGCCGGTCTGATGCACGATCTGCCGCAGCAGACGCGCGGCGGCGCTTTTCAGACGGGGTTCCTGATAGCTCTCAAAACCGATCCGGAAAGATCCGTCGACAGGCAACCTGCCTGAGCCAGGGGTCATCTTTGCCGGAGCCGGCATCAGATTGTGGGCCTGAGCAGGCCATCCCACCACGCACATGGTGGCGAAAAAAAGCCATTTGGACATGAGAATCCGTCTCTTCCACTATACTGAAGGAAATTTATGCGAACCGCACGCAGAAGCGCAGTGCTCGCGCTGCTATTCCTCCTGAGCCTGGATCTGGCTTTCAGCCAGGCCGATTTTTACCTGAAGAGCGGAGACCGCGTGGTCTTCTACGGTGACAGCATCACCAACCAAAGGCTGTACACCACCTTTACGGAGACCTATGTCGTCACCCGCTTTCCGAAACGGGAAGTGACGTTCGTGCATTCCGGCTGGGGCGGCGACCGGGTCAGCGGCGGCAGCGGCGGGCCGATCGATGTCCGCCTGGAACGGGACGTCATTGCCTACAAACCGACCGTGATGACCATCATGCTGGGAATGAACGATGGCCGGGTACGGCCGTTCGACCAGCAACTGTTCCAGACGTTCGCCGACGGATACCGTCATATCATCGCCAAGATGCGGGCCGCGGTCCCAGGCATCCGGATCACGGCGATCCAGCCGTCCCCGTATGACGATGTGACCCGAGCGCCGGGCTTTGAGGGCGGCTACAACGCTGTTCTGGTGCGATATGGACAGTTCGTAGAGGAACTGGCGAAACAGGAAAAACTGGCGGTCGCCGATCTCAACACCCCGGTGGTCGCCGCACTGGAAAAAGCCAAGGCCGCAAACCCGGAACTCGCCGCGAAGATTGTGCCCGATCGCGTGCATCCCGGGGCCGGCGGCCATCTGCTGATGGCCGAAGCACTGCTCAAAGCCTGGAACGCGCCGCCGCTGGTGGCGGCGGTGGAGATCGACGCAGAAGCGAAGAAAGTCACGCGCCAGGAGAACACCGAAGTGACCGGTCTCGCGGCAGGGAACGGCCTGAGCTGGACTCAGCAGGACGCGGCATTGCCGATGCCTTATGACAGCAAGGATGCCACGCTGATGCTGGCCGTACGCTCCTCGGACTTCCTGGAAGCGCTGAATCAGGAGCCGCTTAAAGTAACCGGCCTCGCCGCGGCCCGCTACAGCCTGAAGATCGACGGCGAACCGGCGGGCAGTTTCACCCGGGAGCAACTCGCGACCGGCATCAATCTGGCGGAGTTACCCACGCCCATGGCCCGCCAGGCCGCAGAAGTCCATCGCTTCACCCTGGAGCACAATAACGTCCATTTCAGCCGCTGGCACACGATCGAGGTCGATCTGGAGAAAGACTCATTGGCGCGCAAGCAGGCGGCGATCGCGGCGCTGGATGCCCTGGATGACGAACTGGTTCAGAAGCAGCGGGCGGCTGCACAACCCAGGGCGCGGCGATTCGAATTGACCGCCGAATGAGCGCCGGCACGATTGCCGACGCCGCACGCTGAAGCGCGCGCTACACGGGTTGAGTGCAGTGGGCGCAGCGCCTGGCTTCGATGGGGATCTCGCTGGCGCACTCCGGGCATTTTTTGGTTGTGGGAGCCGCCGGCGCCTCGGGCTTCTTGAAACGTTCGCTGATGGCGCGCATGGGATAGACCACCGCGAAATAGATGGCGGTGGCGACCAGCAGAAACGAAATCACGGCGTTGATGAAGTCGCCGTAGAGGAACTTGCTGTTGTTGAGGACAAAAGTTAAGCCCGAAAAATCCGGTTTTCCCACGACTGCCGCGATCAGCGGAGTCAGCAAGTCCTTCACAAATGCGGTGACTACTGTCCCGAATGCCCCGCCGACCACCACCGCCACAGCCAGATCCACTACGTTTCCCCGTAGCAGAAACTCTTTGAACCCTTTCAACATACACGTCCTCCGATAAGAAGTGATCTGCTCCTATACAAGATAAGCAGATTTCCGAGCAAAAGCCAGACTTCAAGCGCCCGGCCGGTACAATTTGCGGGCGATGCGCATGGCCATTTCGAGGGCCTGCTCGTAGTTGAGGCGGGGATCGACCTCGGAACGATAGGTCCTCTTCAGATCGGCATCGGTCAGATTGCGGGCGCCGCCCAGACACTCGGTGACGTCCTCGCCGGTGAGTTCGAAATGCACGCCGCCCAGGCAACTGCCGCAGGCGGCATGAATCTCGATAGCCTGTTCGAGCTCGCTCAGAATATCGGAGAAATCGCGGGTCTTGATGCCGTCGCCGGTCAGGCGGGTATTGCCGTGCATGGGATCGCAGGACCACAGTACGGTCCGGCCGGTGACCCGGACGGCGCGGATCAGCGGTGGCAGCGCTTCGGCGATGTGGCGGCGTCCGAAGCGGTGGATCAAGGTCAGGCGCCCCGGCTCGCCGAGCGGATCGAGGGTCTCAACCAGATCCAGCAACGCGGCGGGTGTCATGCCGGCGCCAATTTTCACGCCAATGGGGTTGGCGATGCCGCGGAAATATTCCACATGGGCGCCCCCACATGTAGCGGTTCGCATACCAAGCCAGGGGAAATGGGTGGAGGCGTTGTACCAGCCCGGGTGGCCGGGAAGCCGCCGGGTCTGAGACTCCTCATAGATCAGGTGCAGGCCCTCATGGCTGGTGAAAAAATCCACGCGCTGCATTTCGGCGGCCTGCACGCCGAGCACGTTCTCCATGAAACTGAGGGAGGCCAGCACCTCGTCGACAATCGCGCGGTAGTGCTGCGCCAGGGGTGACTGTTCCACAAAGTCCAGCGACCAGTATTCGGGATGGTGTAGGTCCGCGAAGCCTCCCTTGGCGAGCGCGCGGATGTAATTCAAAGTCAGGGCCGAGCGCTCATAGCCGCGCAGCAGCAACTGCGGATCCGGCCGGCGGTCCGGTGGGGTAAAGGCCGGGCGGTTGACCAGATCGCCGCGATAGCTGGGGAGGGTAACGCCCTCGCGCGTCTCCAGATCCTCTGAGCGCGGTTTGGCGTACTGCCCGGCAAAGCGTCCCACCCGGATCACGGGCTTCTTGACGCCGTGGGTCAGCACCAGGCTCATCTGCAGGAGGATTTTGAGCTTGCTGGTAATCGATTCGGCATTACAGTCCTCGAAGCGTTCGGCACAATCGCCGCCCTGAAGAAGAAACCGCTTGCCCATGGCGGCTTCCGCCAGTTGGGATTTGAGGGTTTCGATCTCCCAGGAGGTGACCAGAGGCGGCAGCGTGGCAAGCTGACGGAGTACCTGTTCGACTTCCTCTTCCGACGCGTAGGCCGGCTGCTGGGCGGCGCTCTTCGACCGCCAGGAAACGGGAGACCAAGGCTGCATAGATCCCGCAGGGTAACACAGTCAGGCCGGAACGCCGGAGCCGGTCAGACGGCTCGGGACAGGCGCGCGTACTCCTGGCTGGCATGACCAGGCAGCAGCACCCAGAGGGTATAGATACCGAGAGCGGTGCCGAAGGGCGGATCGATGAGGGCGAAGCAGCCGAGCAGCAGCGTCAGAGTGCGCCCCCAGGGCTGACGCTCCAGCAGCCCCCAGCCGGCGACAAAGCCCAGCAGCGAGCCGAGAAGGGTCCAATAGCCCATGAACATCAGGAAGGGATGCACAAAGACCGCGGCGTCGGCGGGGATATGGGGGATCCAGAAACGGCCGAACAGGAGCATGGCAGCGGCCGGAATGAGGCGAAAGGCCGAGAACGCGATCCAAAGAATCCCGAGCAGGCGCACGTGACCGGCAAGGCGGCTGGGAGGCGGCACCGGCGGCACGGCGCCGGCCGGCTTCCCGCAGGCGCGGCAGAAGTTCTGACTTTCCTCGATCGGAGCGCCGCAGCGATCGCAGTACATGGTGATCTCCTGACAGGAGATACGCAGGGGCGGCGGGTGGTGTTCCCTGGGCCGTCGACTTGCTAACGGGAAAAATGCGGGGACACGGCTGCCGCGCGTTGCAGGGGAACGAGTTCGAGACGCTTGCCCGCAGTGTCCCCGCATTTTTCCGGGCGCTACAAGGGTTTGGATTCTTTCTTTTTGGGCTCAGGCTTGGGCAGAGGCTTGCGCGGGAGCATCTGTTCGCGCACGGCCGCGTCATAGACGATGGAGGCCATGATGGCGGAAGCCTGCATGAGATCGCCGGGCTGGAGGCGGTCGTACACGTCCATGTTGGAATGATGGCTGCGGGTAGAGTATTCGATCGGGTCCTGGATGAACTGGAAGCCGGGAAGCCCGACCGCCTCAAAGGAGAGGTGATCGGTGCCGCCGGTGTTGCGAATGGTGATGGTGACGGCGCCGAGATCGCGGAAAGGCTCCAGCCAGGACTCGAAGACCGGCCGCATCATGTCATTCCCCTGAAGATAGACTCCACGGATTTTGCCGGTACCGTTATCAAGATTGAAGTATCCGGAAAGGCGGGCGTGTTCGGGCTGGAGAGCCATGGTTTCGCGGTCCGCAAAATGCTTCTTGATATAGGCTTTGGAGCCGAGCAAGCCCTGTTCTTCGCCGGTCCACAAGGCCAGACGAACGGTACGGGGAAGCTGGAGGTGGAGCGCCTGGAGGATGCGCACCGCTTCCAACACGACGGCACAGCCGGCAGCGTTGTCGGTAGCACCGGTGCCTCCAGTCCAGGAATCCAGATGGCCGCCGAGCATCACCAGTTCCTCTTTGCGCGTGGTGCCGGGGATTTCGCCTACCACGGTAAAGGAATCGGCGTTGCGGTCGTCCATGGTGTTGCGGATATCGAATTCGAGGGTGACGGGGATCTTCTTTTCGATGAGGCGCACGATCCGGTTGTAGTGCTCGGAGGTGAGGGCGACCGACGGAGGCGGCAAGGGGTCTTTGGGATCGCGCGAGCCGGCGGCGGTGGCGAAAACGGTCCCGCCATCCAGACTCTGGCTGGGAATCAAGGTCAGCAGCACGCCTTCTTCGGTGAGGAACCGGTTGAGGCGATTGCGGAAGCGCTCGCGGGCTTCGCGATCCTTGGGCGGGCCGCTGGGCTCAGGAATGGGGAAGGCAAATGGAGAAGCGGGAGAAGGATCGGGCGCCAGGGCCTCCGCGGACAGCTCCGAGTCGGTAAAGCGGTGCAGCAGGGCCTTGCTCACCGGCAGGAGCACGCGCGGCTGTTCCAGCAGGACGATCTTGCCTTTGAGCTTGCCCTTAAAGCGGGAGATATCGGCTTCGGTACGGATGACCGCCAGCATGGGCTGACCGGAGACAGGCCCGTTGGTTCCGGGGGACCAGGGGCGCGCGAATCCGATCAGAGGAGCGTATTGCGGCTCCTTGAGATGGGCGCTGAACCTCTGGCAGGACCAGGCGCGGCCGAACGGCCCCCAGGCTTCCAGACCGGTGTGAACCAAGCCCCACTCCGTCATGCGTTTCACGGCCCAATCCGCGGCGGCCTTCAGGCCGGGGGATCCGGAGAGGCGCGGACCGTAGACATCGGTGAGATAGAAAGCGTTCTCCATCACGTGGGAATTTTCAAAAGCCTCGACCCTGATGCGATTGACGATCGAGAGGTCCACCTTCTCTTCCGCCAGCAGACAGAGCGGGACCAGGAAGCACAGAAAGATCTTGCGCATTGTGTTCAGTGTAAGCCCGCCGGATTGTAAGCCGGTTTCTGTACCTTTGCAGGCGGCAGCCATTCCTCTAGGCCGGACATTACTGCCCGGCTCAAGCGACCTACCCGGAAGTAGAACGGAGCGAGCCACTCCTCCT
>CAZMRK010000555.1:0-2785 GCA_964568355.1 uncultured Solibacteraceae bacterium | reverse complement strand
TCAAAGGCGGAGATCTCAAACAGGGGCAGATAGACGGCGGGGTGGCCGGCCAGATACACACAGGCGAGGAAGGCTCCGAGATGCTGCCGGGGAAACAGCAGCAGGGTAAACGCGTAGAGCGCCCAACAGGTGGCCAGGAGCGTAAAGAATGTGGCCGCCTTCCAGATCACCAGGTGGTGCCATCCGAAAAGCTTTGAGACGAAAAAGTAAGGGGTATAGAACGCGCTGGGACGATACCAGCTCTGGTCGAATTCCAGATAGGTGTGCAGTACGTCCCGGAAGGTCAACTTAGCGTTGATCTCATAGAAATATGCAAGCTCCGGGCCGAAGGAGGCGTAGGAGAAGACTTCCATCAGCATGAACAGCGCCAGCGCTACAAATCCCGCGAAGATGGGCCATGGCGGCAGGAGCTGCCGCAGCCCTGCCGCCGCGCCTGAGTGGAGCTGTTCTGTTTTCATGAAAAATATGAGTTCATCCGAAGATCGCATGGGCGCGCCGGGCGCCGCAAGAGCGCTCTTCGACTTACACTGGCGATTATGAGAGAGGCTGAGCACTGGAAGGAGCGCATCCGTCCCTACTATCTGCGATGGGTGTACTTTTCGCTCTTTCCGGAGCAGCGCCCGGCCGCCTTCGCGGCCTGCTGGCAATATCCCTACGGACGTCTTTCCGCGCTCCTGACGCCGCCCTCGCCGGTGGGCGACCTGCCGGACGTGGTGTTTTTCCCGATGACGGACTGGCACGCGCGGATCCAGCGCACGCAGCATCTGGCGCGAGCTTTTGCCCGGCGGGGGCATCGCTGCATTTATCTCAATCCGAACCTGGGCCGTGAGTTCGAGCGGACGCTGTGGTTTGACCGGGACCACCGGCTCTCACGGTTGGAAGAGCGGGTGCTGGAGCTGCATGTGCGCCTTCCCCGCGAACCGGTATTCCATCACCGGATGCTGACGCACGCCGAGAGCCGGATTGTGGCCGCGGCGGTAGAGCAGGTGTTGCGCTGGATGGGCTCGCGCCGCGCCGTGCTGATCGTCAGCCTGCCAGTTTGGATGGAGGCCGCGCGCGTGGTGAGGGATCACCGGGGCGGACCGCTGCTCTATGATTGCCACGATCTGCTGCGAGGCTTCGCCAATATGGCGCCGGAGATTGTAGAGGCCGAGACCGCTGCGTTGGAGACGGCGGATCTGGCGCTGTTCTCGTCGGCCAGACTGCAGGAGCAGTGGGCTACGAGCGGGCGCAGCCTGCTGGTGCGCAACGCGGTGGACTATGAGCACTTCACCGGGGAGCCTGAAACGCCGGATCTGCCGCCGGTGGCAGGCTATGCCGGAGCGCTGGAGCGGTGGTTTGACCTGGCCGCGGTGCGGGCGGCGGCGACTACCGAGCCGAGGTGCCGGTTCGTGCTGGCCGGGCGCATGGAACAAGCGGAGATCGGATCGCTGGCCGCGCTGCCCAACGTGGAATTTCGGGGAGAGGTGCCATATGCGCGGTTGCCGGAAGTGTATGCCGGTTTTCGCGTGGGCCTGATTCCGTTCCTGGTGAATGAACTGACTCTGGCAACCAATCCGATCAAGCTTTATGAGTATTTCAGCCGTGGAATGCCGGTGGTGACCACCGCGCTTCCGGAAGTGGAAGCTTTCGGGGATCTGGTGTACGTGGCATCGAGCGCGGCCGGGTTTGCGATGCAGGTGTCCCATGCGCTGGCGGAGCAGGATCCGGAACGGCGCGCCCGGCGGCGGGAGGTGGCGCGGCGGGAGAGCTGGGCGGCACGCGCGGAAGCGATCGCGCGGGCCTGGCAGCCGGTCAGCGCGTAAGGAAACGGTGGATCGCGCGGCCGATGCGCTCGCTGGCATGGCCGTCTCCGTAGGGATTGTGGGCGCGGGCGACGGATTGGTATGCCGCCGGGTCGTCGAGCAGCCGCTCGCACTCGGCGACGATGCGGTCGCGGTGCGGACCGACCAGACGGGCGGTTCCGGCTTCCACGGCTTCGGGCCGCTCGGTCTTGTCGCGCATGACCAGGACCGGTTTGCCGAGCGAGGGAGCTTCTTCCTGAATGCCTCCCGAATCGGTGAGCACCAGATAGGACCGCATCAGCAGGGCTACGAACGGGACGTATTCCAGGGGCTCGACCAGGTGCACGTGGGGCAGGCCGCCGAGGCTGCGATAGACCGGCTGGCGCACGTGAGGATTGGGGTGCACCGGATAGACGATCTGCACGTCCGGCCGGCACGCGAGATCGGAGAGGCCGGCGCAGATCTGCTCGAAGCCCTCGCCGAAGCTCTCCCGGCGGTGGGCGGTGACCAGGATCAGCTTACGATCGGGGTCGAGCGGGAGTGGGGCCGGCTCGGGCCAGCGCCCCTGCCGGATCTGGTCGCGAACGTGGAGCACGGCATCGATGCCGGTGTTGCCGGTGACGGTGATGGCTTCCGGCGGGACTCCTTCCCGGCGCAGGTTTGCCGCGGCCCAATCGGTAGCGGCGAAGTGCAGGGCGGTCATGCGGCCGGTCAGCACACGATTCAGCTCTTCGGGGAAGGGCTCGGCCAGATCGCCGGTGCGCAGACCGGCTTCGACGTGGCCCACGGGCACACGGGCATAGAAGGCCGCCAGCGCGCCGCATAACGTGGTGGTAGTGTCTCCCTGGACCAGCACCAGATCGGGTTGTTCGGCGGCGAACACGGGCTCGAGCGCGGCCAGGATGCGGGAGGTGGATTGAAACAGCGTCTGGCCCGGCAGCATGCAATCGAGATCGTATTCCGGCTGCACTTCGAAGACGCGCAGCACCTGGTCCAACAGA
>CAZMRK010000554.1:0-4235 GCA_964568355.1 uncultured Solibacteraceae bacterium | reverse complement strand
CCCGCGCGCGATACGCTGCACGCCGACCAGTTGCGGGCGATTCTAGCCAATCCGCAAGCCAAGTTGCTCGACCGTCTGGGCGCGGCTCCGGACCTGGCCTGGGTCGAGCGCTCGCGCGACCCCATCGAACTCGCCGCCCTGCGCCTTGGTCCGAACTTCATCCTGCATATGCCGGGCGAGCTTTTCGTCGAATATCAGTTGGCGGCGGAACCGATGAAGCCGTCGTCCTGGGTCGCCATGGCGGCCTATGGGCAATACGGCCCAGGCTACATCGGAACGCGGGTGGCTTACGGACAGGGAGGCTACGAAACGGGAACGCCTTCCCGGGTTGGGCCCGAGGTGGAAGATATCCTTACGGGGGCCATGCGCCGCCTGTTGCAGTAACGTCAGCGCGGAGATCGTCGTTCACTTCAGGCGGCGGTAGACCTGCTTTCGGTCTCCCACCTTCACTACGAGACGAGGAGAGCCGCATCCCGAATCTGATAGATGGTGCGGTAGTTCTTCCCCGGTCCCACATAGACACGGTAGAGCTTCTCCTTTGTCTCCATCTTCTCCACTCCATACGGACGGGGATTTTCTTGGAGCTTCTATGTCAGAAAAGATCTTCCTGCGGACGTTTGGGTCCAGTTTCTCGAGTTCCCGGAGAGCGGCGGGCGTAAATTCCAGAGTGTATGACGTCTTCTTCGATTCTGTCATCACCCGGTTGTTAGTAGGCGTGCAGCTATAGACCCAAGCGCTTCCTCGCTTCTTCAAGTGGAATAGTCCCTTTCTCTTCCGCCTCTTTCAAAGCGGCCCGGGCGTCTTCGAGGTCGATTCGGTCCATTTTCTCATGGGCCAAGCGCTCCAGGAGGTGGAGATCATCAATGGGAATGACAGCGGCCAAGTCTTTCCCACGGCGGGAGACAATGGTCCGCTCTTTCCCGTAGGCGGCGCGGTTTACAACTTCGGGAAAATTCTCTCGCGCTTTTGAGACATTGAGGCGTGTCATGGCGTGTACCGTTCGTACGACTTGTACGAGTCCACCAACAGTATGACGCATAGAATGTGAGCGTTGCAAGGCCGGACGCGGACGAGTAGCGTCGCTTTAGCGCGGAGTCTTCTGGCTTTCCGGCTTCAGGCGAAAGGGGATTTCTACCACCATGTCCATGGCTATGGGGACACCGCCACGCGCTGCCGGGGTGAACTCCCACTTCCTCAGCGCCTCGGCGGCACTCTGATCCAGACGTTCGTCGAGCTTCTGCACGATTGCCACATCCGCCACATGGCCATTCTTTTCGATTATCGCGCGCAGCCGCACTCTGCCCTCTACCCGATCGCGCATGGCGGATGCGTAATACTTCGGGTCGACTTTGCGCAGAGGCTCCGGCAGACGCATGCCGGGTCCGGAAATTGCGTCACGTTCGGCGAACCACATCGTCCAGCTACCTGAATAGCTGCTGACATTGGGCATCTGGATCGCCAGGCGATAGACCACGCGGCCCAGCAAAGAAGGATCGGGAGGGGGCTCGTGGTCGATGACCGGTGGAGCATCGAGAGGGGGGATTCCGGACTTAGCTGAGCGCAGGGCCGCCTGGAGGCTGGCTTGCGAGGTAGGCGCCTGCCGCGCCACCAGCACCGGCTGGGCGGCCGGTGTGCCTCCGCCTCGCACCATCAGGTCGGGCACGAAGATTCGCGCCGTTTCCACCGGTTCCCCATCTCCGCCTTTGCTGCGCACTTTGTCGGCGGCAGAGAACCGCGCGGGCCGCGAATTTTCGGGAAGCGGCGCTTCCAATTTCTCCGCGGGATTCAAGCCAACCACGGCCAGGCGCAGGTTTCGCGAACCCCTTCCACTTGCCGATTCCGGGGACGCCAGCGGGGGAGGCTCGGCCAGGGTGGCGCTACCGCCGGATCCGCGCGCCGACGATGCGTGTTGCCGGGGCGGCACAAACTGCCGCACCGGCCGCGCCATTCCTCCCACGACGGCCTCCGGCAATGTTCCGTTGACCGGAGAGCTCTCCCCACCTCCCGCGGCCCGGCCGGCGGGCTCCGGAGGCAGCGGCAGTTTGGGATCGGCCACCGGCTGGCGATGGTCTACCGGAGTGATGAACTCGCGGACCGGCCGTGCCATCGCGACGCGCAGCGGATTTTCCACTCCCCCCGCACCTGCCAGCGCGATCTCCGGGGCCGCCGGCAGTCTGGGGGAGGCAGCCGCTTCCCGATGCTCGCGCGGAGCTACAAACTCACGCACAGGCTGCGCCATCTTCTGCGGCAAAAGAGTCTGTTGGGGAAGGGACTGCGGGGCGATCTGCGGCGCCGGCGCCAGGGCCGCGATCTCGGCTGCCGGACGCGGTGCTTCCGGAGGCGGGACGAACAGCTTTGGTTTTGCTGGGGGAGGCTTCACTGGCGGCGCCGGCGCTTGCGGTGTTTCAAAGGCCATCAGGTTGGGCAACGGCAGATCCCGCGGCTGGTCCAGAACCGGCGCTGGCGTCCAGATCATCTGCGGCGTACGGCCGGTCCTGGCTCGCGAGACGATCTGCTGCTGCGGAACCTTTACCCGGGCCTCCGGCGGCTGGGAGATTCCGTGACGCTCCAGGGGCGATACGTCCGGCAGTTTATCGCGGAAAGAAAACCAGACCAATTGCTTTTCGTGGGGAGCAATCACCTGATCATAGAGCGATCGCGGCTTTTCTTCCGGTCCGCGCTCGGGACCCCATGCCACCCAACCCAGCACCAAGCCGTGGATCAGCAGGGAACTGAACAACGGAAACGGTCTGGGAGAACCAGCCATGGCGCTTACATGCCCGCTAACTTCCCGCCGAATCCGTTCTGCGGGGCTAACTTTCTTATCTTGTGAATTTGTCTCTGCCGTGGGATGAATTGCGAAAGAAATTCGCCTAATTCCTTAAGCCGCGCCGCCTCGGAGCGTGTACGCAGGAGTACATTCAGAAAGTCCGGCTCGGGAATGGCCTGTGCCAGTTGAAAGCTGAGCTGCTCGTCACTCAAGTCAGGTTCACCCGGGCTGTGGATCTCGCCGATCTCGAGCAGGCTCTTATACTGCGACAGCACACGATTTTGCAGGTCTTCCGGAATGGGCTCGTTCTCCTCGTCGTCGAAAAATTCCACCTCTCCGCGCAGATAATCCAATTCTTCATTGAGAAAAAGGATTTCGAATCGCCGCCGCCCTTTGGTCACGATATCCAGGCGTCCATCGGGGTAGTTCTTCAACACCTTGTCCACGATTACCGTGCAACCCGCATTGACGATGCCTTCGTCCTTGGCCAGGACTACCCCGAATTCGGACTGGTCCCGAATGGCATCTCCCACCATTTTCTTGTAGCGGTCCTCAAAGATGTGCAGCGGCAGCGGCGTCCGCGGAAAAACCACCGCTTTGAGCGGGAAGAGCGGGATGAGCCCGGCTGACATGGTACTATTATTGCGTTTCGTCCCCATTCCGGCAATTCAACTACATGCAAATTGAGGGAAAAGTCGCACTCATTACCGGCGCGTCGGAAGGCATTGGGGCCGCCTGTGCAGCGGCCTTCCGTAGCCGCGGGGCGCGGCTCTCGCTGACCGCGCGGTCCGAGGAGAAATTGCATCGGGTGGGCGGCCCCGATGCCGTGGTGACGGCCGGCGATATCACCGAAGCGGAAACCCGCGCGCGAGTGATCGAGCGCACGCTGGACCGCTTCGGCGCCATCGATATCCTGGTGAATAATGCGGGCATCGGCCTCTATACGTCTGCCTGGCAGGCCCCCGACGAGGAGGTCCGGCGGCTATTCGAGCTCAATTTCTTCGCGCCTCTGGCGCTGGCCGGACTCGCGATCCCGCACATGCGCGAGCGCAAGAGCGGCATGATCGTCAACATCAGCTCGATGGCAGGCAAGATGACCCTGCCCTGGCTGACGCTCTACAGCGCTTCCAAGTACGCTCTCGGCTCGCTGACCGAAGGCTTGCGGATGGAGCTGGCTGCCGACGGCATCCACGCCATGCTGGTATGTCCCTCATATGTCAAGACGGATTTTCAGCAGCACGCGCTGGGCGCGCGGCCGCCGGAGCGTCTCATTAAGGGTAAGCGCTTTGCTACCACGGCCGAGGAGTGCGCCTCCGCGATCGTGCGCGGCGTGGAGCGCGACGCACGCACCGTGGTGACACCGCGCTACGGCTGGATCATTATCGCCATTGCGCGTTTGCTGCCTTCCGTGATGCAATCGCAGTTGGCCGGCATCCATCGCGACGTATGATTCTCAAGCTCAAGC
>CAZMRK010000553.1:0-2578 GCA_964568355.1 uncultured Solibacteraceae bacterium | reverse complement strand
GCGCCGCTCACCAGCAGGTGTACCTGGCTTACTCGTGCGTCGCGCGGTAGCCGGATGCGGACCGCCTGCGCCCCCACGGGCACCAGTTCCCGGATCGGCCCCTTCATCATCATGGGGTTGGTGAGGTTGACCAGGTGGGCGACCAGCGCGGATTTCTGCCGCCACAGGCTGATATCCAGGATCCCGGGACCTTCGACCACCAGCGACGGGGGCTCCGCCATGGCCCAGCGTACGGCATTCGCCAGCAGCCGCCCGTGATCCTCCAGCAGGAACTCCCAGAAGGTCCGGTCCAGGTCCATGGGGAAGTAGACTGTCCGCGAGGCGCCCGATTCGCGCAAAAACACCTGCGCCACGTGGCCGCGGGGAACCCGCTCGTAGACATACTCCATCGGTAGATCGGGATAGGAGGGAATCAGAGTGATCGGCGAATCTCCATCGCCTTCCGTGTCCACGCGGCGGATCGAGTTTACCGTGTAAGCCGCCGTATCGAAGCCGGCCAGGATCGGATGGCGCTGGCCCGGCTTGCCGGCGAATGCCAGATACGAATTCCGTAAAGGACCCAGCACCCGGCCGCGATAGCGGATCCCGAAGACATCGCCCAGCCCGAACTCCTTGCGAGGATTCCCCCATTCGTCGAAAAGGGCGGTCTCGAAAGTGGCTACCAGGCTGCCACCGGCCTTCGCAAAAGCCCGCAACTGCTCGCATTGTCGATCCGATAGAGCGGCGACGTTGGGCAGCACCAGGAGCTTGTAGCGGGCCAGGGAGGCGGCGTCCAAGATGTGGTCATGGACCATTTCAAACGGTACGCGGGCTTCGATGAGCGCGTGGTACATCCCGTTGACCGAGTCGTGGACCGGTCCATTGTAGTAATGGCTGGTCTGCTGGGAATAGACCATTCCGACCCGTGCAACCGGCTCCCGGTCGCGCAGATACTTCTCTGCCGTTTTGTGCCACTTGTAGAATTTCTCAACAACCGGCATCCAGCGCTCATCTTCCTGCACGCCGCCGAACTTGGTGAACCAGGGGCGGAAGTCATTGGCCACTCCATCGGCAATCCAGACCTGCTGCTCGGCGTCGCTTTTCACCGATTTCATCCAGCGGTGGGACGTCGCCAGGTTTATGCCGAAAATTCCAACAATCGCTTTCTTGCCCGCGGAAGAGCGGAATACCTTGGCCGACATCCCGTTGCTCCAGGGCGGAATCACACCGCTGCGTCCCTGGTGGTCGCTGATCAGCGTCTCGGCCATCTCCCCGAAGCGCTTCCAATCGAGCGCATTGGTCACCCCGCCGCCACTGTTCGGCAGGAAGGTCGCCTCCGGGCGGATCTTGCGGATCTCGCCATCCCAGAGCTTCATGAGCGAAAAGAGCGACTCCTGGTACCAGAGGGTGTAGTCGCGCCAGACTTTGTCGCGCGGATCGCGGGTACGCGGCAGGTCCTGCCCGAAGCTCTGGCGGCAATTCCGGCAATAGCAGACCTCAAAGCTGGCGGTATTGGCCCAGCGATTCGCAAAGATCCCATCCACCCCGTAGTTGGCCACCACTTCCCGCATCACCTCGGTCAGGAAAACCCGGTTGTAAGGTCCATGGGGGCAGGTCACGTACAACTCCGGCATCACCCAGTGGTGCCGGATTTTGCCCTGCTCGTCCACCGCCATCCAATCCGGGTGAGCGCGGAACATATCTTCGTGGGCGGCGTGGGGATCCACGCGCGCCACTACGACCATGCCCATCTTCTGGCAGCCGCGGCAAAGCTCACCGAAGCTGTCCCGCGTGCCCAGGTAGGCGCTGCGGTAGTGCATCGGAATTTTGGTGGGATAGTAGGCCACCACCCCGCCGGCCGAGAGCGTCACGGCGTCGCAGTGGCAGCGGCGGAAATAGTCCAGCCAATAGCCCACATCCAGCTTGGGTGGATCGTCCTCCACCAGCGTCAACTGGCCCCATCGCATGGGCCGGCTGTACCACGGTTCGTGCCTGCCGCCGAGTTGCATCGCGGCGGGCACCTGCAGGAGTTCCCGGCGGGATAGACCCATGCCCAGAATCTTATCAGCGTATTGGCATATAATGTCCGCAATAGAAACGGAGGGTGCGTGCTGTCGCGGAGCCTGCCGGTTGTATTCCTGCTCACATCCTCGGTGGCGTATGCCGCCGACGCACCGGTCTCCTTCTCCAAAGACGTCGCCCCGATTTTTCAGAAAAGCTGCTGGAAATGCCACGGCGGCGCCGTGCAACTTTCCCACCTGGATCTGCGAACACGCGAATCCGCGCTCAAGGGCGGCGACCACGGTCCCGCACTCACGCCCGGCAACTCCGCCCAAAGCCGGCTCTACCGGCTGGTGAGCGGGCAGGAAAAGCCGCGCATGCCGATGGATGGGCAACTCACGCCCGAGGAATTGCGGATCCTCGAATCCTGGATCAATCAGGGCGCGGCCTGGGAGAACGTGGCGCCGCGCGAATCGGGCGCGAATGCCCTCGCCGCCACCGAAGAGATGCCGCTGCCTGCCGATGCCCGGCAGTTCTGGGCTTTCCGGCAGCCCGTGCGCCCGCCGGTTCCACAAAACGGCGCATCCCATCCGATCGA
>CAZMRK010000552.1:0-3062 GCA_964568355.1 uncultured Solibacteraceae bacterium | reverse complement strand
GAGCTGTTGAAATCCGTGGATCCGCGGAAGCCCTGCATCCCGGCCGCGCCGGTCGTCCCGGCGGCCTGCAGCGCCGAGGGCGGATACGCGATGCCATAGCCGCCGCGGATCACCATCTTGTTAGTCGCGCTCCAGGCGAAGCCGAACCGCGGCCCAATGTTGTTCTTGTCGGTAGGCGTCTGGCGCCGGTTATCGGGTGTGACAAAGTGCATGGCGCCCAGCAGATTTCCGCAGGCCGGACAGGCGGAGGCCGGTACTTGCCCCGCGATCGGCGAGGCTTCGAACATGTTGAAGTACGAATACCGGTTGAAGCGCTCCGTGCGCGGGATATCCAGGTCGTAGCGCACGCCGAGGTTCAATGTCAGATTACGGGTGATCTTCCAGTCATCCTGGATATAGCCGGCGAAATAGGAGCTGGCCGAGGCCGCCGTCCCGTCGTGTGTGAAGGCCCCGCCGGTGTTGTTGGGAAGGCCCAGCAGAAACGAGGCCAGCGGAAATCCCGCCGTCGGACTGGCTGTGGAGATCTCCTGCTGGGTCCAGTCGTTGCGGAAGTTGAACGTGCCGGAAGGATAGCCGGCCTGCTGGAAGTTGATCAGCAGTTTCCGGTACTCGCCGCCCATTTTGATGCTGTGCTTGGGCAGAATCTTGCTGATATTGCCGGTCAACTGGTGCACCATCGGGGCCATGAACAGCCGGGTCCATCCCGATTGCCCCAGATTCGCCACCGTTCCGCCAAAATCCATGCGCGGAAACTCGCGGCCCTCCCGGTCGGCCGCCGACTGGTAGTAAGCGGGAAAGCCGAGAGCGGTCAGATCGATCCCGTCGGAGAACGGCAGGCTGGTAGAGCGCGTGCGGCCGAATCCGTAGCGCAGGTTCGCGATCACAGTCGGGCTGATGGTGAACGTTTGATCGATGGAAAGCTGCGTGGCGCGGCCGCTGGAAGGACCGCTGCCGCTCGAGGTGGCAAGGTTCCCGAACCCGTTGAACGAAACTCCGGAGGACCAGGTCGTCGAGACTCGCGCAAACATGCGCCAGAAGCGGCTCCAGTTATGGTCGATGCGGGTATCGATGCGGTAGCCGTCGCTCGGTCCCGTGCCCGTATTGGTGTAGTTGTTCGCGTTGGTGTACGGGTTTGTGGGATTGCTGTTCGGCCGGGGGAAGTATTTCATGGCGTTCACCGCAACCGGATCCATGCGTTCGACGGGAATGCGATTGCCCGGGAAGGGACTGCGGATGAATTTCCCCGGATTGGCCGGATCCTCCTGGACGGTCAGCGGATCATAGATCGTGATGGGCTGCCCGGACGAAGTCCTCAGGTCGGAGAAATCGCCGGCGCGCCAGGCGTCGGTCGGCATTGTGCCCGTGTAGACCGTCTGGCTGCGTGCGTTGGTGCCCTCAAAGCCGAAAAAGAAGAAAGATTTGTCTTTGCCGTTGTAGATCTTGGGCAGGACGATCGGCCCGCCGATAGTGCCGCCCCACTGATTGCGCTTGAAGCTGCCTTTGCCGCTTCCGGCGCGATTGGCAAAGAAATCGTTCGCGTCCAGCTTGCTGTTTCGCAGAAAGTCGTACGCCGTGCCGTGGAATGAGTTAGTCCCGGACTTAGTGACCACGTTGATCACGCCTCCGGCAAAGCGCCCGTACTCGGCGGCTAAGGAGTTCACCTGGACATTAAATTCCTCGACCGCGTCCACCTGGGGTTCGTAAACACGATTGTTGATCCCGATGTTATTTTCGGGAGCGATATCGGTCATGCCGTCGATTTGCAGCTCGCTCATGGCGTTGCGAGCGCCTCCCATGGCCGGAGTAGCGCCGCCTCCGGTCGGATTCACGCCCGGCGTCAGGTTGGCAAGGTTGAACACCGCGCGGCCGTTCAGAGGCAGCTCCATGATGCGCTTGTTCTCGATCACCTGGCCGATCGAGGAAGTGTTGATATCCAAAGGCGGCGGGGCGGCGCTGATCTCCACCTGCTGCGTGATCGCTCCGACTTCAATGGTCAGATCCACGGACCGGTTTTGTCCGACGTCGAGCTTGATATTCTCCTGACGGACCGACCGGAACCCGGTCTTTTCTACCGTAATCGAGTAAGTCCCCGGCAGAAGGAACGGACGCAGATAGCGTCCATCCGACCCGGAAGAAACCTGGACCGATTCGTTAGTATTGGAATTTGTGATGACGATCGTAGCGCCGGGTACAACGGCGCCGCTGGCATCCAGGACACTTCCCTGGAGCGTTGCGGTTGGGGTCTGAGCAAACATCGGCACAGCTCCCAATATGGACAGAAGAAACAATACGGACACGCGACGTGGCATGAACAATCCCCTTCGGCAGAAGCTTTCGCAATGTCAGGTCCCTGTAACGAAAGATACAAATTCGCTGCAGTAAGCCTGGCTCTCTGGGCGGAATTGTATCCCGGGATCCGATGCCCGTCAAGGTTGTAAGAGTCGCGTTTTGTACGTAAGTTACTTGTCGAAAGCAGTGGAGGCGCCGGCGGATGTGGGCCTCGTGTCGTCGGCCCACCCGCCGGCATCGTTCATGTTGATAATGAGTAGACGCGTCTGGTGCCTCGAAGTAACCAGGGATTTTCTTTCGGCTTCCGGATTTTACATCTATCACCGTAGCGTTCCGCACGGGAATCCCGAGAAAAAGCAGAAACAGGCCTGAAAACCGTATACTGGATAAGGGAGCCCGTCATGAATAGAAGGCACTTCTTGGGGTTGGGAGCGGCGGCCGTCGGCTTTGCCGCGAGCCAGCAGAAGCCGGCCGAGGAATCGGTTACGGCCACGGCCAGCCAGGATACGACGCCGCGCGTGGCGATCGTACTGTCCAGCTTGAAAGGGTCGAGCGACCATGATGGCACGCCGATCAAAGGACTTGCGGACCCGCGTCCGGTAGACGCGGAGCTTACCGCCGCGCAAATCGAGGGAATGGTGCGGAAGGCGATCGAACTGGGGGATACCCGTACCGGCGGCCTCGACAAAATCATCGGTCCGGAAGAGTGGGTGGTCGTCAAGCTGAACCTATCGGCTTACGATGGACAGGAAGGCTACGTCACCGGATCGGCA
>CAZMRK010000551.1:0-5654 GCA_964568355.1 uncultured Solibacteraceae bacterium | reverse complement strand
TAGGGCTGCTGGCTCGCAGTCAGCCCGAACTGGACCTGGCCAAGCTCGAGATCGAGCATGGCGGGGGCAGGGCGTTGCCCCTGCAGGCCGATGTAAGGGACTATCAGCAGGTGGCGCGGGCGGTCGAATGCCTGGAGCGCGCCTTCGGCAGCGTGGATGTGCTGATCGCCGCGGCGGCGGTGCAGGGGCCGATCGGCCCGCTTTGGGAGAACGATCCGCGAGCCTGGGCCCAGACCATCGAGATCAACCTGGTGGGGGTGATGCACGCCTGCCATGCCGTGCTGCCGCAGATGGTGGCGCGGCGCTCGGGGAAGATTGTGCTGCTGAGCGGCGGCGGCTCCGCCTACGCGCGACCGAATTTCTCGGCGTATGCCGCTTCGAAGACCGCCGTGGTGCGGTTTGCCGAAGTGCTGGCCGAGGAGGCTCGCGATCACAACGTTCAGGTGAACTGCATGGCACCGGGGGGCAGCTACAGCACGATGACGGACGAGATCCTGCAGGCCGGGCCGCGGGCGGGGAACAAAGAGATCGAGGACGCCGAAAGGGTGCGGCTGACCGGTGGAACCCCGCCGGAGAAGCAGATTCAACTGGCGCTGTTCCTGGCCTCGGAGCGCTCCAATCACGTGAGCGGGAAGCTGATTCACGTCAACGACGACTGGAAACGGCTGCAGAACGAAAACATGCATCCGGAGATCTTCACGCTGCGGCGTTTGCAGAGGGTCTGAATTTCGCAGATTCGCGTCTGCTATGATTTTTGCCAAAGGTTCTTTTACGATGAAACGTCTTGTTGGTTTCGGAATTCTGCTCCTGGCTGCGTCCATCGCCTCGCCGCAAACGCAGGCCCCCAAGCGCAAGAAGTTGCTGGCTATCGGGGAAGTCAAGGGGTTCCAGCACGATTCGGTTTCACACGGGCTGGCTACGCTCGAAAAGCTGGGGCAACAGACCGGCTTGTGGGATACGTATATCCGCACCGACTCGCAGTTGATCACCAAGAAGAAACTGGGCGGCAATGCCAAGAATCTGGACTATTTCGACGCCATTTTCTTCTACACCACCGGCGAACTGGATATGGACGATGAGCAGAAGGCTGCTCTGCTCTCGTTCATCAAGGAGGACGGCAAGGGCTTTCTGGGCGCGCACAGCGCTACCGACACCTTCTATAAGTGGCCTGAATATGGGGACATGATTGGCGGCTACTTCAACGAGCATCCCTGGGGACAGGTGAAGGTCGGGATTCGGGTGGAGGATCGCCAGTTTCCCGCGACGCGCCAGTTCCCGGCGGAATTCACGATTTACGACGAAATCTACCAGTTCAAGGACTATTCGCGGGACAAGGTGCACGTGCTGATGAGTGTGGATCCCAAGACGGTGGATTTGAAGAATCCGCGGGTGCATCGCACGGATCAGGATTTCGCCGTTACCTGGACCCGCCCATACGGCAAGGGCCGGGTGTTCTACTCCTCGCTAGGGCATCGGGAGGAAGTCTGGGACCGCACGGATATCCAGACGATGTGGACCGAAGCGATCAAGTGGGCCATGAAGATCCAGTAGGCGTCCGGAGACCACTCCCTTACGGTCGTGGCTCAGAAACTACGGGTTCGTTGCGCTTGAGCTGGCCGCAAGCCGCGTAGATATCCAGACCGCGCGGCTTGCGCAGAAAACAGGGCATCGCCTTGCGCACGATTTGCTGGAAACTGGCGACGCGCTCCGGGTCCGGGGTTTCGAAAGGAATGCCAGGCCCGGGGTTGAGCGCGATCAGGTTGACCTTGGCATTCAGGTTGGCAAGCATCCGCACCAGGCGCCGGGCGTCGGCATCGGTATCGTTGACGCCCTTCAGCAGGACGTACTCGAATGTGAGCTTCTCCCACGGGCGCAGGGGATAGGCCCGGCAAGCCTCCAGCAGATCGTTCAGGTGATACTTGCGGGTGATGGGCATTAATTGCTGGCGGGTTTCCTCGGTGGAGGCGTTGAGCGAAATGGCCAGCTTGGGGCGCACGGCTTCGCGGCCCAGTTCCTCGATTTTGGGAATGATGCCGGCCGTGGACACCGTGATGCGCCGGGGCGAGAGGGCGAATCCGGCGGGATCGGTCAACAGGCGGGTGGCCTTCAACACGTTGGGGAGATTCAGAAGCGGCTCGCCCTGTCCCATCATGACGATATTGAGCCGGCCGCCGTCGCGGCGCAGCGCGTTGTCGCGGCAGACCAGCAGCACCTGGCCGACGATCTCGCCGGCGGTGAGGTTGCGCTCCAGGCCGAGCAGCGCGGTCATGCAGAACTTGCAATCGACCGGGCAGCCCACCTGGCTGGAGATGCAGATGGTGTCGCGCCCCCCCTCCGGCATCAGCACGGTTTCGACCGTGCGGGCGTCTTCCAGTCGCAAGAGGTAGCGCCGGGTGCCGTCGGACGACTCGTACCGGCGGGCAATCTCCGGCAGCCCGACCGTGTGCTGGCCGGCCAGATCGGCGCGCAGTTTGGCCGGCAGGGTGGAAATCTGGACCAGATCGGGCACCTGCTGGTGGTACAACGCGTCGTAGATCTGCTTGGCGCGGAAGGCCGGCTGATCGGGCCCCAGAGTCTCCCGAATCTCGGTAAGTTCCATGCCTAGAAGGGCTTGGGACATCTATAGCTATTCTATCAGGTAGCGCGTTATCCTAAGAACAGAGGTGCACCCGCCTCCAACTTCTGGAATGACAGTATCTTACAGCCCTGTACGCGATATTGAGATGACCACGCTGGACAATGGTGTCCGTGTGATTACGGAGGCCATGCCGCACGTTCGCTCGGTCTCGATCGGGATCTGGATCGGCACCGGTTCGCGCCGGGAGATGCCGGAACAGAACGGCATCTCGCATTTCATCGAGCACATGCTGTTTAAGGGGACCACTACCCGTTCGGCCGAGGATATCGCCCGTTCGGTGGACTCGATTGGCGGGAACCTGGACGCATTTACGGCCAAGGAGCTGGTTTGTTTCAACACCAAAGTGCTGGACGAGCATCTCTCGCTGGCCTTTGACGTGATTGCCGACCTGGTGCTGCACCCGCTGTTCCGCGACGAGGATATCGCCAAAGAAAAGAGCGTGATTCTCGAAGAAATCAAGATGGAAGCGGACAGTCCGGACTACCTGGTGCATGAGATTTTCACTTCGAATTTCTGGAAAGACCATCCGCTGGGCAAGCCGATTCTGGGGACGCGGGAGACGGTGCGGCGTTTCGACCGCGGCATGACCGAGAGCTACTATCGCCAGGTGTATACCCCCTCGAACATGGTGATCACGGCTGCGGGGAATCTGACCCACGAGCGCGTGGTAAACCTGGTGCGGGAGCATTTTGAATCGCTGGCGCCGGCTTCGGAGACGGCGGGCGGAACGGTGCCGAACACGCACGCGCGCATCGCCCTGCGCAACAAGAAATCGCTCGAACAGGTGCACCTGTGCCTGGGTGTGCCCTCGTATCCGCTGCCGCACGAACAGCGCTTTGCCTGTTATGTGCTGAATACGATGCTGGGAGGCGGAATGAGCTCCCGCCTGTTTCAGAATATCCGGGAGCGGCAAGGCTTGGCCTACGCCGTCTTTTCCGAACTGAATCCCTACCGGGATACCGGCTGCCTGGCGATCTATGCCGGCACTTCCGCCGAGTCGGCGCGCAAGGTGGTGGAATCGATCATGAAAGAATTCCGCCAATTGAAGCAGGAGCGGGTCTCCGACGAGGAGCTTCGCCGCGCCAAAGACCACCTCAAGGGCTCGCTTATGTTGAGCCTGGAATCCACTTCCAGCCGTATGTCCAACCTGGCCCGCCAGGAGATGTACTTCTCCCGCTTCTTCACCTTGGATGAGCTGGTGGAGAGCATCGAAACCGTGACCGCCGACGATGTGCAGCGCATTGCGCAGACTTTTTTCGATTCCAAACAGGTGGCTTTGACGGTGTTGGGCAACCTGGATGGCGTGCGCATCGGCCGGGAAGACCTGGTCTGCTAAGCACGGGACGTTGCGGCATTTTGCCGTAGTACACTGAGGTTTCGCCACGATGAGAAACCTGTTGCGGCTCTGGGCCGTTCTGCTGATTTCGTTCGGCGCCGCATGGGCAGTAGATTGGAAATCCCTTCACCCTCAGGGGTACGTCAGCGACTTCTCCGGTGTGGTGGACGCCGCCAGCAGAGCCGAGTTGGAAGCATACTGCGCCAGCGTCGAGCGTTCCACGGGCGCGGAAATGGCCCTGGTCACGATCCCCACGCTCGAAGGCGAGCCGGTGGAGGATGTCGCCAACACGATCTTTCGGGCCTGGGGTGTCGGCAAGAAAGGGAAGAATGAAGGCATCCTGCTGTTGCTGGTCACCCGGGATCGCCGCAGCCGGCTGGAGATCGGCTATGGGCTGGAGCCTTCGATCACGGACGGGATGGCGGGCAGCATCCTGCGGGAGATGCGCCCGGCGCTTCGCCAGAATCAGTATGGCGAAGCCCTGAAGGCTGCGGCGCAGGTGATCGGCAGCAGGATCGCCGCAGCCAAGGGCGTCTCCATCGACAGCGCACTCGATCGCCGCATCCGGCCGCGCACGGGCGACTCCATTCCCTGGCCGGTGCTGCTCGGCGGGCTGTTCGTGCTGTTGTGGCTGCTGCGTTCGGGCGGCAGGCCGGGCGGGTACGGTGGGTATGGGGGCGGCGGTGGAGGTTTTCTGCCGGGATTGATTCTGGGCGGAATGGCCGGGCGCTCATCCTGGGGGGGACGCGGCGGCGGAGGCTTTGGAGGGCCGGATCTGGGTGGTTTCGGCGGCTTTGGCGGCGGAGACTCCGGCGGCGGGGGCGCGTCGAGCGACTGGTAGGCAAGCCTATGGAGCGTGTGCTCAGCCAACTTTCGGAGAAACTCCAAAAGACCTTCGGCGACCGTCTGGTCTCGGTGGTTCTTTACGGTTCCGCGGCGGGAGGCAACCACCACGGCAGGTTCTCCGATATCAATATTCTTTGCGTGCTGACCCAGATCACTGTTCGGGAGTTGGGCCAGACGCGCGAGATTTTTCAATGGTGGCGCGGCCTGGAGAATCCCGCGCCGCTGTTGTTGAGCGAAGAGGAAGTACGCACGTCGACCGATTGCTTCGCGATCGAATTCCACGATATCCAGCGCCAGCACCGGATCCTCTACGGCAAGGATGTGGTATCGACGCTCGAAATCGACGATTCGTTTTACCGGGCACAGGTGGAGCAGGAGTTGCGCTCGAAACTGCTCCGGCTGCGCCAGAAATCCTCCGGCGTGCTGGAGGACAAAGATCTGCTGCGGCGTCTGCTGCTCGATTCGGTCTCCACGTTCTGCGTGCTGTTCCGCCACGCGCTGCGGCTGGCGGGGGTCGAGACCGGCATGGCCAAGCGCGAGATCGTGGCCCAGGCGCAGCAGCGTTTCGGGATCGATCCCAGCCCGTTCGAGCAACTGCTGGACGTTCGGGAAGAACGCCGCAAACCGCGCGACCTGGAGCCGGCGCCGGTGCTGGCCGCCTATCTGGAGAGCATCGGCAAGGTGATTCAGGCCGTGGATCGTCTGGAAAAGTGATCGTCTGGAAGAGTGAGAGCTTATGAAAGTTGCCCTGATCGTCGTTGTAGTTCTGCTGCTGGCGGGCCTGGCCTGCGGGAGCAAGTATGTGAGCGTACATAACGAACTGGTTACCGCAAA
>CAZMRK010000550.1:0-21245 GCA_964568355.1 uncultured Solibacteraceae bacterium | reverse complement strand
CCAACTGGTCACGTCCATGCAGTTCCAAGACATCACCCGTCAGCAGACGGAGCACATCTGCGAGGCTTTTCAAGAGATTGCGGGCCGGCTGGGCAGCCCCGGGCCCAGCCGGGAAGATGTGCACTTCGCGGTAAACAGCTCGCGCTTACAGGCCGCACAGCTTCGCCATACGCGCAGCGCCCTGGTAACGGCCGTGGCCAGCATTCTGGAGAGCCTGCACGCAGTCGCCGGTCAGACTGCAGCCATCTCCACGGATACACGGGAGATGGTGCGAGCCACCGACAGCCAGGGGAATTCGGTGCTGGATGAGGTAGAGTCCCGCCTGCGGGAAGTGGGCAGTAAGTTTGGGCAATACGATGAATCCTCCCAGCGGCTGTCGCAGACGGTCCGATCTGCGATCTCCGGTATCAACCACATGGCGGAATTCGCAAATCAGATCGAGAATACCGGGTTTGCCATGAACATCGTGGCCCTGAATGCCCAGATCAAGACTTCTCACATTGGTTCGGAAGGCGCGGCGCTGGGGGTGCTTGCGGGGAAGATTCAGGAAATCACCGGAGATACCCCGCAGTGGATTGGGCCTGTAGCATCGCACCTCCGCTCCCTTTCAGAAGGGGCAAAAGGGCTGACGGCGCATGTTGCCGGAGATGAAGGCAGCTCGTCCGATGTCCTCCGGCGCGAACTGCTCGCCTGCACCTCCCGGATCGCCGGGATCCGCCGTCAGATCGAGGAGCAGTGGGGGATGATCGATGCGGCATCCAGGGCGCTGGGAAACGATCTGGAGGAAGCTGCTTCCCGGATCGACATCCACCGTCGCGCCGAACAGGTTTTCGACGCTGCGCTGCGGCAACTGGAGGAGGTTATCTCGATGATCGCTCCCGAGGGCGGCCTCGGCTGCGATGCCGAGACGGTCGCCCGCCACGAGGTCCGCTACACCATGGAAGCGGAGCGGGCAGTCCATGGCGCGGCAGCGGGCGGCGCTTCCGGCGAGATCCCACCTGCTGCGGTGGAACTGCCGGATAAGTCCGGCGACGACTTAGGCGACAATGTCGAACTCTTCTAGGCTTGCCTCTTTGGTTTCATGATCTTGTCCACGGTTCCGATCGCCTCATCGATTTTGGGGAAAACCGATGCTGGCGGAAGATCTCTTTGATCTGCCGGTTTTGCACGTCGATGCCGGTGCGGTCCAGTTGTGCCGGAAACCGGCCATCCTGCGGACGGTCCTGGGTTCGTGCGTGGGAGTAACATTCTGGGACCCCCGGCTGGCTGTGGGCGCCCTGTGCCATGCGGCGCTGCCTCGCCGGCCGCGCGAGTGGCCCTCTGACGACGCCTTCCCGGGAGGATTCCGTTATGTAGATGTCTGTATCCGGTATCTGGTCCGCCAGTTCGACCGGCTGGGATCCCACCGGGACAAGGTGGAAGTGAAGCTGTTCGGAGGCGCGGATGTCCTGACGGTTACTCGCTTCACCGAGACCGTGGGAAAGCAGAACCGCGATGCCGCCTGGGAGGTTCTGAGTCAGTGCGGCCTCGTCCCCGCGGCCTGGGACCTGGGAGGGAGCAGGGGGCGGGTGATCTCCTTCCATACCGGAACCGGGGACGTCCTGCTGCGCCGCCTTCCAAGGCGCGAGTCTCCGGAAGATACCCGATAAGTGCCGAAAATTCGGCACGTCGCCAGGATTCCGGCGCCGAAGGTTGTTCCAAGAGCGCCATTCAACCGCCTAAAATGACCGTTTAAGTGCATTTGATCCGCTTTGGATTGTGTACAATAGATGAATTCCTCCGCATAGGCAGGATCTTGTGGTCTTTGTCTTGCGTCTTATGAAGGGTAATGGGACTCTTGCGATCAAAGGCATTATTTACTGCTATTCTTCCACTCGGGCTGCTGATCTCATCTCTGGGAGCGGGCAATGTCGGCACCACCGCCATGCCGCAGCCTTCGGAAATCGTAGATCGTTATGTTCGGGCAATCACCGCAGAGAATGAACACCGCAAAGATCTGACGATGGATGTCAAGATTGATGCGAAATTGCCGAGTCTGAAAAAGCAGGGCTCGCTGCACGCTTTGCGGTTCGTCTCCCGTCTGGGCCGTATCGTGTATCGCGGTCTGACGTTCGAAGGCGACGATACCATCAAGAAAGAGGTGATTGCCCGCTACCTGAGCGCAGAACGCGAAGCCGGCAAAGGCTCGGAGGGGAATCTTTCCGTCACGCCCCAGAATTACAAGTTTTCCTATAAACGCATGGATGATTACGCCGGGACCCCGGTATACGTGTTCGAGGTGAAAGCCAGGCAGAAGCGAGCCGGACTGTATAACGGCGAGCTATGGATTGACTCCAGGACCTACCTGCCGCTGCGGGAATGGGGGGAGTGGGTCAAGAACCCCTCGCTGTTCGTGAAAGACGTCTATTTCGTACGAGACTACTATCTCTATGAGGGGCGGGCGGTTCCGCGCCGGATCATCAGCGCCGTCGACACCCGACTCGTGGGCAAGGCAGAACTGACCATCTGGTTTGACAATTTCTCCACCGGCCAACCCGCCGATTTCGACACTTCCCAGGTCGACTAATCCCTTCTTCCTTTGCGCCCCCGCCGCCCGGGGTGCTGCATTTTTCGATAGTATTTTCGGACCCTATTGTGTAATATTGAGCCATGACAAGGATGAATCGGCGCGAATTTCTGGCTGCGACGGCTCAGATTGCGTCCGCGGCGGCCCTGGCAGGCGCGGTGCCGGGCAAGCCGCGCATTGGCCTGGTTCCATCCACTCACAGCCGCCTGCGCCGGCCGGCGTCGGTTGAAGATCCGCTGGATTATGAACGGGTCCGGGACATGGTCTGGAAATCCATCGAGTACGCCGGCGGCTTCGAAAATCGCATCCGGCCCGGCTCCTGGGTGGTGATTAAGCCGAACATCGTTTTCCTGCGCCCGCAGGTCAGCTATCGCGCCGGTGACGTGACCGATCTGCGCGTGACCCGGGCGGTCCTGGAATACGTGGCGCGGCAGGCTCCGGCGGCGCGCATTACGGTAGCCGAAGGCGGCAGCTATCGCGGATTGAATGATCCGGCGGCGGACAACGTGGTATCGCAGAACGGCAGCCGGGTTGACGCAACGTCCTTCGATTGGGGTGACAAGGAATTTCCCGGCATGGGAGGGTCGCTGGGCCGCGTGCTGAGTGACCTGTCCGAGCATTTCCCCGGAAAGCACTTTGACTACGTGGATCTCAATTACGATGGCGTGACCGACGGCGCCGGGCGTTTGCAGCGGCTGGAGGTGCCCGTTTCGCGCAATGGCTTGGGGGCTTTTGGCGCGCGTCCGGATTATTTTGTCACCAACACCATCCGAAAATGCGATTTCCTGATCACGGTGCCGGTCATGAAGGTGCACGAGCAGTGCGGCATCACGGCGTCGATGAAAAGCTATGTGGGTACCGCGCCACGCGTGGGGTATGCCCATCCGGGCAAGTTCTGGAACATCGATCTGCACGCGCAGCACTCGGTGGAGGACCGCATCGATCCGTTCATTGTGGACCTGGCAGCCTTCCATCCGCCTGATTTTACGGTAGTCGATGGCCTGCAAGGGCTTCAATACACCGAGCACAACAACAACCGGCCGGACCAGACGGTGCGCAGCAACCTGGTCATCGCCAGCCGCGATCCGGTGGGAGCCGATTCACTGGTGGCGGAACTGCTGGGTTTCAATCCCTGGGATATCGAATATCTGCACATGGCGGAAAAGCGGGGGATGGGGCGCCGCGACCTGGCCGAGTTCGATATCGCGGGCGAGGACCCGGGCAAACTGCGCCAGCGTTGGGTCAAGCCCCGGCGCTGGTACGGCCGCGGAAACCGCGAGTGGCGTCTCACGCGGACACCGGATGCGCCGCTGGAGAGTTGGGAGCCCTATACTTCATCCGGCGATATCGTGCACTTCAGCCGCTGGCAGAAGAGCGATGTTTATGGCGCTGCGGTACGAGTCAAAGCCGAAGGGCATCGCAAAGCATACTTATGGGTGGGCGCGTGCGGACACGTTGCGGCGCAGTGGAACGGTCAGGCCGTGCTCGACCAGGAGAGCTTGACTCAGTTTCGGATCGGGCGGTTTCAAGCGCCGATAGAAGTGCGCCCCGGCATCAATCAACTGATCGTTCGGCTGCAGGCGCCGGCCTCCGGTGAGCCGCAGTTGAGCGTACACCTGATTGGGCCGAGAAATGATGGCGATACCGTGGACGGAATCCGGTGGTTGGCTTAAAGGATTGCCGGGCCGGGGGCACTTATCGGGGCAGCTTACTCTGACGTTCGCGCCCCGGTAAGTGCATGCAAGTCAGCAAACCAAGTGACTCTGCGTGTGCTGCTGCTGCCACTTCCAGGCGGCGGTGCCGGCTACCCAGCGGGTTTCACTGGGTTCGAAGGGTTTCAGGATTACATCATAGCCGCCGAGGTTGAGTACCTCGGCCCAGAGATGCTCATCGGCGAGACGCGAGGCCACCACCAGCATCGGCGCCGCCGATACGTGCACCAAACCCTTCAGCACGGTGCGCCATGTGGCATCCGGCAGAGCACGTTCACACAGCACGACCGAAACCGGATAGGTTTCCAGGCACTCCTGCGCTTCTTCCCACGTGTAAGCGTAGTGTACGGTCCACTTAGTGGTTTCGAAGATTTGCCGGATGGCGCGGTGATCACCCTGATCCGGACTGATCACCAGCAGACTGGCCGCCGTACTTTCCGTGAAACGTTGGAGCGTATGCGCCGTTTTCGAGGAACCGGCAACGCTGAGCTGTGAATTTGAGTTCATGTACTTGATGGCTTCCTTCCCCGCTACGAAGAAGCCGTTACTTTGTAGTATACCATTGGCGAAATTCTCCGCAATGTAATTCAGACCTGAAATTATCGAAATTTCATTATTGGCCTGCTTACAAAGGGGTTGCCGCGCACTACAAAACGCAGCGGCAATTCCGCGCACCGGCTGATTCCAATACGCGGAGTAACGTCAGTCACGAGATGAGAACACCACTCCCGCACAATTAGTTTTCCTTTTGTAACATCCGTGCCGTTGTGAGCTCGTGTAATTCCCATCGCCAAAGTCAGCTTTCCGGGACCGGAAGTCAAGTCCCGCAAGTTCCGGGCGCCCGGTCTTCGTTCTTGCATACATTGGATGCCGGTGACCGGCTGGAGGGCTCTAATTAATACGCAGCCGGGCTTGCCGTCCGGTTCGGCCACCAGGTTCAGGCATTCATACATTCCGTATATGAAATAGACATATGCATGCCCGGGAGGCCCGAAGATGACACGCGTACGCGGCGTAATGCCACGGGAAGAGTGTGCCGCCAGGTCATCGCCTCCCAAGTAGGCTTCGGTCTCCACGATCATACCGGACGTCTCGCCGTGCTCCAGCAGTTTGCCAAGCAGGTCGCGGGCCACTTCCACGGTGGACCTGGCATAGAAGGAGCGCAGCAGAATGCGCCCGCGCGTTGCAACAGGCACGGAATCCATTGGACAATATGATCGCGCAAATGCGACTGTTCACCGGAATCGATTTGCCCGCGGATGTGATCGGAAATCTAGAGCGGCTGTTGGAGCGCCTGCGTCCGACAGCGCGGTTGCGCTGGAGTCCGCCGGAGAATCTGCACATCACCACGAAGTTTATCGGGGAGTGGCCCGAGGAGCGCTTGGCGGAAATGCGCTCGGCGCTCGAACTGCTGCCGGCGCGCGAAGGGATCCGCATCGGCATTCGCCAACTCGGCTTCTTTCCCAATCCACGCTCGCCGCGCATCTTTTGGGCGGGGATCGAGGCACCGCCGGAACTGGCAACACTGGCGGCAGAAACGGAGCAGGCGCTGGAGAAACTGGGGATTTCCCGAGAGGAACGTCCCTACTCGCCACACCTGACGCTGGCTCGCATCCAGAGTCCTGCGGGTCTGGAGAAATTGCGGGAGACCATCGCGGGACTGCCGTCGCTGGAGTTCGGCGAATTTGTGGCTGACCGGTTTTTTCTCTATCTGAGCCGCCGTGGCGCGAACGGTTCTGTGTACACTAAGATCTCGGAGTTTCCAATTTCCAAGTGATGCCTCTTCTGGCGTTGGCGATCGCGTATGTGCTGGGCGCGATTCCGTTCGGATTTCTATTGGTCAAATGGAAGACCGGCACGGATGTACGTTCCTCGGGAAGCGGGAATATCGGCGCCACCAATGTGTTGCGAACAACCGGCCGGGCGGCCGGCGTTCTCACCCTGCTGCTGGACATCGCCAAGGGATTCGTAGCGGTATGGCTGGCCGGCCGACTGACCGGCGGCAATATCCACTGGATGAGCGCGGCGGCCGTGATGGTGATGCTGGGACATATCTTCCCAGTGTTTCTCAGATTTCAGGGCGGTAAGGCGGTGGCCAGTTTCGTAGGAGCCTACCTGTACCTGACGCCGGTGCCACTGGCGGCAGTGCTGGTGGTTTTCGTGGTCACGGTCGCGCGGACCCGATATATCTCTCTCGGGTCCATTTTGGGCGCCGCAACCTTTCCGCTGGCGGTCTGGCTGATTCTGCATCCGCCGGCATCGGTGGTGGCGGCCGCGCTGGTCAGCGGCGCGCTGATTTTGTACCGGCATCGCGCGAACATCGCGCGGCTGCGCGAAGGCACCGAACATGTCTTCTCTTTCGGAGGGCGCAAGTAGATGCATTCGCTGGCGATTGTGGGGGGCGGAAGTTGGGGCACGGCGCTCGCCATCGTGCTCTCGCCGCGCTTCGAACGGATCCGGCTATGGGTCTACGAGAGCGACCTGGCCGAACGCATGCGCTCGGGCCGGGAAAACCATCTATACCTGCCGGGCTTTCAGATTCCGGCCAACGTAGAAGTGCATAGCGATCTGGGCGAGGCGCTGGCCCGGGCCGATGTGGTGCTGAGCGTGATGCCCTCCCACCTGGTGCGTGGGGTATATGAGCAGATGCTGCCCCATCTGGACGACTCCATGATCTTTGTCAGCGCGACCAAGGGTCTGGAGAACGGGACACTGCTGCGGTCTTCGCAGGTGATCGAAGAGGTGCTGGCGCCGCGGTTCCAACCGCGCGTGGCGGTGATCTCGGGGCCCACATTTGCACGCGAGGTGGCACGCGGAGATCCGACCGCGCTGGTGGTAGCCTCGGCTAACCCATCGGTGGCGGAGAAGATTCAGGCGGCCTTTTCCGGTCCGACCTTCCGGCTGTATAGCAGCGCGGACCCGGTGGGTGTGGAAGTGGGCGGGGCGGTGAAAAATGTGGTGGCGATCGGCGCCGGCGTCTGCTATGGCCTGGGACTGGGCAGCAATGCCATGGCGGCCCTGATCACTCGCGGACTGGCGGAGATGACCCGCCTGGCGGCAGCCATGGGAGGGCGCCCCCTGACGCTCGCCGGCCTGGCTGGCCTGGGAGACCTGGTACTGACCTGCACTGGAGAATTGAGCCGCAACCGGACGGTGGGCCTGGAATTGGCGCGAGGCCGTAAACTGGAAGAGATCATTCAATCCATGAGAATGGTGGCGGAAGGGGTCAAAACGACGACGGCCACGGTGGATCTGGCGCGGCGATTCCGGGTGGAGATGCCGATCTCCTTTCAAATGTATGAAATGCTACATTCGGAATTGGATCCCCGGGAGGCGCTTCGCCGGCTGATGGAGCGTTCCCTGAAGAGCGAATAGAGAGGATGCGGTTCCGCGGTTTTGCAAGATTCCGCGCAACCTTTGATATCCGTGAGGGTTAAGACCGATATGGGGGGAGCTGCGGCGGCCCTGGACTATGATGCCGAGCTGATGCTCCGCGTCAAGGACGGCGACAGCGCGAGCTTCGGCTTGCTGCTGGACAAGCATCGGTCCGCCGTAATCCACTTCCTATACCGGATGGTGCAGAATCATGCGGTTGCCGAGGAGTTGGCCCAGGAGGTCTTTCTCCGCGTCTATCGTTCGAGGGCGACCTATGAGCCCACGGCGAAGTTTACCACCTGGCTTTTTCGGATCGCCACGCACCTGGCGCTAAACTCCTTAAGAGATGGAAAGAATGAGCGATGCCAGGAGCATCTGGACGGGGCGTCGCCGGATTTGCCGGCGCGGCAGGTCTCCGATCTGGCTCCGACGGTAGAGCAGACGATGGTCTATCAGTCCAAACTGGAAGAAGTGAGGAGGGCGGTGGCAGGACTTCCGGAAAAACAGCGGGCGGCGGTCCTGATGCACAAGTACGAAGAGTTGGAGTATTCCCAGATCGCCAAGGTGTTGGGGTGTTCGGAGTCGGCGGTGAAATCGCTGCTGTTCCGGGCCTACGAAACCTTACGCAGTCGTCTGGCGCACATGGCATGAAGGTGACAGAGGTACGTATGAAGTGCCCGATGGAAAGTGAAGAGAACGCGGATATCCTGTTGGCCTATTGCGGCGGCAGGTTGGAACCTGCCAAGGCGGCCATTTTCGAAGAACACCTGGCGGTGTGTCCGGCATGCCGGTCTTTTCAAGAGGCGCAGCAGGCAGTCTGGAATTCGCTGGACGCGTGGGAGGTCCCGCCGGTCAGCGCGGATTTTGATCGCAGGCTATATGCCCGGATCGAGGCGGAAGGCGAGCCATGGTGGCGGCGGATGGGCCGGCCGATGCTGATCCGGCAAGGTCTGCCGATTGCGGCGGCCGCCTGTCTATTAGTAATGGCGGGGATCATCGCGGAACAACCCAAAGAGCCTGCCGGGTCGATCCAGCCGGTGGTGCGGGTGGAGACCGTGCAGGCCGAGCAGGTAGAGCGCACCCTGGATGACATGGAACTGCTGCATGAGTTTACAATAGCAACGGGTGACGTGAAGAGTCCGGGCTCCATGTAATCGGCCCGGTGGAGTGAAGCGGTGTTGAAACGGCGGGGAACAGAGCGAGGCGCGGTGCGAGGGTGGGTCACCTGCGGGGTGTTGCTCCTGTCGCTGGCGACCAACGTCTCCGCGCAGCGAGGGGGCCATGGCAGAGGCTACGGGGGGGTCCCGGGGCGGGAGATCGAACTGCCCGGCGGCTTGCCGAAACTGCGCACCCATCACGACGCCGTAGAGCGCTGGAACCAGATGTCTCCCGAGGAACGCGAGCGGGCCCTGGAGAAACTGCCCCCAGACCGGCGCAAGGATTTTCAGGACCGGCTGGACCGCTTCAACAAACTGCCGCAGTCCGAGCAACAGCAGCTACGTGAACGCTACCAGCAGTTTCTACAACTTCCCCTAGCCAAACAGGATCAGGTTCGCAAGGAAATCAAGCAGTTCAATCAATTGCCGGACGACCGGCGGCAGGCTCTGAGCAAGGAGTTCGAGCAGCTCCGCAGCCTTCCCGAGGCAGACCGGAAAACAAAGCTGGAAAGCGACGAGTATAAGAGCAAGTTCAGCCCGGACGAGCGCCGGATGCTGCGGGATCTTTCCAGCACTCTCGGCGCGCCCGCCAAAGAGCCTCCCTCCAAATAGGGCATTTTTCGGGTTACCTGACTGCCGCGGTCGCGGGAGAACGAGTTGCCGGCAGTATCCCGGATTTTTCACAGTCCATCATATTTCGTGGCTGAGTAAGCTTGTCTTCCCGAGAGAATTTTGATACGTTCCCATAACCTATTGAGTGTTCGGCGTCCGAAATCCGATGCCGGGAGGTGGCCATGAGCCGAAGCACGAAGGTTGTGGATGAGCGCGAGACGCCGGAGATCTATCAGCGCATGTTACGCGAGCGCCGGGAACAGGTGCTCGCCGGACTGGGAATGAAATTCGACACCCTGGCAAGCATGGGCCGGGTGGCAGAAGAGGACCAGGCCCAGATCTCGCACGATGAGTTCGTATCGTTGCGGTTGAACAGCCTGGATTATGTGCAACTGCGACTGATCGACGAGGCGCTGGATCGTATTCGCCTGGGAGACTATGGGGTTTGCCTGGCCTGCGAAGAGAAAATTGCCCCTAAGCGGCTGCGGGCAGTGCCCTGGGCGCGCTACTGCATCCACTGCCAGGACAGTGCCCGCTCCGAAGAAAATGAAAGGGTTGCGACCTTAAAAACGCCCCTGCCCGAAGAGGCGTGAGCGGCGGCGGAGAGGATCCGCCGCCCCTGAACTGATTACGACACGTGGGCGTCGAGCATCTTCTGGACTTCCGACTTTCCGACTGCGCCGACCCGCTGTTCCACGACCTGGCCATTTTTGAACAGCAGCAGAGTGGGAATTCCGCGGATGTTGTAGCGCATGGCCGTATTGCCGTTGGAATCCACGTCCAGCTTTCCTACCTTCACCTTGCCGGCGTATTCGCTGGCCACGACATCGATTGTCGGCGCCATTTGCCGACAAGGCCCGCACCACTCGGCCCAGAAATCCACCAGGACCGGTACGTCGGCCCGGAGCACATCCTGATCGAATGTCGTATCGCTGAACGTTAACGTGTTTTGACCCGCCATCAAATTATCTCCTACAAAACATTAGAATCGTGAGGGAGCGTGCAGGATTCAAGACTGCACCAGGAGTCGCCGATACAGCGCAGCATAAGCGGCGGCCGAAACCGGCCAGGAGAACTCCTTTTGCATCGCGCGACGCATCATGAGCCTCCAGCTATCCGGCTGCTCGTAGGCCCTTGCGGCGTCCAAAATGGCTCCCCATAGGGCCTCGGGAGAATATTCCCAAAACTTAAACCCCGTCCCGTCTTCGATAGTATCATCAAGCCCTCCAGTCGCGCGAACGACCGGGAGAGTACCGTACCGGAGGCTATAGATCTGGTTCAGGCCGCAAGGTTCGTAGCGGCTGGGCATCAGAAAGATGTCGGCGCCTCCTTCGATCTGGTGCGCCAAGGCATTGTCGTAGCCGATGCGGAGTCCGATGCGGCCGGGATTGGCGGCGGCCAAGTCGCGGAAGCGATCCTCATAACGAGGCTCCCCGGCCCCCAGGGCGACGAGATAGAGCGACTCGGAGGCCAGCCGGCGGGCCACCTCCGCGATCAGATCGATCCCCTTCTGCTCGGTAAAGCGGGAAACGATGCCGAGCAGAGGCCGGTCCATAGCCTCTTCGGGAAGTCCGAACTGGCGGAGCAGGTCACGTTTGCAGACGGCTTTTCCGCTGAGATCGCCGGCCGAATAATGGGCGGGGAGGAAGGGGTCGGTTTCCGGATTCCATTCACGGTAGTCGACGCCGTTGAGGATGCCGCTGAGGATGCCGCCGTGGGCGCGCAGCGCACCGTCCAGGCCAAAGCCGTATTCGGGGGACTGGATCTCCCGGGCGTAGGTGGGGCTGACGGTGTTCAGGGCGTCGCTGTAACAAAGGCCTCCTTTGATATAGCTGACTCTGCCGTAGAACTCCAGACCGTCGCGAACAAAGACGGTGTCGTCCAGAGCGACCTCCGGCAGGATGGATTTCGGGAACAGGCCCTGGTATCCGAGGTTATGGATGGTGAACAGGGTTTTGATCGCGAGGACGGTCGGGTCGGTGGAGAAGCTGGTTTTGAGATAGACCGGAACGAGGCCGGTTTGCCAGTCGTGACAGTGCAGGATATCCGGGCGGAAGACATGGCGGCAAACAGCCAGGGCCGCTCGGGCCAGAACGGCAAAGCGGATGTGGTTGTCAGGATAATCGACGCCATCTTCGGTATAAAAGCCGGGACGGTCGAACAGCGGGGGGCAGTCCAGCAGATAGAACGGAACTTCCGCGGAAGCCAGGTAGACGGAGGTGTCGTAGCGTGTGCCTCCCAGCCAGACCGGCAGACTATCATAGACCCGCCGCGTCTTTTTCAACGAGATGCTGCCGTAGCGTGGGAGGAGCACGGCGGTCTCGAACCCCAACGAGCACAGCACAGGAGGCAGGGCGCCGACGACGTCAGCCAGGCCACCAGTCTTGGCATATGGAGCAGCCTCTGAAGCGACCATCAAAATCTTGGGCATGAGGAGTTCGTCTCGGTTTCTTGCGCCGGGCGTGGCTCGCGCGGTTTGTCTCACCGGGGCGCGATACCCGCCGCGGCGTGGTCTTAAGGCTGTCCGAACTGCTCTTCGAAAGCTGCAACTTTGCCCAACCGCCGGCGGTGGCGCTCGAGCCCGGAGAACTTAGCATGAAGATAGTCGCGGACCAGCTCGACGGCGAGCTCGGCACCCACGACACGCGCGCCCAGGCAGAGGATATTGACGTCATCATCCTCCACGGCCTGGTGGGCGGAAAAGCTATCGTGGCAGGTAGCCGCGCGAATTCCACGGAATTTGTTGGCGGCCACACAGGCGCCGGCGCCGCTTCCGCAGATCAAGACCGCGCGCTCGGCACGACCGGAAAGGACGCTCTCCGCCGCTGCTTTGGCGAAATCCGGATAGTCCACCGAGTCGGTCGTGTGGGTCCCCAAATCCAGAGGCTCATGACCCCATTTGCGAAGCTCCTCAAGGACACGGGATTTCAGGGATACTCCAGCGTGATCGGCAGCTACGGCGATCTTCATTGAAATCATCATACCGCGCGCTCCCTGATTTTGAATGACGAGAGTTTCCGTGAGGATTGATACGGGCGCCGGGGCTTGTCCGCTTGCTGCCGAAATTCTCAGGTAAGCTGGAAGGCTTTTTCAATTGTGCCATGGCGAGGAAAAGCCGGTGGGGGTGGTCCCGAAACGGCACGAATTCGTGATGCAGATAGAACGCGCGGGCAGCGCGCCGCAGAACAGGGCCAGGGCTTCGAGGGTTCAAAATGGCGTCCGCAAAAGCTTCTGTTTTCCCGTGCTGTCAGAATCAGCATGGCGCGCCTTTCAATGGTCCGTTCTGCCGCGGCTTCGGCGCTGTGGAGGACGAAGTCCGTCATCGTACGCCCCTCCAGATCCGCCGCTTTGTTCGAAGAATCAAGTTCAGGCCGGACCGGCCGGCCTGCGGACGAGGGCGTCCGACCCACAATCGGTGCCGATGTTTGCTAAGGGGAAAACTATGCGGCATTAGGCTGAAGCCTACCTCACTTTCGGCTTCCGGTCTTTTTCAGCAGCGTGTTAGCGCTGGTTCTCCCACCAGGAAATGGCTCTGGGAGTCACGAGGAGAATGTCGGGGCGGCCATCTCCGTTGAAATCGGCGGCCTGGGCGTGCAGCGCCGGCGCTCCCTGGCGCAGGACCTGTGTTTCGAACTGGAGCCTGCCGCGATTGTGCAGTAACAGGAGGCGCCCTTCGGCCGCGTGCTCGGCGAGCAAAAGATCGGGCCGACCGTCGCCATCGAAATCGGCCACATCCAGGCTGGCCGGCTGGTGAAGCGGAGTTCCCAACTCAAGACGATGCTCTTCCCAAATCAGCCTGGGGTTGGCCGGCTGTGCAAACCAGGCCAGGCGGGCGGGGTCCATGGATCGCTGGACGACCGCGAGTCCCCGCGAGCCGGCGCCGTCGAGAGCGGCATAGGCCAGCCGCATCATGCCGGATTTCTCCTGTTCCGTCCAGGTGTTGATGGCGAACAGGTGCCAGGGCAACTCGAAACTTTCCGGCGAGCGGACCCAGTAGTTCCCGCAGAGAATGTCGGTGCGGCCATCGCCATCGATGTCGGCGAGACGCAAACCGCCCTGCCAGGAAGGAGTATAGACCGAGTACACGTCCTGGTAGGTCCAGCGGGCGCGCAGGTCGGCGGGCACCTCGTAGAAACGGATCTGGATGCGTTTCTGGATGAGCAAAATCCCCCGCCTGCCGAACAGCACGGCGGGGAGAAGATCCGGGGCGTCTATGCCGGTGTCGATGACGCGGCGAGTCCAGTGCGGGGCTTGCAGCCAGACCAGCGCGTGGTCTGGACCGTCTTCATTGAGGACGAGGTCGGGCCGTCCGTCCCCATCGACGTCCAGGCGGCAACCGCCTTCCGCCAGCGGCGTGCCGGCGACTCGCAAGACGCGCGGTCTACCGTGGGGCAGAGTATAGGAGACGACCCGATCGCCCCAGGTGACCAGCGTCCGGTCCTCAAGAATGCAGCCGCGAATCCGCCCATTCGCGAGCGATTGCGCGCTGCGTTCGAGAAAACGCATTTGCGGTGTGGCGCCGGAGGCGCACAGACATAGCAGCAGGACCATTCGCCGGCAGCACATGGCTTATCGCTTATTGCGCGGTGAAGACCTTTTCTTCTCCGTAGATGGTGATCAAAGGATGTTTGACAACGGCCCGGTAATCATAGGCACGCCCTTTTTCCAGGCCGGGAACCCGGATGGTGAAGCTGCCCGGGGTGGAGCGAGAAAGATAGGTGGTGGCGGTCCAGGGCGCGGTCCTTTCATAGAGATCTGTCATACCCTTGCGGGGACGGTATTCAAAGCCTACCTGAACGCTGCCGGCGTTACCCAGCGCCTTGAGATCTCCGGTGAAGGTGACAGACGAAGCTTGCACGTTCCACGCGGCGCCGGAAGTGAGCACGTGAGGCGGCGTCATGGCCGGCTGTACATGGGTCAGCTTGAGCACCACGGGGTTGGGCCAGCGGCGATTGTCGTAAAGACGCTGCGCACGCATGGCGGTGACGCGAAGTCCGTCGGGCTCCTGGTGCCAGCGGGTCTCGGGCACAACACCGGGACGATATTCCAGTACCTTGTCGTTTTGGCCGAGCACGCTGACCTTGGTGGTGGAGGTGGCCTTGATGGAGCGTAAGGTGATTTCTTTCCACTCGCCGAGCTTCCATCTTGGTCCGGTAATGAATGCGTAAACGGTATCTTCGCCTTTTCTGCGCGTGAACCAGATGTCTTTTTCGTTGGTGACGACCCAGGGCCGCACTCCGTAGATCGATTCTCCGTTCACGAACATCCATAACGCGATCTCGCGCAGGCGCGATTCCTGCTCAATGGGCAGCTCGCCATCGGGCTTCGGTCCGACGTTCAACAGCAGATTTCCACCTTTGGCACGGGTTTCGATAAGGGCGCCGATCAGCTCCGTGCCGGACTTATAGTTTTCGTTGGTGGGTTGGTATTGCCAGGACTCGCCCATCGTGATGCAGGATTCCCAGGCGCCTTCCAGCGGCACGCCGGGAATATGCTGCTCGGGAGTTTCCATAGCGCCGCGAGTGACGATGAGGTCCGGGTTGAGCTGCCAGCCGGTCTCTCGGAGATTCTGAGCGGGACCGTCGAGAAACAGCAGGTCGACCTTGCCGTAGCGGGTCAGCAGCTCACGCAGTTGCGCCTGGTCATATTGCAGGAGTCCGGGGTTGCGGTCCGGCGAGGCCTCATTGGTATAGCGATTGATGGGGATGCCGTGCTCATGCAGATACAGGAAGTCGTCGGGGGAATAGTAAAGACCCGGCGCCACGTCTTCCTGACGAAACGCGTCGAGCACCTGCCGAACGATGTCGCGGCCGTAAGGCGTGCGCATGATATTGAAGGGCGTGGTCGCGGTTTCAAACATGCAGAAGCCGGAGTGGTGCTTGGCGGTGAACATCACATAACGGAAGCCGGCCAGCCGGGCGAGCACCGCCAGTTCGCGCGCATCGAACTTCCGGGGATTGAAGCTGCGCGGCAACTGAAGGAATCGCTGGATGTAGTCCTCCGAGCCGCCGACCAGGGACTGGCTGATCGTGGGGCCGATCTGGCTGTCCACGCTCCAGTGGATAAAGAGCCCGAAGCCGGCATAGCGGAACCACTCCACGCGCTCAGGGCGATTGGCCGCGCCGGACGGCGTCAGGAGCAGGCACAGAAGAGTAAGCAGTTGGACGGTGCGCATGGAAAATCGTATTGTACGCCCGCGAGGGAACGGGCAAGGGCCGGGCGGCAGTCGTCCGTTTGCTAACGCGCGCGGTCCGGTTCCGGCAGCGAACCCGCGGACTGGAGAACGCGGCGGCCTTCTACGTGGTAACGGCCGCTGAGCACGATGCGGATTGCTTCGCTGTAGATGCGATGTTCCTGCTCGAGGATGCGCGAGGCCAGCGAGTCCGCGGTGTCGGAATCGAGCACGGGCACCGCGGCCTGTAAGACGATGGGACCGGCGTCCAGGAACTCGTCCACGAAATGTACCGTGCACCCACTGATCTTCACGCCGTGTTCGAGCGCCTGATGCTGAGCATCCAGGCCGGGAAAGGCGGGAAGCAGAGAAGGGTGGATGTTGAGAATCCGCTGGGGGAATTCGCGGATGAAGGCGGCGCTGAGCAGCCGCATGAACCCGGCCAGGCAGATCAGGTCGACGGAGTGCTTGCGCAATTCCTCGACGAGCATGCGGTCATAGACTTCGCGGTCGAGGCCGCGGGAGGGCAGGGAAACGGCGGGGAGGCCGCGCCGGCGGGCGATTTCGAGGCCACGTGCTTCCGGGCGGTTGCTGATGACGATCGCGATGGTGGCATCCAGCGCGCCCGCGGCGATGTTATCGGCAATGGCCTCGAAGTTGGATCCGCGCCCGGAAAGGAGAATTCCGAGGCGCTTCATTCGTACTCCACCCGGGGCCGGCCGCGGCGCTGCTTGACCACGCGCCCGATCTCGTAATACGGCTCGTCGAGGCCTTTGAGAATTCTGCCGGCGCGCGGCGCCTCCTTCTCCGCCACGGCAAGAATCATGCCGATGCCCAGGTTGAAGGTGCGGCGATAGTCCTCCTCCGGGATGCGGCCGATCCGGCGGAGGGCTTCAAAGATCGGCAGGCCGGGCCAGGAGGAAGAACAGATGGTAACGGCCAAGCCTTTCGGCAACATGCGCGGCGTATTGTCAGTGATCCCGCCTCCGGTGATGTGCGCGGCGCCGTGCAGCAATCCGGCCGTCAGCAGCTCGCGGATAGGCAGGAGGTAGCTGCGATGCACTTTGAGGAGTTCCTCGGCGACGGAGGTTCCGGTCTCCGGCAACAACGTGTCGGCGGTATAGCCGGCGACTTCGAACAGCAATTTGCGGGCCAGAGAATAACCATTGGTATGGAGGCCGGTAGAGGGAAGACCGAACAGGATATCGCCTTCCCGGACCTTTTGCCCGTTCAGCAGGGCATTGCGCTCCGCGGCGCCGACAATGAAGCCGGCCAGATCGTACTCGCCGGGAAAATAGAGGCCGGGCATCTCGGCGGTCTCGCCGCCGATCAAGGCGCATCCATTGCGGCGGCATCCGCGCGCCAGGCCGGCGACTACTTCGGCGGCGACACCGGCATCGAGCTTGCCCACGGCAAAATAATCGAGGAAAAACAGCGGAACCGCGCCCTGCACCGCGATGTCGTTGACGCAGTGATTGACCAGATCTTCCCCGACCGTATCATGGCGGCCCGTCAAAAAAGCGACTTTCAATTTCGTGCCCACGCCGTCGGCGGAACTGACGAGCACGGGTTTTTTCCAGCCTTGTAGCAGGTAGGAAGCGCCAAACGAACCGATGTCGGTAAGCACGCCTGGGGTGAATGTGCCGCGCGCCAGCTTGCGAATGGACGAGACGGCCCTGTCAGCTTCATCAATATTGACGCCGGCATCCTGATAACGAATTTGTTTACGAGTAGGCATGTGGTGATAGGGGAATCAAGAGCCCACGCCCCTTCTCCTACTACTATAGCGACTTGGATGCGCAACCGCCTTCGCGCGGGCAGTGCCGGCAAACTGCTATTCGGAAGGATCGCGCCGCGAGACGATTTTAGGTTTGATGATATCCACTCCGATAGCCTGCATCTCCTGCCGCAGACGCTCGTACATGGCCTCGTCGCGATAAGTTCCCACGATCGCCCCGCCGGATCCGGCGAATTTAGATGTGGCGCCCACCTTGCGCGCGGTCTCTATCATCTCGAGGTTACCCGGGCTTATCCGATAAATTCGCGCGCGCAAATCGAAATTCGCATTAATTAGTCGGTCCAGAGTTTCATAGTCGCCGCGCGACAGGCAGGCGCGGCCTTCTTCCGCATAACCAGCCCAGGTTTTCATGGCTTCCACGATCTCGGGATCGCCGCGGCGCCAGCGCTCACGGATGTTATTGTGAAAGACCTCGGTGCCCTCACTTAAGTTGGTACGGCAGGCCACATATATATTACGAAGCAGGGCGGGGTCGAGCTTTTCATAAGCGCCATAACCACGGCTCTCCATGAGGTCGCGGGAGAAATCCATGTAGACAAGGCCCTCATAGGCCTGGACCACGCGATCCTGGAGGCCGGCCGGTACGCCCAACTCCCGGGTCTCGGTTTCCAGGGCCAGGTTGGCTTCCACCGGCAGAGGGATGCGGATCGAGAAGTACTGGCAGAGGGCGCGGAGAGCGGCTGTGATGATGGCGCTCGAGCCGCCCAGGCCCAGCCGCTGGGGGATGCTGGACTCGTACTCGATGGTGAAATTGCGGTCCTCCAGTTCGATATTGTGCTCACGGCAATAGTCCATGAAGCGGACGATCAGGGCCTGAATGATCCGAATTCCGCCATAATAGCCGCGCCAGCGGGTAGTGCGGTAGAGATCCTCCAGATTCTCAAAGATCGGCAAATCCGCCTTGGAGGGCCGAATTTCCAGCCGCGCGCTGGGATAGAGAAGAACGCGCGCGCGGAAATTGGACATAGCAAATGAAATGGTCTTGCCAAAATAACCGTCGCTCGGATTTCCAAGAAATCCGGCACGCGCATATCCATAGGTTTCAATCATGGGTTAACAGGATCGTCGGTCTCAATTAGGAAAGTTACCGGGCCATCGTTTATCAGATGCACCTGCATGGACGCCTGGAAGATTCCGGTTTCTACGGGGATTGCAGTAGCTTTGGCTCTTTCGACGAAGTAATCATACAGCACCTGAGCGAGGTGCGGGGGGGCGGCGTGATCGAAACCCGGTCTGCGGCCTTTCCGGCAATCGCCATAGAGTGTGAATTGCGACACAATCAGAAGACTGCCGCCGCTTTCCCGAATACTACGATTCATCTTCCCGTGCTCATCGGGAAAAATCCTCAAGCCGACTAATTTATCGACAAGATAATCGGCCTCAGCGCGCGTATCGTGGCGCGCGATCCCCAGAAATACAAGCAATCCATAAGAGATTGCACCGGTGACCGCACCATTGACCTCGACACGTGCTTGTCTCACCCGCTGAATCAAAATTCGCATTAGCGTCAGGTTATCCGGGATGAAATACAGGACACTAGCCGGAGATATAAGCATCATACAAAAATATCGAGAGAATGCGCGCCGGAGCACTGAGATACCAGAACGTGCGGCCAAAGTCCGGAAGGATGCTAATACAGTTAGACCTAACATATGTTATAGTGGCCCCTGGGAGAAACCATGGCTAGAAGTAGAACCACTTCACAGGACCAAGCCACATTGCAGATGGCTCTTGTGGGGTACGAGCTAGAGAAAGAGAAGATAGAAGAGAAGATTCGCCAGATACAGGCTCAGCTCGGTCACAGGCGTGCAGTGGCAGCGAGCGGACCCGCACCTGCAAAATCAGCGGGGTCCGGAAAGCGAGTGTTGAGCGAGGCGGCGCGGAAGCGGATTGCGATGGCTCAGAAGAAGCGCTGGGCTGAGCACCGCAAGAAAGCAGCGCTTGCACGGAAGGCCGGGAAGTAACGGCGCCGGCTCACCTCAAAACATTTATCTCACCGTAGCCGGTAAATTCCAACCAAAACGGTGCACCATACCGGCAACATCCCCTTCCGCGGCAACAATTCCTCTTTCAAAGAAAACAGCACGAGTAGCCAGGGTCGCCGCGAAGGGGATGTCGTGCGTCACGACGATCTTGGCCTGCGGCAGGGTACGCAACAGATCGGCCAGAGCCCGTTGTGCCGGAGGGTCGAGGAAAGTGGTCGGCTCATCCAGAACCAGAATCTCCGGCTGCATGGCGAGGATCCCGGCGATAGCCACGCGCTTTTTCTCCCCAGCGCTCAGGTGATACGGGGCCTTATGTACGGCCCCGGACATTCCAGTAAGCTTTAAGGCTTCGAGAGCCCGTTCCATGGCCTTGGGGCCATCCAGTCCCAGGTTCAGCGGGCCGAAGGCCACATCTTCCAGCACGGTAGGCATGAAGAGCTGATCATCGGAATCCTGAAAGACGATTCCAATCTTCTGGCGAATCGCGGGGAGCGTGGCGGAGCTGAGCGGCATTCCGCAGACCTCCACGCTTCCGGTTCCGCCGAGCAGGCCGTTCAAGTGAAGCACGAACGTGGTCTTGCCCGAGCCATTGGCTCCCAGCAGCGCCACCGTCTCGCCCGGCCACAGGTCAAAATTGACGCCGTCGAGAGCGACGGTGCCGTCGTCGTACCGGAAATGCAGATCGCGTACGGTGATGACCGGCTTCATACGGGCCACCTTTCGGCGGCCAGGCGCGCGGCGGCTGGCAGCGCGAGCGCGACGGCCAGGAACGCCAGGTCTTTCCATCCAAATCCGGGAGCGGCCAGCAGACGAAACTTGCCGACGAATCCGCGCGAGATCATGGAGCGGTGGATCCGCTCGGCGCGCGCGTAGGATCGGGCAAAGAGAACCGCCAGAGCGCCCGCAGCGGCCCGGAAGCGTTCTTTGTGGGCCACGAAGCCACGAATGGAAGATCCCCGCGAAGTTGCCGCGATACGCATGTGCTGCGCCTCTTCGGAGATGACGAACAGGTAGCGGTAGAGAAACTGGGAGACCATCAGCAGAAAGTGGGGCACTCCCATCTGCTCCAGGCCGCGAAGCAGGTTCGGAAGCGGTGTGGTGGAGATCAGGGTGAGCACGGCCAGAGCGGAAAGATAGCTCTTGATGAGCAGCGAGGCGGCGCGTCCAGGGTCGCCGGCCAGAAGGCTGACGGTCGCGAACACCAGGCTGAACGGCAGCACGATGGCGGAGCGGACCAGCGCACCGGCGAGCGGCAATCGGGCGAACCGGATCACCGAAAGCAGCAGCACAAAATAGAGGACTCCGAGTGCAGCCAGGTTGACGTGGCAGGTGGCCAGCAGGATCAGGAAGACGACCAGCGCAATCGCTTTCGCACGGGCGTCGCGCCGGTGCAGCGGACTGGCGCCCCGACTCCAGCGCTCGAGAACGACATGGTGCAATTAAGCGCTCCTGTGGCGGGATGCCAGGCGTCCGAACAAAATGCATGCGCCGTAGATGAGGGCCAGGCCGGCAAGTCCGGCAGCCGCCTTGCGCAGCCAGGAATTCTGAAAGAGGCTGACCTGATACTCGGCCAGCGGGGCGGAAACCACCGCTTTTGCCTGATTCGCAATGCCCAGGTTACCCGCCAGCTTCCAGATGCCATCCGGATCGGCCGAAGCGACGAGTACGCCAAAAACGGCCAAGGCGATAGCCGCGATGCCTACCAGTCCGAGGAGCCGTGAGCCGCCTGCTTCGGGTTTGCGAATAAAGCCCGGGTTCAGCGTTTCGAGAGCCTGAATGACTGTCAGGGTAATGAGCCCCTCGAGGATGGCGGAGACCAGGAACAGTCCCAGAGAAACGGCCAGCACCGAACCCGACATCCGGATTCC
>CAZMRK010000549.1:0-5010 GCA_964568355.1 uncultured Solibacteraceae bacterium | reverse complement strand
GAACGAAACGATCGCCGGCCACCAGCCTTTTCTGGTGCTGGCCGACCATCTCACCCGCCGGGGAATCGCCGTCCTCCGCGCAGACGACCGCGGTGTCGGCCGTTCCACCGGCCGTTTCGATACCGCGACCATGCAGGATTTAGCCGCTGACCCCCGCGCCGGTGTTGAATATCTCCGCACCCGATCTGAAATCGATTCCCGCCGCATCGGAGTGCTCGGCCACAGCGAAGGAGCCGAGATCGCTCCCCTGCTGGCCTCCCAGGATCCGGCCATCGCCTTTGTTGTCATGTTGGCCGGCCCCGGAGTTACCGGCGAAAAAATCCTCTACGAGCAGAGTTATTTGATCAACAAAGCCATGGGAATGCCCGAGGAAATGGCCCGCAAGCTCGGTACGGTCGATGAAGTCATCTTCGACGTCGTGAAGCGCGAACCCGATGACGCGGTGGCCCGCAAGAAAATTCAGGCCGCCGTCGAGGGCCTCCGCTCCTCATTTCCTCGCTCGGAGCAGCAGGCATTCAACCGCATCCTCGACCAGATCGGACAGAAAGCCCGCTTCGCGACATCGCCCTGGTTTCGCTTTTTCCTGACCTATGACCCCGCCGCGACCCTTCGCAAAGTGCAAGCTCCCGTGCTTGCCGTCAGCGGCGAATTGGATCTCCAGGTGCCTCCCGCTGAGAACCTGCCGGCAATTGCCGCGGCGCTGAAGGCGGGCGGAAACAAGGACTATACCATCGTCAAACTGCCGTCCCTCAATCACCTGCTGCAAACGGCCCGTACCGGTTCCCCGTTGGAATACACCGGAATCGACGAAACCATCGCGCCATCCGCTTTGGAAAAAATCAGCCAGTGGATCGTGGCCCACACCGCGAAATAAACCTATTCCCTGCCCGCGTAAAGCTCTTCGATGTGGTCCTTGAAGTTCTCGAGCACCCGCGTGCGACGAACCTTCATCGTGGCCGTCAGTTCCCCTTCTTCGATGCTGAAATCACGAGCCAGTACCCGGTATTTCCGGATCTGCTCGAACGGCGCCAGTTGCTTGTTCACGCGCAGCACCACTTTTTGGAGTTCCTGCGTGACCGGCGGGGCCTCCGCAATCTCCTTCGCGCCCTTACCCTTCCAGGCGTCCATCCCCTTCAGTGTCTCGGCCACTCCCAGGTTCAACGTGATCAGCGCCGTCAGGAACGGCAGCCGGTCGCCCACCAGCAGCACCTGGCTCACCAGAGGCTCCATCTTGAACAGGTTTTCTACTCGTGAGGGATAGATCTTCTTCCCGGTGGAGGAAACGATCAGCTCTTTCTTGCGGCCGGTGATATAGAAGTACCCGTCGGTATCCCGATAGCCGATATCCCCGGTGTGCAGCCAGCCGTCCCGCAGGACCTCCGCCGTGGTCTCCGGATCGTTGTGATATCCCGAAAACATGCAGGGCGCCTGCACCAGCAGTTCTCCGTCTTCACCGATCTGGATTCGCACGCCAGGCAGTTCCTTGCCGATGCTCCCCGGCTTCGGACGGTCCGTCGGATTGAGAGTCACCACGCCGCCTTCGGTCAGCCCATAGCCTTCCACCAGCGGCATGCCAATGGCTTCATAGAACTCCGCCAGTTGCTTGCTTAGCGGGGCGGCCCCCGAAGCCGCCACCCGTAGCCGGCCGCCGAAGCGAGCCCTCAGCTTCTGGAACAGCACTTTGTCGGCGAGTTTGAGCGGTAGCCGCACGTGCGCCGGCACCGATTTGCCCTGTCGCTTTGCCTCCGCCGCCGAGAGGCTCATTCCCAAAGCACCGTAAAACAGCCTCCGGATCACCGCCGGACGTTTGCGCAGCTCCGTGCAAACCGTGGAGTAGATCCTTTCCCACATGCGCGGCGGTGCCAGCAGGATGGTGGGCCGCGCCGCCCGCATCTCCTGCGGCAGCTTGATCAGGCTTTCGGCAAAGGTTACCGGCGTTCCACAACGTAGCGGCAGCATCTCCATCACCACCCGCTGGGCAATGTGCGCCGAGGGCAAGAACGCTACCATGGCGTCCTCGGGCCCCATCGGCAACACTTCAGGCCCCATGTCGATATTTGCAACAACCGCCTGGTGGGTTACCAGCGCCATTTTCGGCTCACCCGTCGCGCCGGAAGTCAGATACAGAATGGCGTGGTCGCCGGGCTGAACGCCGGCCCTCAACCGCTCCAGCAGTTGTGGATCCGCGGCCATTGCCTGGCGTCCCTTTTCCCGCAGCGCCGCCATGCTCAGCGCTCCTTCCGCCTCGCCGGTCATCAGGATCCATAGCTTGACCGGCGCCGCTTTCAGAGCCCGAAATGTCTTGGGATCCTCCACAAACACCGCCCGGGCGCCGCTGGCCTCGATAGTCCGGATCAGGTCCGCCGCCGGGTAACTCGGGTACATCGCCGCCGCGATCGACCCGTTGGCCATGATCCCCAGGTCTGCCAGGTAAAACTCCAGCCGTGTCTCGCTGTCGAGCGCCACCACATCGCCTTTGGTCACACCCAAACTGCGCAAACCAGCCGCGATCTCGTCGACTGCCTGCCGATATTCTCCCCAGGTATAGCTGTCGTAGCGCCGCGTGGAGCCTTCCGTCACGGGCTGGTGCAATGCAGGTAAGTCTTTGTATTTTTGGGCGGTTTCTTCCAGGACCTGGTACAGGGTGCGAGCGCTCATCGACTCGATGCTATCACGCCTGGACGTTTTCCCTGGATTTCGGACCTAGTGGCGGTGGGAACTTTCCTGGCCTTCCTGCATACAATCGGCCGGAATCATGCATCCGTTCTGGGAAACGCCGCAGCCCACGTGCTCGAACTGCACGGTGGTGTGGTTGATATGAAATCGCTGGGAGAGCATGGCATTGATGCGCTGCCGGATACAGTCGCTGGCCGAAGGCGGCAGATCGTCGATCAACACATGGCAGCTCAGCGCGTGCGTGTTCGAGCCCAGACTCCAGATGTGCAGATCGTGGACATCGACAACACCCTCGGTAGCCCGCAGAGAGGCGATCACGGCATTGAGCCGCAGGCCTCTCGGCAGCCCTTCCAGCAGGATATTCAGCGACTCTCCCACAACGTCCCACGCCGACCAGACAATCAGCGCGCCGATCAGGATCGAGAGCACAGGGTCGATCCGCTCCCAGCCTGTGTAACGAATCGCAACAGCACCGAAAATAATCGCGATCGAGCCCAAAGCATCGCCCAACATGTGCAGGAAGGCGCTACGAACATTGATATCGGTGTGGCGCGCGTTTCGCAGCCCCCACATGACCCCGCCGTTCAGGATCAGTCCCAGGCCGGCCACTACGATCATCGTGGTTTCATTGACCGGCGCGGGAGCGCGCAACCGCTCATAGCTCTCCCAGAAGATCCAAAGCGAAAGAGCGACCAGCGTAAGCGCGTTGAGAAACGCGCTTAGAACTCCAGCCCGATGGTAGCCGTAGGTTTTTACCTCATCTGCCGGTTTCGACTGGAGGTACATTCCGAACCAAGCAAGCAGCAGCGCCAGGGCATCCGTAAAATTATGGCCCGCATCGGAGAGCAGGGCCAAGCTGCCGGCTTGAAGACCGGCCACGGCCTCGATTGCTACAAAAGCAACTGTCGCGATCAGCGACCAGGTAAGAACTCGACCAGTGGCACCGTGTGTGTGAGAGTGCGAATGCGGATGCAAATGCCCTCCTCTTTCCAGTGTACTTCGCTTCCCTAGAATCGGGTCACTTCGGTGAACGGGAATGAGCTCACTTGCATAGCCGGAACGACCATATCGAAGGTTTCTTCACCCGAGGTCCGGGCCGCCGGCGAAAGTGCTTTCACGTTCGCCAGCAGCTCGATCAGGCTGACATTAAAGCGGAAATTGTGGACGCCACGAACAATCTCCCCGTTCTCGATCAGGAATGTACCATCGCGGGTCATGCCCGTCATGATTTTTTCCGAAGGGTCCACCTCCCGTATATACCAGAAGCGGGTCACCAGCACACCTCGCTCGGTCCGCGAGACCATCTCCTCCACCGGTGTCCGGCCGCCTTCGATCACGATGTTCACCGGCGCTTCACCCAGCTCGTTGGGAACCGGAAATCCGTGTCCGGTGGGCTGCACGCCGGCCGCACTGGCGGCTTGCCGGCAATAGGCAATCTCCCGTACCACGCCGTTTTCCACAAGGAGCAGCTTCTGCCGTGGCGCCCCTTCACCGTCGAACGGCGCTCCTGCCTGAAGAGGATGATAGACGTCGTCCCGGATCGTAATATTCTCTCCGAAAATCTTCTTTCCCAGCCGTTCTCCCAGAAAACTGCGCCCGTCGCGGAGGGCGGTCGCGCTGAAATCGCCGAACATCTGGCCGACCAGGTCCAGCACCGCCGCCGGTTCCAGGATCACGGGATATCGCCCGGGAGCCAGCTCGGCGGGCGAGCGAGAAGCCGCCGCCTTCCGCGCAGCCGCGCGAGCCAGCCCCGCCGGGTCCAGATCGCGATGATGGCAGGCGCTGGCTTTGGCCCAGCCGGAACTATCCGCAGCCATAGCCGTAATCGAAAACTGAGCCATGGTTTCCGCGTGCCAGGTACGCACGCCACGGGAATTGAGCACCGCTGATACCGTATCGGAAGTGGCATAGATGCCAGCGGCGATTTGTCCGGCAGCCCGCACGACCTCGATGGCTTCCGCTACCGCGCAGGCCCGATCGTAGGGCGAAACGGCTGCCGTGTCGGCGAACCTCCGGTCCACCTCGGTTACCGGCGCGCGTTCCGCCAGAGGCAGCAGTTCCGGATCAGGCTCTTGCAGCCGCGTGATCGCGACCGCCTCCTCCACCGCCCGGCGGATCGATTCTTCATCCAGACGGTTCGTGCTCGCTCGCGCCGTCCGGCCGTCGAGTACCACCCTGAGGGATATGTGCCCACTCTGCTCCGCGACGTTCTGATGGATCGTGTTGTTGGCAAAGCGGGTAAGCGCGCTCGACTGAAAGCTGATCAGTGCTTCCACTTCCGGAGCGCCCAGCGAACGGGCGTGCCGCTCTGCCTGTCCGAAAATCTCTTCGCAC
>CAZMRK010000548.1:0-5499 GCA_964568355.1 uncultured Solibacteraceae bacterium | reverse complement strand
GGATCAGACCGGGCTGCTGGCGGAGATTCTGCCGGAAGTGGCGGCGATGAAAGGGGTCGCGCAGCCGCCCGAATATCACCCGGAGGGGGACGTGTGGACCCACACCCTGCTCTTGCTCGAAAAGCTGGAGCATCCTACCCTTACGCTGGCCCTGGGGGCGCTGCTGCACGATGTCGGCAAGCCTCCGACCTTTCGAATCGCGGATCGCATCCGCTTCGACGGCCACGTGGAGGAAGGCCTGATCCTGGCGCGCCATATCCTGACCCGCCTGCGGTTTTCGAGCGAGCAGACCGAACAGGTGCTGGCCCTGGTAGGCAACCACATGCGATTCAAGGACGTGGACCGGATGCGGGAGAGCACGCTGAAGCGCTTCCTGCGTCTGGACCATTTCGAGGAACACCTGGAACTGCACCGCCTGGACTGCCTTTCGAGCAATGGACGGCTGGAAACGTATAAGCTGGTCCGCGCCAGGCTGAACGACCTCTCGCACGCGCAGCTCAAGCCGAAGCTGCTGCTGACCGGCTCCGACCTGATCGAGGCAGGATACCGGCCCGGTCCGGAGTTCGGCAAGATGCTGGCCGCCGTGGAAGATGCGCAACTGGAATCGCGCGTGCGTACGCGGGAAGAGGCCATGACGCTGGTACGCAGCCAGTTCGGCGAGCCGTGAGAGAGGTGTGTCCGCTCCGTCGACTGAAGTCGACGCTGCCCGTTAAAACGGGCGCCACGGGGATGGTTAGGCCGGCTTGTAGCCGAATACCATGTAGAGGACGATGGCCACGATGACGAAAATGGCTGACGCGGCCACGAACTCGAGCAGCAGAACTTTTTGCTCCTCCGTGTCCGGCTTCATTTGGTTTTCACTCTACGACGGGTGGCCGTACGTGTCAATCCCCGGGAGTCATTTCTTTAACAGCGGTTCCAGGACGCGTAACACGTTCCGCGCTACCAGCCGGCAGCCTTCCTCGGTGGGGTGCATTCCGTCCGGCTGCATGTATTGGGTGGTACCGGCCACTCCTTCCAACAGAAACGGAATCAAGGCGACGCGATGGCGCGCCGCCAGGTCACGGTAGATCTGTTCGAACGGGCGGATATAGGCGGGGCCGTAGTTGGGCGGCAGGGTCATGCCGGCCAGCACGACGCGGGCCCCGGCTTTCTGGAGAGCGACCATCATCTGCTCCAGGTTCTCGCGGGTACTGGCCAGGGGGAGGCCGCGCAGACCGTCGTTTCCGCCGAACTCCAGGATCACGATGGCTGGATGTTCGGCGATCACGGCATCCATCCGGGCCATCCCGCTCGAAGTAGTGTCGCCGCTGACGCCGGCGTTCACCACGCGCCACCGGTAGCCGCGGCTGTCGAGCTCCTTTTGTAAAAAATCGGGGTAACTTTTGCCGGGATCCAGGCCGAAACCGGCAGTCAGGCTGTCGCCAAAGGCGACGATGACCGGGCGGGTGTCGGCGGCGGTTCGTCCGGCCGGGGGCGCCTGCGCGGGGGCCGCTGCCGCCGGAGACGAGGAGACGGATGGTTCCGGCTCTTTGCCGCACCCGGCCAACACCAGGAATGCCGTCAACCACCAAGCGAGCCTTCTCACAATGCCATAATAAACACAGACCCCTTTGTGATTCAGGTTCGCGATCTCACCAAGTCCATCGACACCGGCACCCACCACGTGGAGATTCTTCGCGGCATCAACCTGGATGTGCCCAAGGGGCAGTTCGTGGCGGTGATGGGGCCATCGGGCAGCGGCAAGAGCACGCTGCTCGGCCTGCTGGCCGGCCTGGATGTCCCGACGTCGGGCCGCATTCTGCTGGACGGTACGGACATCACGGGATTGAAGGAAGACGAACTGGCGCTCTTACGGGGACGCAAGATCGGCTTCGTTTTTCAGTCCTATCACCTGATTCCGACGCTGACGGCCGAGGAGAACGTTCTGCTGCCGATGGAGCTGGCCGGGATGGATGGCGCCGAGGGTCCATCGCGCGCGGCAGAACTGCTGAAACGAGTGGGTCTGCTGGACCGGCGGGACCACTATCCGGTGCAGCTTTCCGGCGGTGAGCAGCAGCGGGTAGCGCTGGCACGCGCCTTTATGGTGCGGCCGCCGATTCTGATGGCCGATGAGCCAACCGGCAACCTGGACACGGCAAACGGGCGCCTGGTGCTGGAACTGCTCCTGAAGCTCAACCGCGAGGAGAGCACCACGCTGGTGCTGGTCACCCACGACCGGGAACTGGCCGCCAACGCCGATCGCCGCATTGTGCTGCGCGACGGCGTGGTGGTGGCCGATGAGCCGCGATGAGCGCCGGGCTGGCATGGACGACCGCGCTGAAACTGGCATGGCGGGATGCCCGCGCGTCCCCGGGCAAGTTTCTGTTTGTGATTCTGGCGGTAGCAGTGGGGGTCGGCTCGTTGACCGGGGTGCGCAGCTTCAGCCGGACTTTTCGGGCGATGCTGCTGCGCGAAGCGCGTACGCTGATGGCCGCGGATCTCTCGCTGCGCGTCTTCGCTCTCCCCGATGACCGGCAAAAGGCCCTGATTCAAAGGCTGGAACGGCGCGGCGTGCGCTCGACGCAAGTGACCGAGACGGTAACCATGGCCTCCTCGGCGACGACGGCCACTCCGCTGCTGATCTCGGTGAAGGCGGTCGACCCGGCGCTCTACCCGTTTTATGGAACGGTCAAACTGGAGCCGCCGGGATCGCTGGCGCGTGTGCTGGATAGCGGATCGGCGGCGGTCTCCGAAGATCTGCTGATGCGGCTGCACGTGCGCGTAGACGACCCTCTCAATCTGGGCGGCCAGGAGTTTCGCATCGCTGCCGTGCTGGCCTCCGAGCCGGACCGCATGACCGGCAGCCTCAACGTGGGTCCGCGAGTGATGCTCACGCGCGCCGGCCTGGACCGCACGGGACTGATTACGACCGGCAGCCGCGCCTCGCAGCGTTTTTTGTTCCGCCTGGCGCCGGGCGGGCCGCCGATCCAGGAAGTGCGGATGGCGCTGAAGCGCGATTTTCCGGAGGCGACGATCGCGGACTACCGCGAGACGCACCCGATCATCACGCGCGGCCTCAACCGGGCCACCACGTTTCTCAGCCTGATCAGCCTGATCGCCCTGATTGTCGGCGCGCTGGGCGTGGCCACCGCCATGCAGGCGCATCTGCAGCAGAAGCTGGATTCGATCGCGATCTTGAAATGCCTGGGCGCTTCCTCCGGCCAGGTGCTGCGGATCTACCTGGCGCAGACCTTGATGCTGGGACTGGCGGGCGGACTGCTGGGCATCGCGGTAGGCGGCGCGGTGGAGTACACGTTTCCCCTGCTTATCCGCCGTTATTTTCAACTGACCGCGAGCGCCGGCCTGGACCTGGCACCCGCCGCGCAAGGGCTGGCGATCGGGATGCTGACCACGCTGCTATTCACGCTGCCGCCGCTGCTGGGCATCCGCGAGATCCGCCCGGCGGTGATCTTTCGCCGCGATATGGCGGAGAATCGCAAGGCGTGGAGGGCGCGCTGGAGAAGCTCGCGGGGAGCGATCGTAGCCGGGGGCGCCATCCTGCTGGGCATGGGGCTGATCTCCGCGTGGCTGGCGGGCACGACGCCGCGAGAAGCCGCGCGCACGGGAGCTTACTTCGTGGGGGGCCTGCTGATCAGCCTGGCGCTGCTGGCGGGGATCGCCTGGGCGCTGCTGCGCGGCCTCGAAGGCTTCCTGCGGGGAACCCGGCGCGCTTTGCCCACGATACTGCGGCAGGGGCTGGCCAATCTGTACCGGCCGGGCAACCATGCGCAGACGATCCTGGTAGCACTGGGCATCGGCGTGATGTTCACCCTCTCCATCTACCTGCTGCAGCGCTCGCTACTGGTGCAGATTATGAACAGCGCTCCCCCGGGCATGCCCAACGTGTTCCTGCTGGACATTCCGGCTTCCGAGCGCCAGGCATTGACCGACTTGGTGAAGAGCCAGCCGGGGATCCAATCGCCTCCGGAGGTGGCGGCCTCGGTGGCCGCGCGGCTGGTCTCGATCAACCAGGTGCCGGTAGAGAAACTGCCGCTCCGGGAATGGGGACGGCGCTTTCTGCGCACACGATCGGTGACCTGGGCGGGAGCGATGCCGCCAGAAACCGAGATCCTCAGCGGAGCGTGGTGGAGCGGCACGCCGGCAACGCCGGAGGTGTGCGTGCACGAAGAAGCCGCGCGGATTCTCAACGTCAAGCCCGGAGCGCTCCTGCGCTGGGAGATCGCCGGGCGCACGCTCGAAAATCGCGTGGCCTGCGTGGAGCGAATGGAATCGGTGCGGATGGCGGGCCGGTTCGAATTCGTCTTCAGTCCCGGCAGCCTAGATGGGTATCCGGCGATCTACTATGGCGGCGTGCGGGTGGAGCCGCGACGGGTGGCCGCCTTGCAGAGGGTGGTGTACGACCGCTACCCGACGGTGACGGTGGTGAACGTGGCCGACGTGCTCGAAATCGTGCAGCAGGTGGTGGATCAGATTGCGCTGGTGATCCGCTTCATTTCGCTGTTCGCGATTCTGGCAGGGATGGTGATTCTGGCTTCGAGCGTGGCGGGCACGCGCTTCCGGCGGGTACGCGAAGTGGTGATCCTGAAGACCCTGGGAGCCACGCGGCGCCAGGTGACCGGCATTTTCTCGATCGAGTTTCTGGTGCTGGGGGCGGCGGCCGGATTGCTGGGCAGCCTGCTGGCTACGGCTTTTTCCGGCCTGATTCTCAAACGCCTGCTGAACGTGGAATTCCGCTTCGATCTACTGCCGAACGTGCTGGCGATTGTGCTGGCCGCGCTGGTCGCCAATGCGGCGGGATGGCTGGCAAGTTTCCGCATTCTGGGCCAGAAGCCGCTCGAGATCCTTCGCGAAGAGTAACGTCAGCGAGCGGCCACGGCGGTACTCCCTTGCAGGAACAGGAGCGGCAGCCAGGCGGCCGCGCAGACGAGCAACAGTCCCGGGACGACCTGCCAGGCAAAACGGCGTCCACCGCTCGAAATGGCGACCACGATTTTGGTCAGCGTGTTGGCGGTGAAGGCAGCCAAGATAGGAGCCACGGCCGCGGGAACGCTCAGCTTGTTCGATTCCACCAGGGAGGCCACCGAAACGGCGGCCGCATGAGGATCCGCCAGTCCGGCGACCACGGTGGAGGCGAGAACGCCGGCCTGTCCCAGCCAGGCATTGAGGGCTGCGGAGACCAGCAAGACCAGGGCGATGGTGGCGGCCAGCAGCAAGGCTGTCCGGAGGTCAAAGGGTCGGCCCGGACGCGTGGATGGGGGCGCCGGCTGGCGAACGCTGAGGAAGGTCAGGATTCCGCCGTAGAGCAGCGCGGCTGCGCCGGCCGAAAGGAGCGGGATCGCCAGAAGCTGCAACACGCGCAGGCTGGTGACTCCGACGATGATCGCCATGAGGACAACGGTGGCGACGGTGGAAAGGGCCGCCCCGGCCACGGCCGAACGGGCGAGCGAGGGCTCCAGGACGGCGCGCGCCGACATGGAGGCGATGGTGGCCGTGCTC
>CAZMRK010000547.1:0-19234 GCA_964568355.1 uncultured Solibacteraceae bacterium | reverse complement strand
ACCCACTTGGTGGTCCCGATGCCTTATTTCCAGAAGCAGCTCTCCAACGGACAGATCCTGCCCAGCCCGTACCTGGCAGGCAATCCGACGCTGGTGAGCCAGATTACGCAGATCTCCGGCACCGAATCCAATGGCAACCAGAAATACAATGCCCTGCAAGTGGAACTGCGGCACCGCTATGCTTCAGGCATCGAGTACTCCCTCGCCTATACCTGGTCGCACGGCATGTCGGACGCAATCGGTTACTACGGCGAAGGCGGTCAGGCCGGCAGCCAGTCTGCCTACATGCAAAACCTTTACAATCGAGCCGGCGAGTGGGGTCCTACTTACTTCGACGCCACCCACATGTTCACCGGCTCATTCTTCTACGAACTGCCGTTCGGTAAAGGCAAGGCGATGGGAGCCGGCTGGAATCCAATCGTGAACGGAATCCTGGGTGGTTGGCGGGCAGGAGGCATCCTGACGCTGCACTCCGGTTTCCCCTTGACGATCACCGCCAACGACGTATCCGGCACCCTCTCGCGCGGCTATCGCGCGGATGTGGTCGGGACGCCGCACAATTCCGAAGTGGTTGGCCTGGGCGCCCATTGGCTGGATCCTTCGGCCTACGCCCAGCCGGCCCAGTTCACCTTCGGGAACTCCGGCAACGGCGTCACCCGCGGTCCCGGTCTGACCCGCTTCGATTTCTCTCTCGGCAAAACGTTCTCCATCACCGAGCGGAAGTACTTCGAATTCCGGGCAGAGTCGTTCAACCTGACCAACACGCCCACCTTCAATGCACCCAGCAGCCGGAACATTACCTCGCCGACCTTCGGAGAAATCAACACCTCCCAGGGCGAACGCAACATCCAACTGGCGTTGAAGTTTTACTTCTAAGCTTCAACTGCTTTCTTTCACGGGGGCGGACTTCGCGGTCCGCCCTTTCTCCCTCCTGATAGAATAAGAAGGCTGCTTGCATCCACTACCAAGATCCTGATCCGAGCCACCAATTGGGTGGGGGACGCGGTGATGTCCCTGCCTGCGATCCGCGCCGTGCGGGAGCGCTATCCGAACGCCGATATCGCCGTTCTGGCTCGCCCCTGGGTGGCAGGTTTGTACGCGCGGGAGTCTTCGATCAGCCGGGTGATGTCCTATACACCTGGCAAGGGGTTTCGTGACTTCGGCGCGAAGCGAAGCCTCGCGGCGAAATTGCGCGCAGAGGATTTCGATAGCGCCATTTTGTTGCAAAACGCGTTCGACGCCGCGCTTCTGGTATGGATGGCGCGGATCCCCCGGCGGATCGGCTATAACCGCGACGGCCGGGGCTGGCTGCTGACCGATGCCGTTCCGGTGCCCCAGCCGGGTGAGATTCCACGGCACGAACGCTTTTATTATCTGGAGCTTCTGAGACGCGCCGGCGTATTGCACGCCTTGCCGCCGATCCAGGCGATCCGGCTGGATGGCATCGCCGGGGCCCGCGCTGACGGCATCGGGAAACTGAGCCAGGCGGGAATCTCGCCGCCGGTGATCGGCGTCAGCCCCGGAGCCGCCTACGGAAATGCCAAGCGTTGGCTGCCCGAGCGGTTTGCTGCCGCCGCCTCGGCCGTAGCGCGCGAGCACGGCGCTGCGGTCGCGCTGTTTGGCTCCGCGGGGGAGCGTGAGTTATGTGGAAAAGTGGCCCGGGAGATCGAGGCGGCGGGCGTGGTCACCCGCAACTTTGCGGGCGAGACCACGCTGGCGGAGTTCGTGGACCTGGCCGCCGCCTGCCGCCTGTTCCTCACCAATGACTCCGGGGCGATGCACATCGCCTCCGCCCTGGGGATTCCGACCGTGGCCGTATTCGGCGCCACCGACCATGTGACCACCGGTCCCACCGGACCCTCGGCGCGGGTGGTGAGAGAGCAAGTGGAGTGCAGCCCGTGCCTGCTGCGAGAGTGTCCGATCGATCACCGCTGCATGACGCGCGTGAGCGTGGACCAGGTGAGTGTCCTGGCACTGGAACTTTGGAGGGAGAGCGAAGCGGAGTGGATACCAGAAACAAGATCCTGACACGCGAGGACGCCATCGAACTGGCCCAACGGCTTCGCCGCGAGGGTACTCCTTTGGGGGTGGTCACCGGCCATTTCGATGTGCTGCTGGCGGGGCTGACCCGCGAACTGGAGTGCCTGCGGAAGAAGTCCGGCTGCGGCAAGCTGCTGGCCGTGGTCAGTTCTCCCGCCGAGCCGATCCTGTCCGAACGCGCCAGAGCGGAAATGGCGGCGGCTCTCCGCGTGATAGACTACGTGGTGACTGCCGCGCCGGGTAAACGGGAAGCCCTTCTGGCAGCATTACAGATCGAAAATGTAGCCGATTTCGAGCCGGCGGACGAGCGGCGGTCCTGGCAACTGGTGGAACATGTACACCGGCGACAAGCAGGCTAGCCCGGGCAGCCGGATTCTGGTGGTCCGGCTGGGCGCGATGGGGGATATCGTGCACACGCTGCCGGCCGTGGCGTCGCTCAAGCACTCCTTTCCGGGATCTCATCTCACCTGGGTGATCGAACCGCAGTGGTATCCCCTGCTGGAACAGAATCCCTTTGTGGACCGGGTGGTATGCCTGCGGCGCGGGAATCCGGCCTCCCTATGGGAAAGCTGCCGGGAACTGTGGCGGGGGCGCTACGATTTTGCAGTGGACTTTCAGGGCCTGATCAAGTCGGCGCTGACGGCCTCGCTCTCGCGCGCGGACCGCATCTTCGGATTTCATCAGTCGCAGTTGCGGGAGCGCGCAGCAGCGCTCTTCTATTCCAATAAGACGGCCAGCACGGCGGCGCACGTGGTAGATCGGAACCTGGACCTGGCCGCGGCGGCGGGGGCGTCAAGTATTTTACGCAGCTTCGCTTTGCCGCCGGGAAAACCGGAAGGGCAGCTCCCCGATGGTGCGTTTGTGCTGGCTTCGCCGCTGGCGGGATGGCAGTCCAAGCAATGGCCCCTGGAATACTTCCGGGAATTGGGAGAGCGGCTGCGGAAAGAGCTGGCGATTCCGCTGGTGCTAAACGGCCCACCAGCGGCGCTGGCGGCATTCTCCGAAATTGCGGACGTGGTGCCGAACGCCACCGGCCTCAGCGGGCTGATCCATGCCACACGCCAGGCAGCCGCCGTGGTAGGAGTGGACAGCGGTCCCATGCACCTTGCGGCGGCGCTCGGCAAGCCGGGAGTGGCGCTGTTCGGACCGACCGATCCGGCGCGCAATGGCCCCTACGGAGAGACCTTCACCGTGCTCCGCAGCCCGCGCGCGGTCACCAGCTATAAACGGCTGGCCAATATCGACCCCAGTATGCAAGAGATCTCCCCCGAAACGGTGTTCACCGCATTGAAAGCGCACCTGATTTCGAGCCGCCATTCCGCCGGCTGCCTGGCCTGATGCCCCATTACCGGTTCCCCAAGCCCTACGCTGATTTTGTCGCCCGGCTACGCGTGCCGTCGGGTTTTCTGCTGGTAGCAGCATTCGCCTGGTTTTCGCATCCGAACCCGGCCTCCTTATGGTGGGGCACACCTATCTCACTGGCAGGATTGGCCTTGCGCGCCTGGGCTGCCGGCCACCTGGCGAAGAATCAGCAACTGGCGACCGGGGGCCCATACGCCCACACCCGCAATCCGCTTTATCTGGGAACCTTGTCGGTGGCGGCAGGTCTGGTGGTGGCGGCGCGCAGCCTCGGCCTGGGGATCCTCTTTGCCGCGGTGTTCCTTTTCATCTATCTGCCGGTGATCGAACTGGAGGAGCAGCACCTCCGGCGCCTCTTCCCGGAGTACGCGGAGTACGCCGACCGGGTGCCGGCGCTTTGGCCCCGCTGGCGGGCGGAAAAATCTTCGCAACCTTTTCAGCCCTCCCTTTATCTAAAAAACGAGGAATATCAGGCGGCCGCCGGATTCCTTGTCGGGCTGCTGTTTCTTCTTTGGAAATCCTTGTGAGGGGCACTTAAGGCTGTGCGCGGTGTGTAGCGCACAGCCTTCATTTTTTTGAACAATCCCTGAATCTTTTGCAGGTTGCCGGCGATCCAACCGGACAGGCGTTTCTGCAAATGGACGGGTGAACCGCCCGGGATGCTTGTTTTGCAAAAAAGCCCGGTTCCGTGGGACCGGGCTTTTGATCTCCTCCACAACCTCAACAGACTGACTTAATCGCCGGAAACTGGTTCGTACTCGCGCGCCGGCTTCGCGGCTTCAATCGCTCCGATACTGACGTGAATCGTCGGTAAGGCGCCCTGCTCGTAAGCATCGCGGACCTTCTCGTTCGCTCCCAGCTTTTCACGAAGCAGTTGCCGGCGCAGGCGGGCTTCAAACTCGGCCAATTGCTGTTCGATCGTTTTGGCCTTTTGCTTGTTCCGCACCATATCCTCACGATACCGCTTCAGGAAGTAGCCGATGGTCTCGGTCCGGATCTTGATCGAGCCGGTGGGCTTGTTCTCGTCGATATCCTTGAAGCAGAAATATGGAGTGCCGGAATGCTCCACAATCTCTTCTACCACACTATAGATCGGAGCGTCGTGGCCGCACTTGAAGCTGGAGAGTTCCAGCGCCACCAGGTTGGGATGGCGGGCAACATACTTGGCCGCCCAAACCTTGCGCGACGTGTTCTCGCTGTAGGAATTCTTCCACACATCGGTGATGGCCATCGGATGTGGAATCTCCCCGGTTTGTACCTCTTCCCCGAACAGCCGCCAGACCATGTCATCGTCAATTGGCAGGGAGTCCTGGGTGAAGACCGGATAGCCCAACTTCTGGAACTCCTCCAGAATCTCGTGGTTCACGCCGGGGTCGTTGTGATACGGACGGCCCAGCAAGACCACTCCCAGCCGTTCCTCGCGTTCCAGTTGCTCCAGGACCTCGCGAGCGGTGCCGCGCATGGTCACGTTGTTGAACAGGTCGAGCGCCCGATAGCCCTCCGCCACCGCGCGCGCGTTCTCTTCCGGCGAAAGACCCAGCACGTCCTTGAATTGATCGAACATCTGGCGTTCGAAGAGATCGGGTTTCGAAAGATTTACAAATGTATCCAGGAAAAGCACGCCCTTCTCCTGAAAGATGTCGCCTTCCTTGGTGAAAGCTGCCTTCACCGCTTCCGGCGTAGTGGCAACGGTGGGGCAGGAGCGGCTCGCCTGTATGTTCTGTAAATCACTGGTCAGGCAGTCGATCATCGGGAAGAAGATGATGTCCAGCGCTTTCTTGGCGTGCACCGTATAGAGCAGGTTGTGCACGTGCGGGATGCCCAGCTTGGAAGGGAAGCAGGGGTCGATGGCGCCGCGCTTGGCGCCTTCCTTGTAAAGCTGCTCGCTGGTGTAATCCGAGTAGACCAGGTTCTCGGGCTTCAGGCCGAGCGCCGCAAAGTAGCCCGTGAAAACCGGCGTCATGGAGTACATGTTCAGAACGCGCGGCATCCCGATGCGGATCTCCGAGCGCTTCTTCATGAGTTCCACGCGCTTCTTCTGCGCGGAGGTGAAGGCAAACTTGGGCAGCGGGTCGGCCACCACGGGAACATCCGGGACGCGGAAAACAGCCTTGGCGCCCAGTTCGACAAAGTTCGGATTGGCCTTCTTAATCTTGTCGAGGGTGCCCTTGATCTGACGCATGTCATCGATGTTTTCCACCGTGCCCTTTTCGCACGTAGCGATGATCAGGCGCTGGGCGCCGGCTTCGAGCGGCACCTTGGTCTTGGCCGGAGGCTTGTACTCCAGGTTGACGATACTGGTCTTGACGTCGATGAATGTCCGCAGGCACTTGTTCTTGCAGAAATAACAGCGGGTGCTTTCGTTGCGGGTGGTCTTGTACTGAATTCCGGAGATCGCCTCCAGCCCGATAAACGTGGTCTGGCGGCCGTTATCCCAGAGGCGGCCGGCTTCGAGCGCGGCGCCGATGGCTCCGGCTTCCCCGCAGTGCTCGTGCACGATGACCTCGGGCTTGACCTCTTTGCCTTTGAACCGGGACTCGATGAAATCGACCTGCGATTTCACCGCCGCCAGATTGTACTGAGTCCCGCCCTGCAGAAGGAAGCGGCGGCCGATGGCGGAGAGGTTCGGAATCTGCGAGACGTAGAGCCAGATGTTCTTCGGCAATACGTTGCACAGCCCCGCCATGATTTCTTCCGGCTTCCATCCCTGGCGCTGGAAATCGACGATATCGGACTGCATGAAGACCGCGCAGCCGTAGCCGAAGGAGGGATAGCCCTTGGCGCCGAAGGCAACGTCGGCATACTGCTCCACCGCCACGTTAAAGCCTTGCGCGGTGGATTGCAGAAAGTAGCCGTTGCCCGCCGAACACTGGGTGTTGAGCTTGAAATCTTTGACGCGTCCGTCTTTCAGGATGATGATCTTGATGTCCTGGCCGCCGACGTCGCAAATAACGTCCACGTCATCGTAGAAGTGTAAGCCGGCCTGGGTGTGGGCGACGGTCTCGACCAGCGCGGCATCGGCGCCGATGACGTCCTTCAGAATGTCTTTGGCGTAACCCGTGGTGCCCACGCCCAGAATTTTGAGCGTCGCACCCTGGTCGCGGATCTGCTTATCCAGCTTGTGGAGGACCTCCATGGTGTCCTCAATGGGATTGCCCTTCGAAAGCTGATAAGTTTTGGCCAGAACCGTGCGCTTGTCATCCTTGGAGAGCAGAACGGCCTTGGTGGAAGTGGAGCCTCCGTCAAGGCCTACAAAACCCTCCACTACTTCGCCCGGCTGGAACGTCGCAGGAATGAATTTCTTGTGACGATACTTGGTCTTGAACGCGGCCAGATCTTCGTCGTCCTTGGCCAGGCCGCCCGTGCCGCCGCGCTTCTTCTTTTCTTCTTCACGGCCGACGGTGATATACCACTCCAGCTTTTCCCAACCTGTGTACTGGCCTACACCTTCATCCTCGGTCTTGCCGAACTCCACCGATCCGAGGGCCGCGAAGTACTGGGCGTTGTCCGGTGTCTGGATCAGATCCTCCGGCGGAACTCCTTCCGGCAGCGGTGTGTTGCGCTCTTCCCAGATTTTGGGGATGTTGTGCTTCCAGCAATCGCGCATCCCCTTGATATAGGTGTTGGGACCGCCCAGCAGCAGGACCACCGGCTGCAACGTGTTGCCGCGCGTGAGCACGGAGAGATTCTGCATGACGATGGCTTCGAACAGCGAGGCCATCAACTCATCGGGCGGAACCCCCATCTTCTGCAAGCCGTTGATATCGGTCTCGGCAAATACACCGCATTTGCCGGCTACCGGATGCAGCTTCAGGCCCTTATACCCCATCTGGCAAAGCTGTTCCGCCGGGATGCGTAGCTTGGCGTTGATCTTGTCGATCACCGCCCCGGTACCGCCCGCGCATTTGTCGTTCATGGAGGGCAGTTTCTTCTTGCGGCAGGTCTCCGGATCGGTCTTGAAGATGATGATCTTGTCGTCCTGGCCGCCTAGTTCGATCACCGAGCCGGCCTCGGGATACAGCTTTTCCACCGCCAGGGAGACCGCATTCACTTCCTGGACGAACTTCGCGCCCAGGTATTTGCTCATGCCGTTGCCGCCCGAACCCGTGATGAACATGCGGGAGTTCTGCGCGCGGAAGCCCTCTACCTCGGTTTCAAAGCGCTTGAGGAACTCCAGCACCTTTTCCGGCTGCTTGGTGTCATGGCGCTGATAGTCCGACCACACGATCTGGTCCGTGGCCACATCCACCACCACGGCTTTGACCGTCGTGGAACCCACATCCATGCCGATGAAAAAGTGTTTCTCCATGTCTTGGTTTTCCTAATCTCTGGAACAATGGCCGGACCGCGTCAAGCGGCCTTCTCCGCCTTCATCCGTTCGGCGATATGCAGCACGAAATTGGCCGCCATGCCGACCACGCCGGACGTGTGCGGCACGTGGTACATGGGCCGCTTCATCTCCGGATGTGCCTCGACGTAGGCGCGCGCCTGATCGAGCGTCAGACCGGCCCGCTCCAGGCACTCGGCAAATTCCTTCTTGGCTTTCGCCTTGGCTTCGCCCAGCGCCATCTGCACGCGGGAATGGGCGTTGATCTCGCCTTCGCCGGAAGTCTCCACCGGCAGGTAGATCATGTCCTTGTAGTTGCTGACTACCGCCGATTGGGCGCCGTCGGACTGCGTGGAAGGCATGCAGCCGAAGGGCTTCAGCGACAGCACCATGTGCGCCAGGTCCTTGTTGCAGTAATAGATATTCTTCGCAACCTCGAGGTGGCCTTCGCCGCCGCCGGCGCGGGAGTTGTAGAAGGGATGGCCCAGGCGCTGGAGCTCGTACTGGTCGGCCAGGTGGTGGGCTGTGCCTTCGAACGTGTCCACGATCTTGTGGTACTCGTTCTTGAAAATGGCTTCAGCCAATTTCAGCTTGGCCACCTTCTGCCGGAAGTTCCATTCGATCTTGGCGCGTTTGTCGAGCCGCCACAGCGGCGGCATGACAGCGCCTTCATCCAGGCCCTTCAGGTCGCGGTACTTTTGGACAACCTGGTGCAGCATGTACATAATCCAGGTGCCGATAGGCTCCACCAGAACCTGGGCGCCTTCCTTTTGCAGGAAGTGGAACATGTTGAAGTTGCCGTCGCCCTCGGTCGTCTGGGCCCAGAACTCGCCGGTGATCTTCACGATCGGCTTGACCCGCAGGCGGTCGATCTCAATCTCGTTGAACTGATCGCGGCAGCGGCGCAGAGCCGGCAGGTAGTCCTCGCCTTTCAACTGGTTGACGAACTTGCCGATGTATTCGGTAGTATCCTTAAAGCCGCCCAGGTATTTCCCTAACTCTTCGCCAAGCTTCCAGGGCTGTTTCTTGCGGAATACCTCGTGGAGGTAGTCCATCATTGCGTCGAGCTTCTGATCCGTCTCGCCGGGCACCACCTCATAGGGGCGCAGAGTGTAGGCGACTTCGTTCAACACATCGCCGCAGTTGAGCGCGTTCAGGATACCCAGGAAGAAGTCGAGGTTCATCTCCAGCCCGGCCTCGGCGTCGGACTGGCTCAGGCCGCCGGACTGCTGGAACAGAAGCACGCGGAAGCCATCGAAGCCGGCATTGCGCAGTGCCAGGCGGTACTCCGCTTCATACATCCCGAAGCGGCAGGGGCCGCAGGCGCCGGCCGTGAAGAACACATAGCGGTCGATGATTTCCTGCTTGGCGAGTCCCTGCTCCTCGAGCGACTGGAGAAATTGCACCAGGTTGCCTACGGTGAAGTAGGTGGGATTGCATTGGCCGTTGTTGCCGTACTCTTTTCCGGCCTGGAAGGCGCGGACATTGGGAGTCGGGACAGCCTCGGCGCGGTAGCCCAGGCCCTCCAGCGCGCCGTGCACCAGCTTTTCATGTTTCCAGGTAAGACCGCCGAACAGCAGCGTGGTCCGCTCGCGCTGGTCTTTCGTGAAGGAGCGCTCGGCTGGCCGCTTGAAATGATGCAATTCCCGCTTGGCGAGACCAGCTTCGCGTTCCAGCCGGGCGCGTTCCTCGGCAAGACGCTTTTGGATGACATCTTCGATTCCGGTGCCAATCTGGATCAGGCTGGCGGGGGAGGCGGGTTTCGGTTCAAATGGCTGAGTGCTCATATCTTCCTCGCGAGTGCAGAATACAGGCAGTTCTCTCTTTTACCCAATGCGTGTATCTTGCCGCCTTCAAGCCATTGAAATAAATGGCAATCCATCGAACGGGGAGATTTTCAACGGGGAATGGAGAATAGGAGGGCTGAGTGGGAGGCCAGGGCTTTGGACGGTCTGGGAAAACGGTGCGGCGGTGTGTGTTTTGAAACTGATTTCACTAGAGTTACCGTGGGGCGGTCCCCCCCGACCGCGGCCGGCGCCCTCGCCGGCCGAAACCTGCCCGGCCAGAGGTGCCCGCCCCACAGGATTTCTTCCGCAAACTGGCAACTCGTCAGAAAGTAAGTTTCAGCGCAAACTGGATCTGCCGGTTGTTGTTCAGTGTGGAGGAGATGGTGCCGAACGCCGAGGTTCCCAGAACCGCGTTGGGATTGGCAAAGTACGGGGTGTTGAAGATATTGAAGAACTCGCTGCGGATCTGCAGTTTGGCGCGCTCGTGCAGGGGGATGTTCTTAAACAGAGAGAAATCCGTGGTGGCATGAGCGGGTCCGTAGAGCAGGTTCCGTCCCGCGTTGCCATAGGCATATAGGGCAGGCAGGACAAACGCGCCGGAGGAGATACAGCCGGAAAGATGACCGCTGCCGCAGTTGGCCGAAGGCGCGCTCACCAGGTCAGGCCTCTGGTTTCCGACTCCCGTGTTGGCCTGGTCGCCGGGGATGGTCACATTGAACGGAAACCCGGTCTGGATGGTGGTAATCCCGTTCACCTGCCAGTTCGCCAGAATGGCGTGCAAAAACCGGTGCCCCGAATGCTGGAAGAACGGCAGGTCGTAGATGTAACTGGCGACGAAACGATGGCGAAGATCCCAGTTGGAATTGCCGTAGTCGCCGCGCCAGTTGTAAGGATCCATCGGAGCTCCGCCGCCATTGGAATCAGTGGAAACATCCAGCGCGTGCGACCAGGTGTAGCTGAGTAGGAACGTCAGGCCGTGGCTGGTGCGCTGCCGCAGTACCACGTTCAAAGCCTGATAGTTGGCGATTTCATCGTTCTGAATGATGCGGATCGTGCTGAAGGCGCTGTTGGGGCGGCGATCGGCCACCGGCCCCGGCCCCGGCAGCGGTGTGTTGTTGTAATAGCTGCGGTCCAGGTGCAGCGAATGGGAGCCCAGGTATTGCACGTCCAGGCCGGCATTGTGCCAGAGAGCATGCTCCACGTCAACGCTCCACTGATTCATGTAGGCGTCCGGCAGATGCCAGTTCGGCGATACCGCATTGGGCTTGGCGGTCCCCGCCTGCGCGCCTGAAGGGGTCGGATTGCTCAGTGACAGCAGCAGCCCGCTCGCCAGGTTGGCGTCATAGGTGTAAATGGTGCTGAAGGGCGGATTGGTGGTCAGCAGCGTGTACGTATTGAGCTGGTTCGGATTGTAGTAAATGCCGTAGCCGCCGCGCACGATGAAACTGCCGGGAGCGCGCCAGGCAAAACCGAAACGGGGCGCGAAATCGTGGTGGTTGGGATCGATGAGCCCGATCTGCTGCGGCACCTGGGTGGGCACGAAGCCGGTCAGGTCGCGGTTCAGCCGCGTGGCATTGCCGTTGGTGGATTCCGGTACCGTGTTCAGCTCGTAGCGCAGGCCCATGGTCAGGGTCAGCTTGGGCGTTACCTGCCACTTGTCCTGCACGAAGAAACCGTCGCGGTATTCGGCCACTCCGCCGGGAACAAGCGGACCGGGCGTGGTCACCTGCTGCGGCAATCCGAGCATCAGGTCGGTGGCGGCATTGCCGCTCAGTTGTCCGGTGAAGCTGAACAGGCCGCGCGGGTTGTTGTTGGCGGTGCGCAAGGTGATGAGTTTGCGGATCTCCACGCCGGCCGCCAGGCTGTGGGCTCCCTTATTGATGCTGAGTACATCGGTGCCCTGCCAGGTGCTATCCGTCTGATACCAGTTCGTGCTGGCCATGTTCTGGCCGCCGATGGGCATATAGCCCGCGACGGTAAGATTGGGCAGCCCGGGATTGCTGGCGTCCGTGGTGAAGCCGGGGATGCCGATGCTGCTGCCGGCCCCAGCCTGGTCCGCGCTGTTAAAGAAGTTCACTGAATCGATGGTGGTATGCTGCCGCCCGAAGCGCGCATCGTTCACGATGGAGGCGCTGAAGGTGCGGGTGTAGCCGATAACGAAATTGTCGTCGTGCACCGGCTGGTTGTAGCCATTGAACGGGTTGGTATTGCCGTTCAGCAGCGTCGTATTCTCCCAGGCGTACCGGAAAAACAGGCGCGTCCACTGGCCGATATTCTCGTCCACGCGTCCGATCACCTGGTTCGTGGTGTTGGCGCTTCTCACATTGGCCAGGTAGTTATTGCTGATGCCGGGCAGGTTGGGCTGCGGCATGTACTGCAAAGCGCTGAGCGCCTGCGGGGAGAGCCGCGATTGCGGGATCTGGTTGCCGGCGAAAGGGACTCCGCCGTTCAGGGGATCCGTTAAGGGCGTCGAAATCTGCGAAAAGTCGCCCTGGCGCATCTGCGGAGTCAAAACGGTATCGAGCGCAGCCAGGCTCTGCGACTGGCGCAGTCCTTCGTAGTCCATCATGAAGAAGGTTTTGTCGCGGCCGTTGTACAGTTTCGGAATCAGCAGCGGACCGGCAAATTCGCCGCCGAACTGGTTTTGGCGGAAGGGGCTCTTGGGCGAAGAGGGATCCTCGAAGAATCCCCTGGCGTCGAGCCTGTCGTTGCGCAGGAACTCCCAGGCGGCGCCATGAAAATCGTTGACACCGCTCTTGGTCACCACGTTCATCTGCACGCCCATGTAGCCGCCGTATTGAGCCGGATAGGTGCCGGTTTGCACCTGAAACTCCTGGACTGCATCCACAGACGGCCGGAATGTAGTGGTGGTAATCAGGTTGTTCATGATGCTGACGCCGTCGAGTGAAATGCTGTTCTGAATCTCGCGCGTGCCGGCGCCGATAAAGTCTTCGCCGCCTCCGGGATTGCCGGAAGAAGTCTTCATACCGGGAATGACGCCGGGAGTGGTAACCGCCAGTTGCAGCGGATCGCGTCCGTTCAAGGGCAGTTCCGTAGTGGAAGTCTGGCTGATGATCTCACTGAGGCTGGCATCGTCGGTGGCCAGGGGCGGCACGCCGCCGCTGACCGTGATCTGCTGCTGCACTTGTCCTACGCGCAAGGTGAAATTGGCGCGTACGGCCTGGTTGGTCTGGACAAGAATGCCGGTCTGCCGCATCGTTTGGAACCCGCTTTCCGCCGCGGTGACGGTGTAGGTCCCAATACGAATGAATTGAATGTTGTAATACCCTTCTGCGTTGGTAACGGCCGTATAGGTGTCGTGGGTGCCCTCGTTCACTGCGGTCACGGTGACGCCGGACATCGCGGCGCCTTCCTGATCGGCCACGTTGCCTACCAGCGCGGTTGTGTTCGCGAGTTGCGCGCGCAAAGGCAGGCCCAGGCACACCACGAGCGTCGTGGTAGCAAGAATACGAGCAATCATTTTGTAACTAACCTCTTAGAGATTCAGACCCGGGAAGCGAGCAGAAAGTTGCGGTAAACACCTGGAGTGCGCGGCTTCCCCGTGCCATTCGATACGACAAAGGTATCCATTAATATTTGTTATAGACTACCCTGCTTGCATTTCAAAAACTTGTAGGCTAAACTCGAACGTAGTAACATGCACGAAAGCACGACAGGCCGCCTCTTTTCCCTCTTCAACCTGAGCCTGTTCTCTATCCCTGTAGGCATCATTATTATCGTAGTGCTCGTAGCCGGCCCCGCTTGAGGCCGCTTCGGAGAAAAAATCCGGAGGCCACCAGCGGGGCGAACCAAGCCGGCTGGTGGCCTTTTTTATTGTTTGGCGGTGAATTTTGAGGAGTACGGGAAGGCAGAAACTATGGCAACGTTGACAAGCGGCGCAAGAATGCTGCTGGAATGTCTGGCGCGGGAAGGCGTGGATTGCTTCTTCGGATATCCCGGCGGCGTCACGCTCCCGTTTTATGACGCTCTCTACGACCACCACATCCGTCATGTGCTGGTGCGCCACGAAGAAAACGCATGCTTCGCGGCGGAAGGATACGCGCGGGCCACGGGCAAGGTAGGCGTCTGCTGCGCCACCTCCGGACCGGGCGCCACGAACCTGATCACCGGCCTGGTGGATTCTTTGATGGATTCGATCCCCATTGTGGCGCTCACCGGCCAGGTCACCAGCAAGCTGATCGGCAGCGACGCCTTCCAGGAGGCCGACACGTTTGGTATCACGCGCTCCTGCACCAAGCACAACTACCTGGTGAAGAAACTGGAAGATCTGCCGCAGATCATTCACGAAGCGTTCTATATCGCCGCCAGCGGCCGTCCGGGACCGGTGCTGGTGGACATCCCCAAGGATGTATTCCAGGGCCAGGGTCACTATCAGCCGGTGACCAGCGTGCATCTGCCGGGCTACAAGGTCTACACCGAAGGCCACACCGGGCAGATCCGGCGCGCGGCGCAACTGATCTGGGAGTCCTACCGCCCTCTGGTCTATGCCGGCGGCGGCATTGTTGCCGCCGAAGCAGCCGCGGAGTTGCGGGAGTTCGTGGAGTATACCGACAGTCCGGCGGTGACCACGCTGATGGGTCTGGGATCGCTTCCGGCCACCCATCCGAATTTCATCAGCATGCCCGGCATGCACGGCAGCTACGCGGCCAACATGGCGCTCACCCATTGCGATCTGATCGTGGCCCTGGGCGTCCGCTTTGACGACCGCGTGACCGGCCGGCTGGCGGCCTTTGCGCCGCGCGCCAAAGTGATCCACGTGGACATCGACCCGGCGGAGATCGGCAAGAACCGTGCGGCCGATGTGCCCATCGTGGGCGATGTGAAGCGCGTGCTGGCAAAGCTCAACAACGTGCTCGAAGAGACGCGCCCGTCCGAAGATCCGCAGGTTTCCGCCGCGCGCCGCGCCTGGTGGAAGCAGATTCGCGATTGGAAGGAAGAGCATCCGCTGGCGCCGGTGGTCTCCGATACGGAGATCAAGCCGCAGCACTTGATGCAGGAGATCGATCGTCTCTCCGGCGGCAAGGCCATCGTCACCTCCGACGTGGGCCAGCACCAGATGTGGGCGGCGCAGCTCATTCGCTTCTCCGAGCCGCGGCAGTGGATCAATTCCGGCGGCCTGGGTTCGATGGGCTTTGGGCTGCCGGCGGCCATCGGCGCCCAGTTCGCCCGGCCCGACAAGCTGGTCTTCTCCATCGTGGGCGATGGCGGCTTCCAGATGTCCATCCCCGAGCTGGCCACCGTGGTCAACTACGGCCTGCCCATCAAGATCGTCGTGATGAACAACGGCTATCTGGGCATGGTGCGCCAGTGGCAGGAGCTGTTCTACAACAATCGCATGAGCGCCGTGCAGCTCGACTGCTTCCCGGACGCGGAAAAACTGGCCGGCGCTTACGGCTTCAAAGGGCGCACCGTGGAGAAGCCCTGGGACCTCGCTCCGGCATTGGAAGAAGCCGTGCGTGAGCCCGGACCCTATCTCCTCAACGTGAAGGTCTCGCCGTTCGAATGTGTTTATCCGATGGTGCCCGCCGGCGGGGCGATCAACGAGATGGTGCTGGGACCGCCGCAACCGGTGGCGGTGCCGAAATAGACGCTGCCCGCAAAGGATGAACCGACCTATGTTGCAGGTTATCTCACTGTTAGTGGAAAACAAGCCTGGCGCCCTGATGCGGGTTACCGGGCTGCTGAGCGCCCGCGGCTACAACATCGAAAGCCTTACCGTGGCCCGCACGCTCGACCCGGCGCTCTCGCGCATGACCATCGCCGTCGATGTGGATGCGACGCTCCGGCAGCAGGTGATCAAGCAGATGAACAAGTTGATCAACGTGCTGCAAGCCACCGATCTGACCGAGGAGCGGTCCGTCACCCGGGAACTGGTTCTGCTGAAGGTACGCGCGCCGCAGGAGTCGCGTACCGCCATACTAAAGGAAGCGGAAATTTTCGGAGCGCGCGTGGCGGATTCTTCCATCGAAGGGTTCGCCCTGGAAGCAACCGGCGATTCCGAGAAGCTGGACGAATTTATCGATGTCATGCGCAGCTATGGCGAGATCGAGTGCACGCGCTCGGGCTCGGTAGCCATGGCTCTGGAAGCCAAGAAGTTGCGCCTGCAACCTCCGGTCTTCACCAGAGGCACGGCCAAGACGACTGAAGAGGAAAAAGACGGAGTTTTGAATGGCTAAACGTTATTACGAGAAAGATGGAAACCTGAGCTTGCTGAAGGACCGGACCGTGGCCATCATCGGCTATGGCAGCCAGGGGCACGCGCACGCGCTCAACCTGCGCGATTCCGGCGTGGACGTGGTGGTGGGCCTGTATCCGGGAAGCAAATCCTGGTCGAAGGCGGAGAACGCCGGGCTTAAGGTGCTGACCACCGCCGAGGCCGCCAAGGCCGCCGATGTCATCATGATCCTGGTTTCGGACCACATTCAGGGCGATCTCTACCGCAATGAGATTGCTCCTCACCTGAGTGCCGGCAAGACGCTGATGTTTGCCCACGGCTTTGCGATCCACTTCGGCGAGATCAAGCCTCCGGAGAACGTGGATGTTTCCATGATCGCTCCCAAGGCGCCGGGACATCGCGTGCGCGAGCTCTATACCGAGGGCGTGGGCGTTCCGGCCCTGGTCGCCGTGCACCAGAATCCTTCCGGCAAGGCTCTGGAGCGCGCTCTGGCCTACGGCCTGGCGCTGGGCTGCCTGAAGGCCGGCGTCATCGAAACCACTTTCCGGGAAGAGACGGAGAGCGACCTGTTCGGCGAGCAGACCGTGCTGTGCGGCGGCGTTTCCGCGCTGATCCGTGCCGGTTTCGAGACTCTGGTGGAAGCCGGCTATGCGCCCGAGATCGCCTACTTCGAGTGCTTGCACGAGCTCAAGCTGATCGTCGACCTGATCTACGAAGGCGGCCTCGGCTATATGCGGTTTTCGGTATCGGATACGGCCGAGTACGGCGATTACACGCGCGGGCCGCGCATTGTGAACGAGCAGACCCGAGCCGAGATGCGCAAGATTCTGAGCGAGATCCAGTCCGGCGAGTTCGCCCGCCAGTGGATGGGCGAGAATCGCAGCGGGCGGCACCAGTTCCTGGCCATGCGCGAGAAGGAAAAGCACCAGCCGATCGAGGAAGTCGGCCGCGAGCTGCGCGCCATGATGACCTTCCTGAAGAAGAAAAAAGAAGCCGGCGTGCCGGAAGAGGCTGCGGCGGTAAAAGGCTAGAAGCATGGGGGCGGGAGTGGGACTGCGAAGCTCCTGCTCCCGGTTCCGGTTTGGGTTCTTATGAAGATCTTCACGTTCGACACGACTCTTCGGGATGGCACGCAGGGTGAGGCTGTCTCGTTCTCCGTGGACGACAAGCTGCTGATTGTCCACAAGCTGGATGAGCTGGGGATTGACTATATTGAAGGCGGCTGGCCGGGCTCCAATCCAAAGGACAAGGAGTTCTTCACCCGTGCCGCGGGCTTGAAGCTGCAGCACGCCAAGCTCACTGCTTTCGGCTCCACGCGTTTTGCCAAAAATCGCGTGGAAGAGGATCGCAACGTGCAAGCACTGGTGAGTGCGGGCACGTCGGTGGTCTCGATCTTCGGCAAGAGCTGGGATCTTCATACCGAGCGGGCGCTCGGTGTCAGCGAGGAGGAAAATCTCAAGCTGATCTCCGAGACAGTGCGCTACCTCAAAGATCACGGAAAAGAAGTGGTCTACGATGCCGAGCACTTCTTCGACGGCTATCTGAGTAACGCGCCGTTCGCGCTGCGCACGCTCGAAGCGGCCAGGAACGCCGGAGCGGATGTGCTGTGCCTCTGCGACACCAACGGCGGCACCCTGACCGGGCGGCTGGTGGAGATTGTGGCGGAGGTGCGCAGCCGCTTCGATGGCGTTCTGGGCATCCATACGCACAACGATTCCGGCGTGGCCGTGGCGAACACCATCGCCGCGGTGGAAGCCGGCGTGACGCACGTGCAAGGCTGCCTCAACGGATACGGCGAGCGCTGCGGCAACACCAACCTGGCGACCGTAATCGCGAACCTGGAGCTGAAGCTGGGGCACACCACCGTAGGTCCGGAAAAGCTGGCCGGCCTGGCGGCGACGGCGCGCTTCATCGCGGAGTTGGCCAATCTGCCGCTGCCCAACGATCAGCCGTTTGTCGGGCATAGCGCCTTCGCGCATAAAGGCGGTGTCCATGTCAGCGCGGTCCTGAAGGATTCGGCCACCTACGAACATGTACGGCCCGAATCCGTGGGCAATCGCCAGCGCGTGCTGGTGAGCGACCTTTCCGGACGCAGCAACGTGCTCTATAAACTGAAGCAGTACGGGCTGGCCGAGCGGCTCACCGAAGAAGCGCGCCGCGAACTGCTGGAGCGCATCAAGCAGATGGAATACGACGGCTACGAACTGGAAGCCGCCGAGGGCACATTCGAGATGCTGGTGCGCGAGGCGCTGCATCCCGGGGTGAATTTCTTCACCGTGGAAAGCTACGAGGTCACCACCAAGACCTCCGGCACGGGCGACTCCCGCTCCACGGCCAACGTCATCGTGCAGGCGCAGGACGGCATCCACACGGCCACCGCGTCCGGACACGGTCCGTTCCACGCCCTGCATCTATGTCTGCGAAAGTGCCTGTCTTCGGTCTATCCGCAGATCACCAACGTGCGTCTCACCGACTACAAGGTGCGAGTGCTCGAACCGCGCAAAGGGACAGCCGCGCGGGTGCGCGTCCTGATCGAGTGGTCCGACCATCGCCGGAGCTGGTCCACCGTGGGAGTTTCGGACAACGTGATCGAAGCCAGTTGGAAAGCCCTGGTCGACGCCGTCCGGCTGGAGCTGATGCGCCTCTCGGAAAGCGAATCCGGGATCGAGAAAGCCGTAGAAGACTACTGCTGGGGCGTGTGATGTCCTTTCGCCTTTCGGGGACAGGCTACGAAACTCCTGATTTCTCGGAGAATCTCCCAGCCTTCCAGCCACTGATTTATTCATGGCTCGCATCGCCCGCGTCGTAGTTCCAGGCTGCTGGCATCATATTACCCAGCGAGGAAATCGCCGTCAAACCGTCTTCTTCGAGGATGCCGACCGCGCCTTCTACCTGCAGTTGCTCGCCCGGCACACACGCGAGTCCGGCGTCCGGATCGCCGGCTACTGCCTGATGGGCAACCATGTTCACCTCATCGCGGCTCCGCCGACGGCGAATGCGTTGGCGAAGTGTTTCGGCCGCACTCATGTGGATTACGCTCGCTGGCTGAATGTCCGGCGCGGCGAAACCGGCCACTTGTGGCAAAACCGCTTCTTCTCCTGCCCCATGGATGACCGTCACCACTGGGAGGCCTTGCGCTACATCGAACTCAACCCCGTCCGCGCCGGACTGGTGCAGGACGCCGTCGCCTGGCCCTGGTCGAGCGCAGCGGCGCACGCCGCGGGAACAGACCGTTCGGGCATTCTCGATCTCGTGGAGTGGAGCGAGCGTTGGAACCCGGCTGCATGGCGCGAAGCTCTGTCGGAGGGCATCGAGGACGCCGCGTTGCTGGAACGAATCCGGCAGGCAACACGTACCGGCCGTCCGTTAGCGAGCGAGGAGTTCGTGCGAGAGTTGGAAACCGCCAGGCACGAATCGCTACGTCCTCGAAAACGAGGGCCGAAAGGCAAGCCTGTCGACGACGGAAGACAGTTGACGCTGGCGGATTGATGGGCGCATGGGAGTTACGTAGCCTGTCCCCGAAAC
>CAZMRK010000546.1:0-7344 GCA_964568355.1 uncultured Solibacteraceae bacterium | reverse complement strand
CCAGTCCTCGAGCTCGCGCAGTTGCATATCGTTGTAGCCCTGGCCCACCACCTGGTAGCGATAGAGCTCCCCGATCGGAGTGGCGAGCGGACCGAGCGTGGGCGCGACGCCATCGGGAATATCCGCGTCGCGCAGCTTTTCGAGCACTACCTGGCGGGCGAAATAGTCGTTGGTGCCGTAGGCGAAGGTCAGCTCCACCACGGACAGGCCGAAGATGGTACGCGAGCGGCGCGCGATCACGCTGGGAGTGCTGTTCAACGCGCGCTCGATGGGGATGGTGACCTGCTGCTCCACCTCCTCGGCGGCGCGTCCGGGAAACTGCGTGATGACCACCACCTGGGTATCGGAGATATCGGGATACGCCTCAATTTGAAGCTGGGTGAAGGCCCACAAACCGAGTCCGACCATGGCGAGACCCATGGCGACCGAGAGAAACCGTTGTTGCAGAGCAAAGCGGAGCAGCTTGGCAATCATGTTCTTGGGTTATTGGGCCTGAAGCAGCATGGTGCCGTCGACCACGACGCGGTCCCCGGCCTTGACTCCCTGTAAAACGGGCAGGACATCGCCCACGCGGCTGCCGACGGTCACCGTCGTGGCGAGAAACCTGCCGGCGCCCTGTTCGACGTAGACCAGGTCGCGGCCGTCGCCGTGCAGGACGGCGCCGACAGGAAGCACCGCCACCTTTTTGGTGGATTCAATGTGGCGGATCGTGCCGAACATTTCCGGGCGAAAACGGCCCTGCCGGTTTTCGAGCTCGGCGCGCACTTTGACCGTGCGGGTTTGCGGGTCCACCGTATCGGCGATGCGGGTCACGCGAGCCCGGAACACTTCGGACGGATAGGCCGTCAGGGTCACGTCGATCGGTTCTCCGGTCTGGATGAGGCGGATCGAGCTTTCCGGCACATCCGAAGAGACCCAGACCGTGCTCAAATCGGCGATGGTCATGACGGCGGAATTGGTATCGTTGCGAAATTCGCCGGCCGTGACGCTGATCTCCAGTACCTTGCCGGAGAGCGGCGCCGGCACCACCACCTGCTGACCAAAGCGGCCGGCCTTGAGCCCCAGGATGCCCAGGCGGCGCGCGGCCTGCTCCTGCGCGGCCTGCGCCTGCTCCACGGCAGCCTTGGCCTGGGCCAGCGCGTTTTCGGCGTTGAGCACTTCTTTCTTGGCCACCGCGTCGTGCGACAACAGGTCGTTGGCCCGGTCGTAATCCGCTTGGGCTTTGACCTGATTGGCGCGTGCCTGGGTGAGCGCAGCCTGGGCCTGAAGGTACGCGGATTCGCCGGCATCGGCGTCCGGGCTTTCGATGGTCAGCAAAGGATCGCCCTTCTTCACCGAATCGCCCAGGCGGACGAGCACACTGGTAACGCGCCCGGTGACGGGCAGCACAACGCGCGAAACGCGGTTGGGGTTGGCTTCAATCTTTCCCGGCGAGACCACCTGAGCTTCCGGGATCTCCTGCATCTTCACCGTGTCCACATGGATGTGCTCAAGCTTGGGAGAGCCGGCGGGAATCACCACCGCGCCGTCGGCCGCGACCGGGGAGCGTGCCGCCGGCGGCGGAACAGTCGCCTCCCGGCTCCCGCAGCCACTCAGCAGCAGGGCGGAGGCAGCCAGAAGGAATCGGATTCGGGAGGCGGGACTCATGGGTTTACCACCTTTCCGGAAATGGAATCGATCAGGTACAGGCTGCGGGCATATTCCGCCCGGGCCTCATTGTATCCCTGCATGGTGTCGTTAAATGCTCGCTGTGCGTCCAGGAATTCCACGAAACTGGCCTCTCCCCGGCGGTAGGAATATTCGGTGATCTGGCGCACGTCGCGTGCCTGCGCCAGCATGTCGCGCTCGATGCTCTCCAGTAAGTCGCGCGAGGTGGAATACTGCACCCAGGCATTGCGAACCTCGGTCAGGATATCGGCCTGATAGGCTCGGATGCGCGCCTGGATCTGTTCCTGCTCCCGCCGGGCGCGCTCGATCTCGCCCTGATTGCGGTTAAACACCGGCAGCGGGGCGCTGAAGAACAGGCCGAGAGAATTGCCGGAGGCATTGTAAAACTGCCGGTGGAACTCCGCGCCCACCGTGTAGTCCACCTTTCCCTGGGCCATCTGCAGGCGCAGATCGGAGAGCGAACGGGCCTGGTCGCGATCGAGCGCGCGCAGATCCGGGCGCAGCTTGAGAGCCTGTTCCTGCAAACCATCGAGCGTGAGCAGCAGCGGATCGCGGCGCAGCGCGCCCACCGCATCAAAGCTAGGCGAAGGCATGGTGCGCCCCATCAGCGTCTGCAGTTGGTTACGGGCGATCCGCAGATGCGCTTCCGCCTGCCGCACGGCATTCTGAAACTGCAACGCGGCCACGCGCGAACGAACCAGTTCCACCTTGGCCAGGTCTCCCGCCTGAACACGGGCGGCGTTCACGTCCACGATGCGATTGAAGGCGGCCAGATTTTCCTGGGCCAACTTCAGGTTCTCCTTGGCCAGCAGCACATCCACGAAGGCGCTCTGCACATCCTGGATCAGCACGCGGGTGGCGTTGAGAAGCTGAAACTGGGCGACCTCGCGGGCGTTCTGCGCCAGTTCGGTGCGCCATTCGCGCTTACGGCCGCGCTCCAGCACGAAATCCACGCGGAAGTTGAACTCGGTGGGGCCGGCCGCATTCCGCAGATTGAATCCCGTGCCGAACGCATCGATATAGTCCACCCCGGAGCTGATTACCGGGTTGGGCCGCAGGCGCGCGGTAATGATGCGCGCGTCGGCAATGCTGAGGTTATAGCGCTCGGCCAGCAGGCCCAGATTGCGGGCAATGGCTTCCTGCACTGCCTGATCGATCGTCACCGATTCGGACGGAGCAGGGGCAGGAGGCGATTTTGCCTCCTGGCCGGCACATAGGGAAATGAAACAAATGAACCACAACAGGATTCGCACGTTCGGTCACCTTCGGTCCGGAGCCAGGGTCCAACGTGGGACTCCGTTCGGTGGAGGGTTGCTCTTTTCTTTCCGCGCCACGGGCAAGGCGCGTCTACCTTGCACGGGACCCTTGGAAAAGTGTATCAATAGGTATACGAGAATTGCCAGATGAAAGTAACCTCATTGAGCAATTTTAAGTATTGAATAGGATGGTGACAGACTCTTTGGCCCCCGATACTCTACTCAACTTAGTTTGGCTGGGTATCAGTGTCGCCGTGCTCCTCCTGTTCACGCTCGGTGAACTGCGCCGCAGGGCCTCCCGGCCCGCCTCGACGGTGCGGCGCGCCATAGCGGTCTTTTTTGTCGCCGTGGCGCTGTTCCCGTGTGTTTCCGCCAGCGACGACCTGTTCAGCTTCGCGTTTCTCCAGAGCCATCTGGAGAAACATCAGGGTGCCGGAACGACCCCGGTTCCCCCGGAAGACTCTCAGGAAAAGGCCCATCTGCATCTGGCGCGCATTCTCCAATCTCTGGATCATCTCCAGCTATCGGGATTGTCTGCGCTGGCCGTGACATTCTTCTGTGTCGCGATAGTGAGGCTATCGCGCCCGATGGCGCGGGCGGTCAGCCTGCTGCGCCGCGCAGGGCGCGCTCCGCCGGCTGTGTGCTTCCCGTTCTCCCGATAATCTTACTGATCGCGGCGCATATTTGTTGTAGGTGGCGCTATCAACTTAGTCGTGTCTTATTTGATGACTTACTAACTCTGCCCGGGCGTCGACTGAAGTCGACGCGGCAAGCTGAAGCTCGCGCTACGTGGCGCCCGATTTATCGGGCGGCGTCGACACTCTTGTCGACGTGTCTCTCCAGAAGGCGAAATCTGCGAGAATCCGTTCGGCATGGCTTGAACGAGATGGACTTGGTATCAAGCGACGGATAGACACAATAGGATCGCAACCGCGCTACCCTGCCGGGATCCGGGGCCGGCACAATTACTTCCGGCGGGAATCTTTTCGACAACTGTTCAAGCCTATCGACCTCCGTACGATATGTACCTCCCGGCCGCGCCGTTGTCGAGGGAGCCGTATCCGCGCGCCCGAAAAGATTCCGGGAACATTTTGCCCTCCGGCGTTGTCTGAGTGTTGGTGAAGCTCGCCGAGTGAGGCCTGCCATGGAACCTGTTCTCGAAGCCGACCGGCTCACCAAACGCTACGCGGGGCGTCCCGCCGTGCGCGACGTCAGTTTCGCCATTCGCCCCGGCGAGGTGCTGGGCTACCTGGGGCCCAACGGATCCGGCAAGAGCACGACTGTTAAAATGCTCACGGGACTGCTGGCGCCCACCGGCGGGCGTACCCTTTATCGCGGCCGTAACATCCACGACGACCTGGCCGCTTACAAGCGGAACCTGGGCTACGTGCCCGAAGAGGCCAACCTCTACACCCATCTCACCGGCTGGGAATACCTGGAACTGGTGGGCACGCTGCGCGGCCTCGACCGCCGCCGGTTCACGGAAAAGATGGAGGCGCTGCTGGAGGATTTCACACTGTACCGGCATCGCCACTCTCCCATCTCTTCGTACTCCAAGGGCATGCGGCAGCGCATCCTGTTGATCGCCGCGCTGCTGCACGATCCGGAGATCCTGATTCTGGATGAGCCATTCTCCGGGTTGGACGTAACCTTTGCTCTGGTCTTCCGCAAGGTGCTCGGGCGGCTCGCCGAAGCCGGCAAGGCGGTGTTTTTCTGCTCGCCTGTGCTGGAGGTGGTGGAGAAGGTTTGCTCGCACCTGATCGTTCTGCGGCAGGGCGAAGTGGCGGCATACGGCTCGCTGGAAGAGATCCGCCGCAGCACCTCGCTCAGCGCGCTGGAAGACACGTTCCTACGACTGACGGAGCAGGCCGATGCCGAACGAATCGCAGACGACATCTTCGCCGCGGTCCACGCGCCCTGCCGCTGATCGCTGGTCCAGCGTGCGCAACCAGCCGTTTCCGCGCCTGGTGCTGCATTTTTTCGGCGTGCTGTTCCGCAGCGGAGAACAGCCGGAAGAAACCGGATTCGACTTGGGGGTCGGCGGTCTGCTGGGTATCCTGGCGGTTCCCGGCGCGTTCCTCTCGTTGTTTCTGTTCGACAAATACTCCTCACTGCTGCAGTTCATTCGCGGGCAGCGGGCCTTCGACATTTATAACGGATCTCTGCCGGACAAATATTTCTTCATCGTCTTCTCGATGGTGATCACCGGAGTGATCGCCGTGTTGAAGTGGGAGCAGATCCTGCCGGGGAGGCAGGATCACGCCAATCTGGCGCCGCTGCCGATTCCAGCCCGGCAGATTTTTCTGGCCAACCTGCTGGCCATCCTGCTGGCCGCCGCGCTGTTCGCCGTGGATGTGAATGCCGCATCCAGCATCCTGTTTCCCTTCGTGGTGACCGCCGGAATCAACCACCTGGAGCGCCTGTTCGGCTTTATGACCGCGCACGCGACCTGCGTGATCCTGGCCAGCGTGTTCACGTTTTTTACCTGTCTGGCGGCGATGGGCGCGCTGATGGCCCTGCTTCCGGACCGGGCCTTCCGCAAAGTATCCCTGTATGTGCGGATCCTGATCCTGGTGGCGCTGCTGACCTTGCTGTGCACTAGTTTCGCGGTGCCGCGCAGGCTTCCGCGCCTGGAAGCCACGCCGGGTTCGCTGCTCGCATGGCTGCCGCCGGTCTGGTTCGTGGCGCTCTACCAGGTCTTGCAGGATCGCGCCGGGCCGGCCTTTCATGCCCTGGCGCGCACCGGTTTGCTGGCCACCGCCGCCGTCTTCGGATCGTCGCTGCTCTGCTGCGCGCTGAGCTACCGGCGGCATTTTCTGCGCATTCCCGAAGCGGGCGACCTGCCGCCCGCGGGACGCCGGGTGCGCCTGGTACTGCCGGAGCGGTTGGACCGCCTGCTGCTGCCTACGCCATTCGAGCGCGCGGCTTACCACTTTGCGCTACGCACCCTGCTGCGCAGCGAGTCGCACTGCCTCCTGTTCGGCGCGTTCGCGGGCTTGGGGTTAGTACTGGCCGCGCAGGCCGCTCTCGCCGGCGATGCCCTGCCGATTCCCCTGATCCTCTGCTACTTCTGCATCTGCGGCCTGCGCTTCGTCTTCGATGTGCCGGCGCGGCTGCAGGCCAACTGGATCTTTCAGGCCGTGCTGGACGATCATGCCGGCCGGACCGCCGCCGTCGCCCGCAAGATTATCCTGAGCGTCCTGCTGCCTTTGGTGATCCTGCCCACACTGCTCATGCTGGGCTGGCTGCCGGCCGCCGTCACGCTGGGTGTATCCCTGGTGCTCATCGAAGGGCTGCTGTTGCGCTTCCACAAGATCCCGTTCACTTGCACGTTTCCGCCGTTTCAGGATCGCCTGGTGGTGATCGCCTTCGCCGCCCTGGTGGGATTCTTTCTGTTCACCGAAGTGGGAACGTCGATCGAGCGCTGGATGCTCCATCAGCCGCTGCGTGCCCTGGCGCTGCCGGCCGGACTGGGGCTGTCCTGGAAGCTGTTCGGGCAGATGCGGCGCGATTTTCCCGAGGTGGAGCCCGAGCTCATCTTCTGCGAACGCGCCGCTCCGGCCGTCCAACGGTTGGATCTCTGAGCACTCGTTCAGGCGTGGGTCAGTTCCGGCTGTACCGCGCGAGGCGCTTTACCCCATTGCGGGACCGGCGCCAGCAGAGACTTGATCTCTTCGAAGATTGCCTGCGGCGTGTGCTTCCCGTCGATGCGGATGTAGGCGCCGCGGCGGTAATATTCGATCACCGGACCGGTCAGCGTCTCGTAGGCTTCCAGGCGCTGGCGGATGACGGCTTCCGTGTCGTCCTCGCGCCGGGTGAGCGTGGCGCCGTCGATATCGCAGGTCTCGGCCACCTTGGGCGGCTGCGAGAGCACGTTATAGATATGGCCGCAGGTGGGGCACTGGCGCCGCGCCGAGATACGCGCCACCAGCACCTCTCCCGCTACATCCAGGTGGATCACGGTAGGCTGGGGCAGGCCGCGCTCGGCCAGCAGATGATTCAAAAACTCGGCTTGCGGGACGGTACGCGGATAGCCATCCAGCAGGAATCCGGAGGAGCAATCGGGTTTCGAGATCCGCGAGGCCACGATCTGGTTGACGATATCATCGCCCACCAGGCCGCCGGAGGAGAGAATCGAGCAGGCTTTCTTCCCCAGCGGAGTGCCTGCCTTGCACTCCGCCCGGAACATTTCACCGGTGGAAATCGCAGGAATATTGTAGAACTCGGAAATCAAGGCAGCCTGGGTGCCTTTACCGCATCCAGGAGGACCGAAGAGCAATAGAATCACGCAGAAACCTCCAGTTGGCCTCGCCCAAATGTCATTAGAAATATAAGACCTGATTCTCTTTTATCGAAGCCTGATTTCAGGCTAGCCAATCCGGATTTCGGAGTCAAGCTCGTGGGGCGGGCGTCAGCCTGC
>CAZMRK010000545.1:0-3399 GCA_964568355.1 uncultured Solibacteraceae bacterium | reverse complement strand
TCTTCCGCAAAAGCCAGCTTCTTCGCGGCGTCTTTCGCCGGCTGCCAGTCGGAGTCATTGGAACCGCGCTCTACGTCGTCAATCATCTGACGCGACAGGTCAAACGGAACCCGCAGCTCCACCAGCGGTTTCACTTCGCGCTGTCTGGCGATGACGCCGTCCGCAGGAGCGGGGATCGGCTTCAGATGCCCGGTCCCCACGCCGGGCAAAGCGATTCCTCCCGAGGAAGGAACATCCACGACGCGCCGTCCGGCCAGATACCGCTTCAAGGTTCTCGTCGTCTCTTCCTCGATCTGCGCCCATGCCGCGTCGGAAATGGGCGCGAGCTCCCGATGGAGGTTATTCATCTATCTCTCCCTTCAGTGATCCTATTCGCAGTGATGTGTCGTGCATAGCTACCGGTGCGGATACAGATGCGGGCGAAGGCGGTTCGGCGGACGGCGCCGCTGCGCTCTCCGCTGCCTCCGGCGCCTCCACAGCGACGTTTTCCAAAAACGTCGCCGATGGCACGAAGAACAGGTTGCCCGTCACGGCACGGCTGAAGTCAAGCAGCCGGTCGTAGTTGCCCGGCGGACGGCCGACGAACATGTTCTCCAGCATGAGCTCGGTGACCCGCGGCGTGCGGCTGTAGCCGATAAAATAGGTTCCGAATTCGCCGTGCCCCGGGCGCCCGAAGGGCATATTGTCCCGCAGGATCTGCAACTGGCGCCCGTTCTCTTCGATGTTGGTGAGCGCGTTGTGCGCGTATGTGGGCTTGTCGTCGTCGCTCAGCTCCACATCCGAGAGTTTACGCCGGCCGACGATCCGCTCCTGCATCTCGACCGGAAGTGCATTCCACGCCTTCAGGTCGTGGAGATACTTCTGCACGATGACGTAGCTGCCGCCCGTAAAGGCCGGGTCTTCGCCGCCGACGATTGCCGCCTCGCGCGCCTCATCCCCTCGCGGATTCTCGGTGCCGTCGACGAAGCCCATCACATCACGGTCGTCGAAATAACGGAAGCCGTGCACCTCGTCGGCCACGGAGACCACGTCTCCGATCTGCTCCATGATCTGCATCGCCAGCTCGAAGCAGAGGTCCATGCGTTTGGCTCGAATGTGGAAAAGAATATCGCCTGGCGTGGAGACCGCATGACGCCCCGCGGAGCGAATCTCCCGAAACGGATGAAGCTCGGCGGGACGAGGCAGTCCGAAGAGATTGTCCCAGGCATCCGACCCGAATCCGGCAACGCAGGTAAGGCCCGCCTCGATATCGCGAAATTCCACTGCGCGGATCAGGCCGGAAAGATCCGCGCAGAAGCTACGCAGACGTGCGTAGGCGTCCTCCTCCTGGCGGATGCACACCACCAGAAAGATTGCCGCCCGTGTAAGCGGGCCGGCCACAGTTTGCGGAAGAACGACCTCGTTGAGCTCGCTGGGGGTGTCCATATCTCCCAATTTCGACAGGTGCAGGTTTCAACTGAGTATCGCATCTTTGCGGAGGATCGTGCCTTTACCCTTTGCTGGCGAGATTACGGCCCTCCGAACGGCGGCACGCGCTACCCGCCCGCGGAGCCTTTACCCCGCGACCGTCGCCGACTTCGCTTTCAGGGCCTTCATATACGCCTCGCGAAGCACGGTATCGGCACCCACCACGTATCCCAGGACATAATTCCCACTGGCCGAATAGTCGTGGATGCCGCCGGCCGCACACGCGGTTGAAGGGCTGCCGGCAAAAGCCAGCACCTGGCACTTCTTGCACCAACGCCAGTTCTCCTGGCTATCGTCGGGAAGGGCTCCACCGGCTGTTTGCACCAGGACGTAATTGCCGCTGCCGGTATGGTCGTGCTGGCCGCCTGCGGAGCAGCTACCCGGCGACGGATTGCCCGCGAACGACAACGCCTGGCACTTATTGCACCAACGCCAGTTGGATTGGCCCGCGATGCCGCTGGAGGTCATGGCGACCAGGTAATTCTGGCCTTGTGTATTGTTGTGCGTGCCGCCGCTGGGGCAGGCTCCCGCGCTCGCGTTACCTGCGAAGACGAGCGTCCGGCACTTGGTGCACTGCTTCCAGTTATTTTGAAGGCCCGGTCCCGAGAAATCCGAGTTCATGAACAGGGCGCCGTACACGCCGGGTCCAAACAGCGCGATCGACGTGCTGATACTGCCGCCCCCGCCACCCCAGCCCCCGTTCTTTTCCACCCAGCGATAACCGGACCCGTCTTGCGTGGTATCCCAGCCCATTCGCGTCGTCTCCATGTCGTTCACTTGCGTCGTGGTCAGGATCCGTCCGTCATTCTTGTTCAGGCTATATAGGACCTTCGCAATATCATCGATGGCGAGGTACCAGCCCGCAGCGCCGGCGCCCAGGCTATTGTCTCCCCAATCGTACCCGCTGCTCGTTCCGGGGTATGCGTAGGCGAACGCATAGGCGTTGGACTGCGGTCCCGTGGCGGGAGGCTTCGCGTCGACGCCAACGGCCCCGACCGGCTCGAAGACGTTCGTCTGCACGAGCTTGATGTATGCGGCGGCAAGCTTCGCCGGGCGGTTCGCGGGATCATCCACAAACCCATTGATCCATGGCAGGAGGATGCGGAAGATCGAGAAGTTGTAGTTGCTGTAGCAAGGCGTTTTGTTGTTGGGATTGATGGGATTTGCCGGATTGACCACAGCCGAGCCCTGGCACGCGGTGTTCTTGGACGGGTCGACGGATTGCGTAAAAAAGGCCTTGAGCGTAGCGTAATCCTGAGCGTTGTTGCCGTAATCTTTGATGCCGCTGCGATGTTGCAGCAGTTCGCGGAAGGTGATGGAGGCAACGTAGGGATCGAGTTTCCAGTCGCTCGGGAGATGGCCGCCGATGCCGGAATCCAGACTGACCTTGTTCTTGGCCAAAACGCGGATTGCAGCAAGCGCGGTGACGACCTTGCTGACGCTGGCAACGGTAATCTTCGTCGATGGGAGGAACAACTTCGCCGGGGCATTGGCGCTGGTGCGCGCATATCCATGCGAGAACGCACCAATGGATGCCTTGCCGACGCAGCACGCATAGCCAACCACATGGCCGTTGAGCCTGGCCGCGATGTTGTCGTACACATCCGCAATGGCCACGCACTTCGTATCGTCGCAAACTACCTCGTGCTTGGTGGCCGCCGCCGTCACGGACCAGCCGTTGCCATCCTTGTCGAACGCTACGATACGCACCGGACCGTAGACTTCGGAGAAGAATCCCATATACATGTGAGCTTCATCTGCGATGTTGCGGTTGAAAAATGCGCCGTTGCTGTTCACAACGCTCCAGCTATTTCCACCTTGCGGAGGAAAGGCCACGCAGACGATTCTGGCGCCGTTCTGAGACAGCTCCTGCATCTTCTGATGGCAATCGTCGGGGATGTTCCGGTTGAAGAATGCCCCGTTGCTGTTCAC
>CAZMRK010000544.1:0-13386 GCA_964568355.1 uncultured Solibacteraceae bacterium | reverse complement strand
AGTTGGATGCCGAGGACTACTTCCAAAACTACTTCAACCCCGCCGGAACCGCCCGCAAGCCGAAGAACGTTCTGCGGCAGAACCAATATGGTGGTGTGTTCAGCGGTCCGCTGATCATCCCGAAAGTCTATAACGGCAAGGACCGGACCTTCTTCATGTTTGACTATGAAGCTCACAAGGTCCGCCAGCCGAACCAGGTCGCGGTGGCCAACGTGCCCACGGAGGCTTTCAAGAACGGCGATCTGAGCGCGCTGCTCAACCGGCGCGACGCCTCCGGAAACGCTTTGCGCTCGGTACAGGTCATCGATCCGATTACCGGCGTTCCGTTCGCGGGCAATATCATTCCCGCATCACGCATCTCTCCGATTGCCAGAAATCTGTTCGGCTTCTGGCCGACGGCGCAGGTAACCAACCCGGATCCGATCACCGGCACCAACTACGCCGGCACGGGCGCCGTAGCAGTCAATGATGATCAACGCTATATCCGTGTGGACCACCAGATCTCAGAAAAGGACAAACTGTTCGGACACTATGCCTTTGATGATGTGTCCTATTCGCAGACGTACGGCAACAATCCGAACTTCCCCTATTATGTGGCGGGCCGCAACCAGAACGTGGCATTGCAGGAGATCCACATCTTCACGCCGGAGATCATCAACGAGTTCCGTCTGGGCTACATGCGCTCCGTCGACAATACGTTGAACCCCCGCACCAACACGGATTTCAACCTGGATTCGCTGGGAATGACGGGTTTCCGCGTGCTGAACGACAACAATCGCCCCTTCACATCTCGTGAAGCCGGCCTGCCGACCATTTCGGTTTCCGGGTTTGACACACTGGCCGAGCACGATGGCGGTAACGGTTACGATTTCAATAACCAGTATGAATTAGGCGACAACCTGACCATCAACCACGGACCGCACAATTTCAAAATGGGATTCCAGGCTACCCGTGTGTGGCTCGATCGCGGCGCCGCCAATGTTCCGCGTGGTGATATGGGTTTCACCGACGACCTCGCCAACAGCGGCTTCGCCGCCTTCCTGTTGGGATATCCGACCAATTCTGACACGCCGGAAGGGCTCCCTCTCACCTATCCCCGGCAGAACCGGTATGGCGCCTACTTCCAGGATGACTGGAAAGCCACGCGGCGACTGACTGTTAACCTGGGTGTACGGTATGAGTACAATACCGCGGCCACCGATGTGAAAGGTCTGTGGCGTAGCATGGATTTCGGTACTTCGGTCAATGGAATTCCGACTCTGGTGCCGAATATCCGCACGCCGTATAGCTTCTACACGCCGGAGAAGAAGAATTTTATGCCGCGTGTAGGGTTAGCCTTCCGCCTGAGCGACAAGATGGTAATCCGGTCTGGCTATGGCATTTACTACAATGTCCACCAGCTCAATAACTACACCATCCTGAACTTGAACCCGCCTCTCTCGGGAAGCACTCCTTTCACCAATACGGCATCGAATGGCGTGATCCAGAGTTCCAATCCGATCACGTCTCAGAATCCGTTTGGAGTGTTGAGCTCGACTACTGCGATTAGCGCCAACACCCTGAACCCCGACGACTATCTGCCGAGGGTCCACCAGTGGAGCTTTGGTATCCAGCGCCAGTTGCCGTTGAATTCGATGTTGGATATCAGCTACGTCGGCAGCAAGGGCGTGCACATCGACAATACAGTGGAGCTGAACAATCCCGATCCGGGTCTGAGCTCCTTGTCGACCACGCCGCAGCAGCGCCGCCCCTACCAGTACATCATCGACGGCGTTGGCGGTCCGATTCGTCCGTTGACGCGTGTCCGCTGGCTGGATTCGGGAGGCAACTCCTGGTATCACGGCTTACAGGTCAATTTTCAGAAACGCTTCAGTCACGGGTTCACCGCGAACCTGGCCTACACGTACAGCAAGTCGATGGGCGAAGGCTACGGCCGCAACGAGGGCTTCGGCTTCACCAACAACGGTTCGTATCAGGACCCGCGTAACCGTGCCGCGGACCGGGCCCGCTATCCGTTCGACGTAAAGCATAACGTTGTGGCGAACTGGTTGTACGAGATCCCCACCGCGCCGGCATTCCGCAGCGGCGTGTTGAAGCAGATCTTCGGCGGCTGGCAGGCCAACGGTATCTGGACCCTTCACACCGGTCTGCCGTTTACCGTTCAGCAGAATAACAGCCTGAATACCTTCAACAGCCCGGTCCGGCCGGATCGTATTGGCACGGGCCAGATCGCGAATCCAACGGTGAACCAGTGGTTTAATCCGAACGATTTCCAGGTGGTGACCTGCCAGGTCAGCACGCTGCCCGGCCTGTGCCACTATGGAAACTCCGGAAACGGAATTCTGGAGGGTCCGGCGTTCAAGAATCTGGACTTCTCGCTGTTCAAGAATTTCGCGATTCACGAAACCGCTCGCATTCAGTTCCGGGCCGAGTTCTTCAACGTCTTCAATAGCCCGAACTATAACCCGCCGAACTCGACCCTTTCGGCTGGAACCGCCTTCCTGCCGACAAGTCCGGGTGGAGCGTTTCCGAGCCAGATCGTCTCTCAAGGGCCTGGCCAGATTACCAGCCTGGCGACTCCGATGCGGCAGATTCAGTTCGGCTTGAAGTTCCTATTCTAGTCGCAGACCACATTTGTCAGCAGAGGTTAGTCCTAACGGGGCCGGGTTTTTCCGGCCCCTTTTTACGTTGGGGCGGCGCTACAATGCGAGGTGTGGCTAGCCGGACTGTTATGGCTGGCCGCCGCAGGCCAATATGACCTGAGCGGCCGGATTATTCCCGAGTATCGTGCCTCAGTCTCCCTCCAAGGAGCCACCACTCCCTTTACCGATCAAACGCTCACTGATCATCGCGGCCGGTTTCGCTTCCGCAAGTTAGAGCCGGGTACGTATACGGTCTCGGTCTTTGTTCCCGGGCGTGGTGAGGTCCGGCAGACCATTGAAATCGGTCCCAGTCTGGCGGATTCCAAGCGCCGTGTCCAGGTCACCTTTGAGATCCCGGATTCGAAATTCGAGCAGGATACGGCCCATCGCGGGCACGTCGTATCGGCACGGCAGCTTTCGATTCCTCCCAAGGCTATCCGCGAGTACGAAGAGGCCCAGAAGCAGCTAGGACGGCGTGATACCGACGGCGCCGTGGAGCATTTGCGCAAGGCCGTCGAACTGGCCCCGGAATACACGTCCGCATGGAACAACCTGGGGACTATTGCCTATCAAACCCGTCAATATGCGCAGGCGAAAGAGTATTTCCGCAAGGCCCTGGATGCTGAGCCCGGGGCCTTCGAGCCGTTGGTGAACCTGGGCGGTGTTCTGGTCACGGTGGGCAAGGCGCAGGACGCACTGCCCTACAACCAACATGCGGTCCTGGCGCGGCCGCGGGATGCCCTGGCAAACTCGCAACTCGGGATGAATTATTTTCAACTGGGCAAGCTGGATCTGGCGCGGAAGTATCTTACGGCAGCCAAGCAGATTGATCCGGCGCATTTTTCCCATCCGCAACTGCTGCTCGCCGAGATCGCCGCGCGCAGCGGAGATCGTCCCGGCGCTGCGGTTGAGTTGGAAGACCTCCTCCGAAGACATCCCGACGCGCCAGACGCGCCGCATTGGAAGGCCGCGATCGAAAAGCTGCGCCAGTAGGCAAGCCTTCAGCGGAATTCCAGTGTGCCAAAGTGTTCGGGGACGTGGTTCGGATCGCGATTGACGACGCAGGTAGGCTGCCAGCACAGAAAATGCCGAGCCGAGTCCGGCCCCTGCCCGTCGATCCGGTACAGATTTGCGCGCCAGCGTGTGCCTGCCTTGACCGGCGCCTCACTGACGGATTTCAGCGGGATTTTTGCGGCGGCGTACCAGATTTTCGCCTGCTCATCGATGCGCCCCAGTGTCTGCCAGCCGGATCGCCAGGAGTGGTCGTAGTTCTTCTTGTCCAAGTCGATTGCCAGGTCGATCCAGTCCCCCGTGGGCGCAATCTCAAATTCGCGATAGTGCCGGATGTTGGTCCAGTCATCACCCAGGAACATCTCTACGACGTCACGATCCCAGAGCTTTACGCGGGGCCGGTCCTTCTGCGCCGGCAGCCAGAGATTCAGAACCTGATAGGGACAGGTGAACAAGAAGTAGAGGTCGGTGCCGGTCCAGAATGCCTGCACTCGCGTCTTGGTTTGCGGATATTCCACGGTTCTGGTGCAATCCTTGACGATCCAGGCCGAGGCGGCGTGGCGCCACAGCGGAGATTTCGGATCGGTATTGAGCTCCGTGGCCGCCTGGCGGTGCGGGATGGCGAAACTGGCGGTGGGAGAGGCCACCTGGCAGGTCTCCTGGGCCGGCGCCGGAATCGCGGCGAGCAACAGGAACAGCAGAAGCGACGGGAGATGGCGGGTCATGGTTTGTTTGGCGCCTGTCCGCCGGAAAGGTTACGAAGCCGGGGTGATAACTGGTAAGCTTTTTCAAACTCGCTACCGGCTTCGGCGCTCCGGCCAGCCTGCTGGAGGGCTAGAGCCAGGTTGTAGTGCGCTTCCGCATAGGCCGGCTTGAGTCGCAGGGCTTCGGCAAAGGCGGTGCGGGCGCCTGCTGCATCGCCTGCCTGGAGCAGCACCAGCCCCAGATTATTGTGCGCTTCGGCAAAATCCGGCTTCTGCTGAATGACGTCTCGGTAGACGGCCGCAGCCGCCGTGAGATCATTCTTGCGGCTCAGTACCAGACCGAGTTGCAAACGGGCATCGAGGTAGTCGGGTTTGAGACTGGCGGCCTCGGCTAGCTCCCGCGCGGCTTCTTCCAGGTGGCCGAGCTCGGATTGGGCCAGCCCCAGGTTGTAATGTCCCTCGGCCAGATCCGGATCGCACATCACGGCCTTGCGGAACTCTTCCAGTCCCTGACGCTGGTCGTGCTGCTGCCAGTAGAACAGACCCAGGCTGGCGTGTGCCTGGGCGTAATCCGGCTGGAGCGTAAGGGCCTTCTGAAAGGCCGCCAGTGCCTTCGGGCGGTCCCCTTTCTTCTCCCAGGCCATACCGATGTAGGGGTACGGGGTGGCAAGTGTCGGGCTTAGGTCTGCGGCTTTCTGGAGTGCCGCAAGGGCCTCATCCCAGCGCTGCGCCTTGAGCAGTTCCACCCCTTCGAGCGTCAGACTCTTGGATTCAGCCAAGTGGGCACGGAATTCATGCAGCGCTTTCAACTCGCCAAGCTCCCGCGCCGCGGCGTCGCGCCGGCCCTTGGCACCAAGCGCCAGGCCGAGATTGTAATGCGCCTTCTCGAAGTCCGGCTGGAGCTGAATGGCGCGCTCGAATGAAGCTATGGCGCCATCGAGGTCGCCGGAGCTTTTCAGAGCCATCCCCAGGTTGTATTGGGCCTCGGCGTCCCGGGGTGCCAGGCGCGCAGCCTCGCGAAATTCAGCCAGCGCACCTGTCTGATCTCCCAGACGGCGCAGTGTCACGCCCAAGCGTCCATGTGCGGCGGCGAAGGCTGGCTGGATACGGATTGCTTCGCGGAAGGCTCCAGCAGCATCCTCAAACTTGCCGAGTTGTCCCAGAGCCAGTCCCAGGTGAAACCGGGCCTCAGTGAAGGCCGGCCGGGCTGTGAGAGCCAGCCGCAGTTGCTCAGCAGCGGCCGAGGGATTGTTTCCTTGCAGGTAGACCATTGCCAGCATGTCCCGCACGTCTGGCTGATCGGCTCGCAGGCGCAGCGCGGATTTCAATTCGGCCTCGGCTTCCGGCAACTCGCGTCGGGAGAACAATACAGCGCCCAGAAAAGCATGTGCCGCCGCATAGTTCGGGTCCAGCCGGACCGCGCTGCGCAGTTCCACGAGGGCGACCGCTGCGTCTCCCAAGGCGAATAGAGCCGCGCCGGCGCCATAGTGGGCGGCCGGCCAGCCGGGCTTCAGACGGGCGGCGGAGCGAAACTCGTCGGTTGCCGCTCGATTGTCTCCTTTGTATTTGCAGGCGAGCGCCAGGTTGTAATGCAGGTCGGCATCGTTCGGCTGCAAGGCGATCGCTTTGCGATAGGCTGTAATCGCCGGATCCCACTGCTTTTTCTGGGCCAGTTCCAAGGCCTGCCGGCGCAAGCTCTCCGCCGAACTCTGCGGATAGGCAGTACCCGCCAGAAGAACAGAGAGCATCACCAGAAAGCGGCCACCCACCTTGCCAGTGTAGCCAAACAAATACCGACCTTGCCGCCCGCCGCGGCTCTCTCAGAACAGATCCGAATGCGTTCCGGTGCGGACGAGGTACAGATCGTCGCCGTTGATCTTGTAGATCAGAATCCAATCCGCTTCGATGTGGCAGTCGCGATGATGCTTCCAGTCGCCGCTGAGCGGGTGGTCTTTGAATCGTGCCGGCAACGGATTTCCTTCGATCAGAAGTAGGATCGCCTCGCGCAACTTCGCCATGTCCTTCCCGCGCTTCTGTGCGAGTTTCACATCGCGCCGGAACTGAGCGCCGCGTATCGGGCTCCGCACCGGCTCAGATTCCTAGATCCTGGAACAACTCACCGGCGGACTTCAAGCGCTTGCCTCTGCCCCGGTCGGCCTCGCGCATTGCCTTTACCGTAGTTGCATTGGGAACCTTTACATCGAATGGCAACGCTTTCTCCGCGGCCACGCGGACCAGCAGCATGCGCACCGCGTCAGACACGGAGATCCCCATTCCGGCTAGGGCTTCCGCAGCCCGCTGCTTCGTTTTCTCATCCACGCGGACGTGAACCATCGTAGTCGCCATTCTCAGGTCCTCTGAGATACATTGTATCGCAATGGCACTCTGGGATTCACGCGTGGATGCACGTCATGCCCTCCTCTTCCCCGGATATAATAAGAACACCGCTCATGAGGGAATTCTTTCGGATAGCCATTTTCCTGGGTGCCTCGCTTGGCATGGCCATGGCTGCGGTGTCGGACCGTGCGGTGGCGGAGTGGGTGATCCAACAGCGTGGGCGCGTGATCGTGGAGGGGCAAACCCAGCCGATCACCGACATCCCGGCTCTGCCCAAAGGTGATTTTCGCCTGGCCACCGTCGACTTGACGGGCACATTGACGGAGCCCACTACGCTCGAAAAGCTGAGCGGCCTCGATCACCTTCGCGAGCTCTACCTCCCCGGCCCGCAGTGGAACCCCGCTGCCGGCAGTACACTCGACGCGAACGACTCGTTCAAATTCCTGAAGGGGCTGTCCCATCTCGAGAAGCTTTATTTCAGCCTCCATTTCCTCACCAACATCAACGTCCAGGACAAAGGTTTGGAGCTGATTGCCAACCTCACTACCCTGAAGTCCCTGCGTCTGGCCCAGACGAAGGTCAAGGGCCCCGGTTTGGCCCCTTTTGTCCATCTGCGCGACCTGGACCTCGGCTATACGCCCTTCGGCGACGACGGCATGAAGTACCTAAAAGCCATGCCTCATCTAAAGCGGCTCATCCTGCGTGACACCTTCATCACCGATGAAGGCCTGAAAAACCTGGCGGGTCTGGCCGAGCTCGAGGAGTTGGATCTCTATGGCTGCCGCATCACCGACTCCGGCCTGGCTTCGCTGAAGGGCCTGACGCACCTTCGCAAGCTGAATCTGCTGGGCGCTGCTGTGAGCGACGCGGGGTTGGAAAATCTCAGCGGCATGACCCAGTTGGTAGAACTGAACCTGTATCGCACGGCGATCACCAATGCTGGCCTGGAGCGTCTGAAGTCCCTGCCGCACCTTATCTCACTCGATCTGCGCTATACGCGCGCCACCCGCTCCGGCATTACTTCCCTCAAGAGCCGGCTACCCAAATGCGATGTGGACTTCCTCGATTCCTCGGTGGAACGCGCCGGCAAGGGCGCCCCTGCTCCTCCACCGGGTGCCAGCGAAAAGGTTATTGCGGATTGGCTCCAGTCGATGGGCGGCAAGGTCGTCTTCGCTGGCGGCCACGTGAGCGAAGTTTCCCTGGCGACTTCCGGCATCACCGATGCCGCCCTGGACCACCTGAAGCCGCTCTCTTCGCTTCAGAAACTGAATCTCGATACTACCGAGGTCGGTGATGTCGGCTTGCGAGCCGTCGGTCAACTGACTAGCCTCACCGAGCTGGTCCTGCGTCACACGACGGTCTCGGATGCCGGTCTGGCGCAGTTGGCCGAACTGAAAAACCTGCGCCGGCTGAACCTCAACTACACTCTGGTCCGCGGCGAAGGGTTCCAGCACCTTGCCGTGCTGGAACACCTTACCGACCTGAGCCTTTCGGGCTGCAGCCTGGGCGATAACGGGCTGAAGCAGATCGCCGGCCTGAAGAATTTGGAACGGCTGGCGCTCGATTACACCGACATCGCAGACGAAGGTTTGGCCAGTCTGGCTGCTTTGGCACATCTTCAGCGGCTCGACGTTGCGGGAACCGACGTCGGAGATGCCGGACTGGCGCACATCGCAACGCTGAAAGGGCTGAAGTCCCTCTCCCTCAGCTACGACCGCTTTACTGCCAAAGGCCTGGTAGCACTCGCCTCCCTGGATCAGCTTACCCAGCTCGATCTGATTCGCACCCGGACCTCGGATGAGGACATGGAAGCGCTGGGAAAACTCACGCATCTTACGTCCCTAAACCTGGACTACACCTCCGTCTCCGACAAGGGCCTGGTGCATCTGCAATCACTCCAGGGGCTTACGGAATTACGGTTGGACAGCGCCACCATTACCGATGCCGGCATCGCGGATTTGAAGAGCATGACTGGGCTGAAGCTGGTGAATCTATACCATACCCTGGTGACCGAGAACGGTTACCAGAACTTGAAAACCGCCTTACCGCAGTGCCGCATCATCTGGGATCGGGATTCCAGTCTGCCCAATCGCCGGGGGAGCTAGCTCGCATGAAAACCGCTATTCTGACTCTGACTCTGATTCTGGGTTCGCCGGCCTTCGCCGCCGCGCCCGCGGGGGATTTGAGCGCCTGGGTGGCCGCTCAGGGCGGCAGCGTAACGCGCGACAGCTCCGGCCGGCTGGTGGGTGTCAGTCTGCGCGGAACCTGGATCACCGATACCGACCTGGATGCGTTCACCCGCATGCCCAACCTGCGGGCGCTCGATCTATCCGAGACGCACATTACCGACCTGGGCATGGAGAGGCTCAAGCCCCTCGCCAACATCACCGACCTCAACCTGTACTACTGCGAGCACGTGACCGACGGAGGCATCGCGCACCTCAAGGGCTGGAAAAAGCTCCAACACCTGAACCTGCGCGGCACGAAGATTACCGACACGGCGCTCGAACATCTCTCCGGGCTGACCAGCTTGACCTCCCTGGATGTGGGCTATGCCATGATCACCAACAACGGGTTGGATCTGCTCACCGGCCTGACCAACCTGAAGGAGTTGGCAATCGGCGGCAATAAGCTGAGCGATTCCGGGCTCCAGTTTCTGAAATCACTTCCCGGTATCACGAAGCTGGATCTGGGAGGTGCGCAGCGAACAGACTCCGGCCTGTGGTCGGCTACCATCACCGACCAAGGCCTGGACGCGGTGGTTTCGCTCGTGCACCTGGAAGAGTTGAACCTGGATGGCACCCGGATCAGCGATCTGGGTCTGGCGAAACTCAAAAGCCTGGCGGAGTTGCAGGTCCTCGACCTGAGCCGTACACAGATTTCTGCGCGCGGCCTGGAGAGTCTGGCCAGTCTGAAAAAGCTGGAAAAGTTGAGCCTCTACGGCGCCAAGAAAATCGACGACAAAGCCCTGCCGATCTTAAAGGGCATGCCCCAGCTTCAGTTTGTCGATTTGGCGGAAACCGGCGTGAAGACCCCGACGCTGGTCGGGTGGATGCGCCTGCCCGACCGTGCCGTAAACTCAGTCCGCTAGACAATCACGCCTGGGATCTTGCGGTCCGCTGTCGGGAAGTGGTCCACGTTCGCCTTGAGCAAATCGTTGGCCAGGGTCAGATAGAGATCACCGATCGTGCCGGTTGTCTTAGTGTGCGTACCCGTCACCAAGCGGCCGGCATGGCCCGCCACGATGGCTGCCAGGCCGTTATTCTTGTGGTCGTTGGCTTCCGCGTGTTCGTGGATGAACAACAGGCAAGTGTGGTCCAGCAGGTTCCCATCGCCTTCCGGCGTAGCCTTCAGCTTAGCCAGCAGGTAGGCGAATTCCTCCACGTGCCAGCGGCAGATGTCGCGCATGATGCGCTGCCCGTCCGGACCGTCTGCTCCAGGAGCCTTCCCGTCGCGATGTGTGTAATCGTGATGCCGGGCAGCCGTGTAGCCAAGCCAGGGAAACCGGGAAAGCCCCTGGCACTTGGTCAGCATATAGGAAGCCACCCGCGTCTGTCCGGTGATCAGGGCATGGGCTAGCAGGTCTGACTGCAGCTTGGCGATGCGCGGCCAGTCTTTCATGTCGCCGCCTACTTCGGGTTCTTCTACCTTGGCATATTCCGGCGGTAATGTCGCGATGGCGCGCTCCATGTCGCGGATCGAGGAAAGATGCTCGTCCACTTTGACCTGATCCGTTTTGCCGAGCATCTTCTTGAGCCCGGCCGCATCTTCCTGCACCGCATCCAGAATGCTTTTCTTCCGGTCGACCCAAGATTGGTCTTTTACTCCGAAGATCCGGTCGAAAAGCTTGTGCGGAATCATCTCCGGCGGCAGCGCCCGGTCATGCCCGCTCCAGCTCATATTCCGCTGGATGCTCTCCCCGAACGATTCCTGCGAGACACCAATTTGGAGCGAGCGGAACCGCGACTCTCCGCCGATCTTCGCCGCGACCACCTGGTCGATAGAGGGCCCGCCCGCGCCGTGGCCGGTGAAGGAGGTCCCGGTCACCAGGGCGCTCATGGAGCGGTGATGGTCGTTGCCGGGGCCAGGCAGGCGAGCCGCCGGATTGTCCAGTCCCGTGATGACGTGAACATCGTTTCGGAACTGCGCCAATGGTGCCAGGCACGGGGTCATTTCATAGTTCGGGCCGGTGTCTTTCGGGATCCAGTAGCGCTCGGTGATTCCGTTTCCGTTAAACCAGAGGACAAAGCGCGTTTCCGGCACCGCCGCGGTCTGCGGCAAGCGGCCGGCCGCTGCCAGGGGAGCGGCGTACAGCGTCCCGGAAGAATTAAACATCGCTTCGAGCGGAGGCAAACCAATGACAACGGCTACGCCCTTTACGGCGCCCGTGAGAAGTTTTCGACGGGAAACTGCGGCTGATTTCTTAGGCATCCCAGTGGCTCGGTTGATCGAATTTTACTTCAATCCTTCAGTGATGACAACAGGACTGGTCCGTTATGCCGTTCTGCGGCATAGGACCTGGCGACCGAAAGCATCAACTCCTGATAATGAAACTGTGAACCCCGGAACCTTTCGAGCGCCGTCTGGATCGCGGGCCGGTCGCCGGACGTCTCCCCACGCCCGTAGGCGTAGCGGAAAAATTGCTTGACCATGCATTCGGCGCACACGGGGCTGTTGGCCAGCACACGTCCCAGCTCCCGGGGCGAGTTGAAGTCAGAATTGGGAATCCCGGCGATATTGCCGGTAGTATCGAGGGGCACCTGCACCTTCTTGGGTTTTGCCTTTTTTTCGCCGTGACCTGGGCGGAATACAATTTCGAACACATCGCGGTGTACCCCGATCGCATCGAACTTTTCCAATCCGAAGCCGATGGGGTCCATGAGCTTGTGGCAACTCGCGCAGGACTCACGGGAAAGATGTACGCCAAGACGGTCGCGATTGGTCATCGGCTTGTCCGGCGTTAGAGGCGGCAGGTTGGCATTGACCCCCGGCGGAGGATCGGGTACGTGCTGGCAGAGGAACTGCTCCCGCACAAAAAGCCCGCGCGCGGTGGGTGACGTATCGCCAGGCTTCGAAGTGAGGGCCAGGAAGGTGGCCTCACCGACGATGCCCGCGCGCTCGGTTTCCGGCGGAAGCGGTACCTTGGCGAACTCAGTGGGCGGAGCTGGAAGTTTATACAGCGACGCGAGGTCAGAGCTCAGGAAGGCGTAATCGGCGTCGAAGATGCGCATGAAGTTGCCGTCGTTCCATACCGCGTCCTGAATCAGCCGGCGTGTCTCCTCCACCATCGAGATTCCCAGTTCGGGTGTATAGACGGGGAAGAGTTGGCGGTCTTTCACCGTATTGAGCAGGCGGTCGAAGCGTAGCCATTCCGCCACGAACTCGTCGAGTGCCTGGTGCGCCCGCTTATCCGCGATCAGGCGGCGCGCAGCCTGGTCGATCTGTGCCGGTGTCTCCAGGCGCCCCGCTGCGGCGGCTTCGAACAGCCGGTCGTCCGGCATACTATCCCACAGCAGATAGGAAAGACGGCTGGCCGTCTCGTACTGCCGCCACTTGGGATCGGCCGTATTTTCGATGCGAAAGAGGAACTTCGGCGACTGGAGCATCGCCTCCACGATCAGTTGTGCTCCTGCCGAGAAGCGCCCCGTGCGCTTCGCTTCCGCTCGGAACAGCTCCGAATAGCGTGCGAGCTCGACGTCGGTCAGCGGTCTGCGAAACGTCCGTAGACCGAAGCGGCGGAGAAACTTATCGCGGCACTCGGCGTCGCCCACCGAGCGGGGCGCGCAGCCCAGCAGCGCACTCTTGTCCCCCATGCGGAAAGCGTTGCGCGCCAGTTTCTCGGCCGACGCGCTGTAGGACTCCTGAAGCAGCGGTGGAATGCCCTGAGCCTCCACCTGGTTCTTGAACCCGTTGACGAAATCCTCCTGTGGAAACTGGTCCGCCGGATTGGTCTGGTCGCCCAGCAGGTCCCGCACGGTGTGGTTGTACTGGCTGTGTGTCAGGCGCCGCATCGCAATCGCCGGCGCCGCCGGAGCGCCCGCGCTGGTTTGGGTCTTCAACTCACTGGGCGAGAGTTTCGCCAGATGATTCACCCACGCTTGCAGCACCTTGTCTTCTTCGCTTCCGGGGAGGATCAATTTTCCCCCGGTATGCTTGATGCGCGCGGTCGGCTTATTCAAAAGCAGCGATTGTTCAGGATGTTCGCGATCCACCAGTACGACCAGGCTCTTGCCGAAATTCTCAATGCCTTCGCGGGAAGCTCCTTCCGGAAAGTGCAGACGTGTGGCCGACGCGATGCCGTTCTCCGTGTGACAGCCGCGGCAATTGTGCTTTTCGAGCACGGGATAGAGTGTATCGGCGAACGACCCGTCCGCCGCGGAAAGCGAAGCAACCCCGGCCCACACCATGCCGGCGGCAAGCAAGACACGATAACCCAAAAGAACCCCTCCGCCGGGCAAACCCAGATTTGCCCTTCGAAATCAATGTACGAAATTCAGTACACGAACTCCAGCTTCTTCAATGTGGCAGCCGGCTCATCTCCCTCAAATTGAGTTAGTGCCATCTTCTGCCGCCCGTTTACCAGTGCTACACCCGCTGGCGCGCTCACAAAAGGAAAAACCTTCTTCAGCACCTGGATGTCGGGAGAAACTACGCCCTTCAGTCCGGTATCCTGCATGAATCCCGGCGCGAAC
>CAZMRK010000543.1:0-29586 GCA_964568355.1 uncultured Solibacteraceae bacterium | reverse complement strand
GCAATATGAGGCGGCGCTCACTGCCGGTATGCGTACCCGCCTGGATGCGGCTCAACCGAAAAGCATGTTTCCGCGTTTCACCCACGAGCCGCTGCTTTCGCAGGGCGCCGCGGTCGAAGCCATCCTCTCCTCCCTGCTGCTTGCTTTCCAGGAGGCATCTCAGGCGACGCTGAGCGCGGAAGCCGAACGGGCCTTCGCGCGCATGTGGTCGCTCCAGATCCAGGAAGGCGCCGCCTCCGGCGGGTGGGGCTGGTTCAGTCTCGGCCTCTCTCCCTGGGAAGCGCCGGAATCCGGCTACTACGGAGCGGCATTGGCTCTCGAAGCGGTTGCGACCGCTCCGGCGACGTACCAGAACAGGCCGGATGTGCAGAAGCATCTGGCCGCGCTGACCGCTTATCTGCGCCGCGAGTTCGCGAGCCAGCCGCTGCATCATCGCCTGATCGTGCTCACTGCGGCCCGCAGGATTCCCGACGCGCTTCCCGGCGACCTGCGGCGGCAGACGATCGAGGAGGCATGGAGCAAGCAGCGCGCGGACGGCGCCTGGTCGATCGAGTCGCTGGGACCCTGGAAGGTGCATGCCCGCGCCGCCGAGTCATCGCCCGCCGACAGCTATGCCACCGCGATCACCGTCTTCACGCTTCAACGGGCCGGCGTAAGCGATCCGCGCCTTGGGAAAGCCCTCGCCTGGCTGCGCACTCATCAGGATGCGCAGACGGGAGCCTGGACCAGCCAGTCCATGAACAAAGTTTACGAACCGGGCTCCATTCCCACGTTGTTCATGAATGACGCCGCCACGGCTTATGCCGTGCTTTCCCTGCTGGAGGCAGCCTCGCCGGGCCCGGACGCGCCGGTGAGTTCCGCCAGCAGTGCCGCCGCTTCCCGGCGCCCGCAGTAGCTGGCCCATCCGGCCGGAGTGGCGTTGTATTCCCGGTCGCGAGCCGCGGGGTCCGCGCCACGCTCGATCAGAAATCGGATCACTCTTTCGCAGCGCGCCGGCGGACCTTCCCATTCCATCGACGCGACGCGGTGCAAAATCGTCCCTCGCATATCCAGCCCGGGAACGATCCCGTTGATCTCCGCACCTTGCGCGAGCAGGAAATCCGCCGCCTCCAAGCGTTCCTGGACGCAGGCGAAATACAATGCCTGGAGCAGAATTTTCTCGCGGGTCCGCTCGTAGCGAAACGGGCTCTCTCCACGCTGCTTGCGCTCCAGACCGTAGGGGTCGGCCAGGGCTCCCGCGCCTGGCTTCAGGGCGCCATCGGGAAGAAACCAGCCGCGGACCTCTTCCATCCGGCCCAGACCGGAGGCGAAGCGCAAGTCCAGCCTGGCTCCCCTGCGTGCGAGCAGTTCGGCCATCTCCCGAAATCCGAAGTGCAGGGCGTAGGCCATCGGCACTCCGTCACCATCCACGCCATCGACAGCCGCTCCCCGGTCGAGCAGGGCTTCGGCCACGCGCAGCGCATTGAAACTGACGGCTCCGGTAAGGGCGTGACCGCCGCCGATCTCCACCTCCGCACCCGCCGCCATCAAGACATCGGCGATCTCGTATCCGTTGCCGCGCCGGTTGGTGCCGTTAAATATCCCTTCGGAGACGCAGAACAGCGGAATGGAATCGTTGGGAATCGGGTTCGGCGGAGCAAATCCGCTTACCCAGTGTGGATTCGCAGCCTTCGGGTCCGCGCGGAGGATGCCGCGCAAGTGTTCCAGATCGCCGGTACGCGCCACCGCAATTGCGTCGCGCACGGCAGGTTCCAGGTGGAGGTAGCTTTCGTATTTGCTCCAGAAAGCGTATCCTTCCTGGTTTGCAATGAGCAGGCGCGCGTCGGCTTCCGAAAGGGCTGGCCCTTCCGGATCGTAGTTCTCGAACCGCTCCCTCGCGTGCGCCGGCTTCAGCAGCTCCCGGCGCGATTCCTCGTCTCCGGCGGCAAATTCCGCACGTAAGCGGGAGACTCGTTCTTCGAAAGCCTCCAGGCTCTCTACGTGCCGCTTCAGCCTGGGCCAACTGGCAAATTCATACTCGCGCGCGAGCACCAGTTGCGCATCACTCAGCGTGATTTTCCGGCGCGCGGAAAATCCGGGCAGATGCTCGCGAAAGCGGACCTTCGCATCTTCCACACCAGAGGAATATTCGTGAAGGAGATCTTTCGCCTGGTGCTTCAACTGAACCAGGCTGGGACGGGCGGGCAGTTGTTGTTTCATGACGAACGTCCTTTCGTAGTACGCCTGGTGTCCGCATGAGCAGGCCGAAAGAAAGTTCGTGTTGCGAAACCGACAACTTCTACGAGTGGACTCAGTCCTTCCCGCGGACCGGGAGCGCCTCGAACGCTTACCCGTCAGGCTATCATGCTCCCGCCGGGACAGGCAAGAACCGCGTTCCGCCCGCCCCGCCCGCCGCCTCAGCCGGCCTTCGTCTTGGCCCGGTCCATATATCTCATCTCCACGAGATTCAGGCGGATGCTGTCGAGGTTTTTGATGAACGGCGGCACCATAATTTCGACGCCGTTAGCCAGCCGTGCCGGCTTCCAGGTGCTGTCCTGCTGCCCGTGAGAAGCGGGCGCCGTCTCCGCGACGATCACTTCCAGCACATCCGGCAGCACCACGCTGACCGGCCGTCCTTCGACAAATTCCACCGGCAGGCGAATGCCCGCCTCCAGGAACTTTGCCTGTTCGCCGATCACCGCCGAGGGCACCTCCACCTGTTCATACGTCTCCGGGTTCATGAAGCAGCATTGTCTGCCGTCTTCGTAAAGAAACTCCAAGGCCTGCCGTTCCACCGGAAGCTCTTCCAGCTTCAACTCAGCCCGGAAGCTGTGCTCCCAGATCGTGCCGGTCTTCAGGTTGCGCATCCGCACATGATTCACGCCGCCCATCTTTCCCTGGCCCGGATGGTAATCCACGGCCAGTACTTTGTAGGGCTGATTCTCGTATCGAATCGCCCCGCCGGTTCGAAGTTGCGATGCGGAGATCATGGGGCGCTCCCTTACAAATGTTTTTCCTTGCGCGGCGCGTTGCCGGCGCGTTGCCGGGCGTCATACGCGACGCCCCGGTAGGGGTCTTCGACACGTCGGCCCGGATAATTCGGCTCCGGCCGCCGGTTTCGGGGAGTAACCCAGGTGCGAATCACTTGAGGATGACGCGGCTTGTCCATGACACTCCTCCTGCCGCAAGTGTACTGCCGCCGGCGACATCAGAAAAGGGGGCCGCCGTCACGAAATGGATTTTGCAGTCAGGAGAGCGCCGCCGCCAAGACCGGGGCCGTGGGATCTGTGAGTTTCGTCGCGGAGACGGCCTGCCGGTTTTCGATCCAGCGCGGAGCCGCTTCCCTCTCCTCGTCCGGACGATTCAGCGTGAAGGCCGCCACCAGCCGATCCTGCCGGAGCCACCAGGTGCTGAAACTGCTGGTCGTCACGTCGCCGCGATGGACGGCCCGGTCCGCTTCCGAGCCGTCGCCCCAATATTCGTAGGAGAGGTCGAAGACGTCGGAGAAGAAATAGGGAACGTGCCGGAAGGGCTGCCGATCTCCCGCCAGTATCCGCGCGCAATGCTGCCCCTGCGAAACGGCGTTGTCCCAATGTTCGACGCGCCGCCGTTTGCCGAAAAGCACGTCCTGGTAATTCGCGACATCCCCCGCCGCGTAGATGCCCGGCTGGTTTGTTTCAAGGTATTCGTTCACCATCACGCCATCGGCCACTTCGATGCCGCTGCCCGCCAGCGGTTCGGTCGCCGGACGTACACCCACCCCTGCCACAACCAGGTCACACGCCAGAGCCTGGCCGCCGGCGAGCACAACCGCGGTCACTGCGGTGCCCCCGCGAAACGCCGTAACCTTTGCGCCCTTTACAAACCGGACGCCACGCTGCGTGTAGTAGTTTTCGAAAAAGGCGGACATCTCCGCGGTGAACAGGCGTTTCCAGATGCGATCCCCGCTCAGCACCATGGTGACCTCGATGCCCTTCTGCGCCAGCACCGCCGCTACTTCCATGCCGATAAATCCGCCGCCGATCACCACGGTCCGCCTGGTCCCCTCCGCGGCGGCCCGAATGGCCTTGGAATCGCCGATTGACCGCAGGTAGCACACCCCGCTCAGAGCCGCGCCGGGGATCTCCAGGCGGCGCGGCGTTGCGCCTGTGGCCACGACCAGCTTTTCGAAGCCGAATTCGCCGCCGGACTGGAGCACCAGGCGCCTGCGCTTCACGTCCACCGCGGAAACCGCAGTCCCCAACTTCACGTCAACGCCGTGCTGGCGATAGAACTCCACGGGGTTGATCCGGATGCCCTCTTCGGTCTCCTTGCCGGCAAGGAACCCTTTCGACAACGGAGGACGCTCGTACGGAACCGAGCTATCCGCCGACAGAATCGCCAACTCTCCCGGCTTCAGGCCCGATTCCACCATCTGCCTGGCCGCGTATCCAGCCACCATTCCGCCGCCCAGAATCACGAACCTGGATTCGCTCATAGATCCTCCGGATCACTACTTCCGGCCTGTCTCTTTCAGGAATGTCCCCTCGCGCAGTTCGCTGAAGGCCTGCCGCAGCTCGTCCTGCGTGTTCATCACGATTGGTCCGTACCAGGCCACGGGCTCTTCGAGCGGCTGGCCGGAGATCAGCAGGAAACGGATTCCATCCTCACCCGCTTTTACGGCCACCTCATCGCCCCGGTCGAAGAGCACCAGCGACCGGTTCTCCGCCTGCGCGGGAGGGGCGGTATCGAGCCAGCCCACCGGCTCGGTCGGTACCGACAGCGGCTCGGACGCGTTGCAAAACTTGCCCGCTCCCGAGAACACGTACGCAAAAGCGTGGCGCGTGGTCTCTACCGGCAGCGTTTTCTTGCGGCCTGCCGGAACGGTCACATCGAGATAGATCGGATCGGCGGCGATGCCGTCGACGGGGCCTTTTCTGCCCCAGAAGGTCCCGCAGATGATGCGGACCTCGGTGCCATCGTCGTCCTTGACCGCGGCCACGTCACCTGACTTTACGTCCTGGTAGCGAGGCGCGGTCATCTTGAGGGCAGCGGGCAGGTTGGCCCACAACTGGAAGCCATGCATCCGGCCAGCCGGATCGCCTTTCGGCATCTCCTGATGGATGATGCCGCTGCCGGCGGTCATCCACTGCACATCGCCCGATCCGATGGTGCCGTGGTTCCCCATGCTGTCCCCATGCTCCACGGTGCCGGCCAGCACGTAGGTGATGGTCTCGATGCCGCGATGGGGGTGCCAGGGAAATCCTGCCAGATAGTCATCCGGCACATCGTTCCGGAAATCGTCCAACAGCAGGAAGGGATCGAAATCGGCGGTAGTGCCGAAACCGAAAGCGCGGCGCAGGTGGACACCCGCTCCCTCCAAGGTAGGTTTCGAAGAGATCACTCGTTTGACCGGGCGCAGTGACATGCATCGTTCCTTTCTGAGCGTTCCTTCCTTTCAGCGTACCGCAACGCGTCAAGTATCCCTCTTCTCGAAAATTCCGCGGCCATGGACGGAAATATGTCTTGACAGCCCGCGCTCCAGACGCTAAATTTCTAGCATGTTGCTAGATTTCCAGCATAGGCGCAGCCGATGAGCAAGACTCCGTTCCGCGATCTCAGCCGGCGCGAGCGCCAGATCATGGACATCCTCTACCGCAGCGGCCGAGCGACCGTGGCGGAGGTTCATGCGGCGCTGCCGGACCGTCCGAGCTACTCGGCGGTCCGCGCGATGCTGCGTGTGCTCGAAGAAAAAGGGCATGTCCGGCATGAAGAGCAGGGATTGCGCTACGTGTTTGCGCCCACCGTGCCACGCGAAAAGGCCACACGCTCGGCGGTCCGTCATCTGCTCGAAACCTTCTTCAATGGATCCGCCGAACAGGCCGTAGCCGCTTTGCTGGATGCCTCAGCCAACGAATTAGGCCCGGAAGAACTGGACCGCATGGCTTATTTGATCGAAAAAGCGCGGAAAGAAGGCAGGTAAATACCCGTGTCGAATTTCGCAATATCCTGCGGATAACCAGCCTAACTCATTTCTTTACAGCCAAAACTCCGAAAACCGGCCGGCGCACTCCCGGCCGATTTTGTTTTTATTTTCACAAACTATCGTGGATATTTAATGGCTGCCGAGTATTGCCATTTCTGACATTTCCGTGATATATCCCAATCCATGCTTTCGTAGCTGAGCGCAACTCACGACCGCGCGGTCGTGCGGGCCGGCCGGGCCCCGTTCTGAATCCCCCAAAGGCTCTTTTGGAAAGGAAGAGAAATTGCGACACATCCGTTTTGCCCATCCATGGCTGTGCTTTTCCTTGTTTACCGCCGCGATGCTGGCCGGTTGGGCCAGTCTTGCGCGCGCCCAGTCCACGGCGGCCGATATCGTCGGAACCATCAAAGACGGTACCGGCGCGGTCGTTCCCAACGCCCAGGTGAAAGTGGTGCAGGAAGAAACCAATTTTGCGCGCACCACGCAGACGAACACCGAGGGCATTTACGAGTTCCGCATCCTTCAGCCAGGCACATATACCATTACCGCGGAGGCGGCAGGTTTCCGGAAATATGTAAACGAGCACGTCCCGTTGACCGCCCGTCAGGTATTGCGTATCGATGTTGCGCTGGCACTCGGCAATGTGGCGGATACGGTTACCGTCACAGGCGAGGCGCCTGTCACCATCACGGATAACGCCTCGGTCTCCGAATCGCGAGGGGCACTCCTGCTGACGGACGGCCCGCAGGGTACGCCGGTGATGGCGAAGTTCGGCATCAACACCTCGCAATTCTCGCTATTGATCCGGCAGGGCGGCTGGGTGGAGGCCTCGTTCAAGGCCGCCGGAGCCCGGGCCGGACAGTGGGAGACGTCTATCAATGGCAACGCCGCGGAGGTATCCTGGCCGTCGCTTTCGGTTCCCTACCAGGCGATCGGCGAAGAGAAGCAGACCGTTTCGGGGGCCTCCGCCGAGTTCCGGACGCCGGTCACCATCGACGCCGTAACCAAGCAGGGCACCAATGACTTTCACGGATCGGTCACTTTCAATTTCGGGCATTCGCGACTGAACGCCCTGCCCGCCACCTCTACCACTTCCGTACGCGGACCACAGACTCCGTGGCATACCTGGAACCTCACCGGCGGAGGCCCGGTCTATATTCCGAAGGTCTACGACGGCCGCAATCGCACCTGGCTGTTCGCCTCGGCGGAGCGCAACCCGCCCACCACGAGCACCGCCCTCTGGTCGCAATCCACGGGCGCGGCCGATATGCCAACGGTGGCGATGCGCGAGGGCGATTTCTCCCGCTTCTTCGCCGCGACCGGGCGGCCCGGCAAAGTGCTGGTCGACCCCATTAGCAATCTCCCGTTCGCCGGCAGCCTGATTCCCCGTTCGCGTTGGAATCCCGCCGCCGTCAGGGCCGTGGACAAGTACTACCAGGTGCCTAACGTCGCGACGGCAAATCCGGACATTCCTTCGCTGAACTACGACGTCATGCGCACCAACGACGGAAGTTCCAGCGCCCTGTTCACGCGGATCGATCAGAAGATCTCCGATAAAAACACAGCGGGTTTCTACTACGACCAGGGACCGCTTACCACGACCTTCTCCGAAGGTCCGGGCTACGATTACAAGACGATTCCCAGCATTCCCGGCGGCATCGGTCCTTCCTCGAAGGTCGCTACGCCGAAGCAGTTCGGATGGAACGACACGCACATCTTCTCCCCGAAGGTGGTCAACGAGGTCCGCGTTTCCTACTTCATCGGAGACGAAATGCAGTACGGAAACGGCGGCCAGCCCGCGGGTAACATCATCGACGCGCTGGGGATCGACCTGGGCGCGGACGCCGCGATGCGGAAGACGGCGCGCCAGTCTCCCAGCATTTCCGTGACCGGCTTCCAGCGCATCGGCAGCACGTACACGGATTTGTCCCGCAAGTTCCGCTGGCTCCAGATCCGCGACAACATCTCCATCCAGCACGGGCGCCACAGCTTCAAGGCGGGTTACGACCATCGCTTCAAAGGCAATGACGACAGCGCCGCCAATGCCGCACTCGACGGATCCTGGAACTTCACGGGCAAGTTCTCCGGCGAGCCTTTTGCCGATTTCCTGCTGGGCCTGCCGGAAACCACCCAGCGCTACACCTCGGCCGTGCCGGTCTTCCAGCGCCGCTTCAGCGAGCTGGGCTTCTTCTTCCAGGACGACTTCAAGGCCAGTTCGCGCCTGACACTCAACCTGGGTATCCGGTACGATTACATCAGCCCCCGGCGTGAGATCAACGGCGCATACATGAACTTCAACCCCGTGGACGGATCGCTGGTATTTCCCGATGAGAAATCGATCAGCATGGTCCATCCCGCCTTTCCAACCAGCATCAAGCGAGTGACGGCGGCGCAGGCAGGCTTCCCGTCGATGCTGATGAACGGCACCAACTCCATCTCGCCCCGCATTGGGTTCGCCTATCGTCTGACCGACAATCCGTCCACGGTCCTGCGCGGCTCGTATGGTATTTTCACCGCCAACGCAGGCTGGAAGAACAACAACTTCGCGACGCTGCAAAGCGGCGCTTTCGCGCTGACCGAGACATTTACCAACGTCATTACCAACGGCGTTCCGCTGGTGACGCTGGATCACCCGTTCCCGTCCACGATCGGCGCAGGACCCTCCACGGTGAGCGTGGGCGGCAACAGTCCCAACCTGGGCATTCCGTATCTCCAGCAGTGGAACCTCACGCTGGAGCGGCAAATCTATGGCGACTGGGCCGTGCACGTCAGCTATGTCGGCGCCAAGAATACCCAGTTGAGCTATCGCCACAACATCAACCAGCCGCGCGCCAGCCTGACGCCGTTCGATCCATCGCGCCTGATCTATCCCGGCTACCTGACCATTACCTATGCCGAGCCGGGCGGGAACAGCAGCTACCATGCCATGCAGTTCGGCTTCAATCACCGCCTGAGCAGCGGGCTAATGGTGGAGGGCCTGTTCCAGTGGATCAACGAAATTACCGACGTGGGGGAGGATGGCATCGACGTATGGCTGGGGCCGACGATCGAGAATGCGTACTGCCGCAGTTGTGAGCGCGGCAAAGGACTGGGCGACAGTCTCGATTTCCGCACGAACCTGGTCTACGAAATTCCCTTCGGCAAAGGGCGGCCATTCGGCTCCAGCGTCAGGCCGGTGGTCAACGGATTCATCGGCGGCTGGTCCATTGGCGCGATCGTCGATGCACGGAATGGCCGCCCGGCCACCGTGCTGTACTCCGGCGTGGACGCCTCCAATACCAACCTGTTCGGCGGGCGCGCCAGCTACGTAGCCGGCTGCGATCCCCGGACCGGCGACGGCAAGAGCGCCCCGTATCTCAACATCAACTGCTTCGCCGTTCCCGCGGCGGGCACTTTCGGCAACGTGGGCACGACACCCTTCCGCAAGCCGGGCTCCTACGACGTCAGCGGGTCGATCTACAAGTACTTTCCGCTCTGGCGCGAAGGTGTGCGGCTGCGTGTGAACGGCGTGTTCACCAACGCGTTCAATCACCCGACGTGGAACGATGTGGGCAACAATATCACTGTGCCGGCTACGTTCGGGAAATTCGTATCGCAGCAGTCATTCGGCAGGTGGGTGGGTTCCCGCACCATCAACCTGCAGGCGCAGATTCAATGGTGAACCTTCGACTGAAAAGGAGCCGCCCGCAGCGGCGGCTCCTCGCCCTTCAGAACCTCCTCCGATCCGAGAATCCATCATGAAAAAATCTTTCCTGCTGCTGTGCCTGAGTGTCCTGGCCGCCAGCGCGGCAGAGCCCTTGCGGCTGGTGCAGAACGGCAAATCATCGTACTCCATCGTGCTCGCGCCGGATGCGTCGCCATCCGAACGCCACGGCGCCCAGGAGTTGCAGAAGTTCCTGGAAGAGATTTCGGGCGCGCGCCTGCCCATCACCACCACGCCGCAAGCCCGGATGGTCCTGGTGGGGCGCAGTCCGGCCGTGGACAAACTGAACCTGGGAATCCGCTTCGACGATCTGGGGCTGGAAGGCTTCGCGCTGAAGACCTCAGGCCGGCACCTGGTGATCGCCGGCGGGCGCTTGCGCGGCAGCATGTATGGCGTCTACGGCTTTCTGGACAAGCTCGGCTGCCGCTGGTTCACGCCTCAGGTCAGCCGCATTCCGAAGATGCGCAGCATCACCGTCCAGCCGCTCGATGAAATACAGAAGCCATCCTTCGAATACCGCGAGCCGTATTTCGCCGAGGCATCCGATCCGGATTGGGCCGCGCGCAACCGCGCCAACGGCACAATCATGAAGCTGGATGCCGAGCGGGGAGGCAAGGTCCAGTATTACCCCTTCGTTCATTCATTTGAACAACTGGTGCCTCCCAGCAAGTATTTCGCGGAACATCCGGAATATTTTTCGCTGATCGACGGAAAGCGCCGCGCGGAACGCAGCCAGCTCTGCCTCACCAACCCGGCCGTGCTGCGAATCGGCGTGGAATCGGTGGAGCGCTGGATTGCGGAGCACCCGGAAGCCACGATCATCTCGGTCTCCCAGAACGATTGGACCGGTTGGTGCGAATGCGACAACTGCCGGCGCGCCGAGCAAGAAGAAGGCGGCGTCCATTCCGGTCCGCTGCTGCGGTATGTAAACGCGCTGGCCGAACAGATCGAAAAGAAGCACCCGGACAAGCTCATCGATACACTGGCTTACTGGTACACGGAAGATCCGCCGGCGCACGTGCGGCCGCGCCGGAACGTGCGTGTGCGCCTCTGTCCGATCGGCGCCTGTGTAGGGCATCCCTATCGCCAATGCAAGTATGACGCTTATTTCGTCAAGAACCTGGAAGCCTGGTCCAAGATCACCAATCAGCTCTACATCTGGCACTACAACACCAATTTCGCGCACTACCTGGCTCCCTTCCCGGATTTTGACGAGCTGATGGCCGACCTTCCCATGTACCGCGATCATGGCGTGGTGGGAGTGTTTCTGGAAGGCAACACTTCCCGGGCGGGGGGAGGCGAGAACGCCGAGTTGCGCGACTACATCATGGCGCGGCTGCTGTGGGATACGAAGGTGGATGCCAAGCGCGATCTCGACGAGTTCCACGAAGCTTATTACGGCAAGGCCGCCAAACCGATGCGCGCCTATTTCGACCTCATGCATGAACAGGTACGCATGCCGCCCAACGGGCTGGGGCACCACCTCTGGATCTTCGACCGGCCCTCGGCTCCCTATTTGAACGACGAGTTCCTGACCAAGGCGACGGTCCTGTTCCAGCAGGCCGAGAGCGCGGCCGATACCGACGACATCCGCAACCGGGTGCGCAAAGCGCGGTTGAGCCTGGACTACGTCAAGCTCACCCGCGCCAAGAAATTCATCGTGGACGGCGACAGCTTCCGGCCCAACGACCTGGACGGCCTCAAGGACCGCTGGAATACGTTCACCGCTTCGGTGGAGCGCTTCGGCATCACCAACCTGAGCGAGCATGTCCTGGTTCCCAAGGACCGGGAGGAGTTCGCCTCCCATATGCACCCCTACAAGCTGGCTACGCTGGAAAACGATCGACTAAAGATCCACGTGCTGCCCGAACTCGGCCGCGTGATCCACCTGATCGATAAGCGCAGCGGCAAGGACCTCCTGCAGGAGCCCGAGCCCGGGTCCCGCTTCTATCCGGATCTGGGGGGCCTGACGGTAGCGGCCTATTCCGACTACGTCGCGCGTCCCTGGAACGCCACGTGGAGCATTGCTCCGGAAGCATCCGCGGGCGCGATCACGCTGGCGGGTGTCTGCGAAAACGGCCTGCGGATGCGCCGCACGCTTCGCCTGGAAGGCGCGTTCCTGCGCACCGAAACCGTGCTGGAGAATGGCTCGCAAAGTCCGCTGGAAGCCCTGGTGCGGTCCAGTTGGGATGTGGACCCGGGCAGCCTCGAATCGGCCGCGGTGACCTATCGCAAGCAGGATGGCGGAATGGTGGAGAAGGCCCTGATCGTGCCTGAAAAGCAGCCTAACGGCACGGAATACTACAGCGGCGGCGACCAGCCGGACGGGATCTGGCGCGTGGCCGGGCGCTCCGGAGTCCCGGCGGGTGTGAATCGCTTTCCCAAAGATCAGGTGGGACGCTGCTTCCTCAACTGGACGGCAAAGTCCGAGAACCGGGTCACGATGTCGGTGGCTTCCCATCGCAAGGTTCTGCAGCCCGGCGAGCGATTGACGCTGGAAGCTGATTACGGGGTCGAGTAGCGTCGTCACGCCGCCGAAACAGGTCTCTGGTACGCTGTTGGTTTACATGAGACACAGGCTCCTGCTGGTTTTCGCACTATGCGCCGCTGGTCTGGCGGCACAGTCTTCCAATCGGCGATTGGTTCTCATCTCGGTAGACGGGCTGATGCCCGAAACTTTGCGCAGCGCCGAGAAGGCCGGACTTCAGCTTCCGAACCTGATCGAGATGCGCGATCACGGCGCCTTCGCTCAGGGACTGATCGGCGTTTTTCCGACCGTTACGTTCCCCAGCCATACGACGATGGTGACCGGCCGGCAGCCATCCGAGCACGGCGTCTTCGCGAATACGCTGTTCGACCCCGAAAGCAAGACACGCGGCGCCTGGTTTTACTATAGCGAGAGCATCCGGGTGCCCACCTTGTGGCAGGCCGCCCGCGCCGCCGGCAAGAAAGTGGGCGCCGTCTCCTGGCCGGTCACGGTGGGAGCGGAGATCGACTACAACATTCCGGAATACCGTCCTGCCCGCAACGAGGATCTGATCCTGCTCGAAAGAGCGATCAGCACGCCTGGACTTTTCGCCGCGTTTGAAAAGGAGAATGGGCGCCTCACCCTGAGTACCACCCAGGATGACGGCTTCCGCGCCGCGCAAGCTTCCTACATCCTGCGCACGGCCAAGCCAGACCTGATGCTGATCCACCTGATCGACCTGGATCACGAGCAGCATCAGTTCGGCCCCGGCAGTCCACAGGCAAAGCACGCCCTGGAAGGCATCGATCGCGCCATCGGCGTGATTCGCAAAGCGGTCGAAACCGCCGGCAACGGCGCTACCACAAGCTGGCTGATCGTGAGCGACCACGGCTTCTGGCCTGTGTCGCAGGCGTTCCAGCCGCAGGCATTACTGACCAGCCTGGGGCTGGCGGCACCGGAGGGCAAGCCGGAGAACTGGCGTGTAGCGGCCCACAGCAACGGCGGATCGATCGCCTTCGTTTCGAAAGATCCGAACGACGACGACGCCCAGAAACTGGTCATCGGGGCGCTTGAAACTTTGCAGAACGATGCGCGCTGGGGGATCGATCAAGTTCTCACGCGGTCGCAGCTAGCGGAGCGCAAAAGTTACCCGTTGGCCTTCGCGGCGGTAAGCCTGAGCCGCGGATTTACCTCCGGCAGCACGCACACCGGCCCCTGGGTCACCTCTTCCGGCGAGACCCGAGGCATGCATGGCTATCTGCCCGGTCCGGCCGAGCTGGACACGACCTTCCTGGCGTTCGGCCCCGGCATTGCCGCACGCCAACTGCCCCGAGGCGAACTGGCGGATGTGGCGCGTACCGCCGCCTCGCTGTTGGGGATCAGCCTGCCCAGCGCGGGCGGAAAGAATCTGTTGGAGAGCGGCAAATGATCAGACGGCAGTGTCTCCAGTTCACTTTGAGCCTGGCTCTACTCGGAAGCGCCGTGTTCACACCCGCCGACGGCGCCGAGCGCAAAACCAGCCACGTGATCTTCGTCATGACCGACGGCCTGCGCTGGCAGGAGGTGTTCAGCGGTGCCGACCCAGCCTTAATCGACCTGGGCCGTCCCTCTTCCGCGGCAAACACAGAACTGAGGCGTGCCTACTGGCGCGAGACCGCCGAAGCCCGGCGCGAGGCCCTGTTCCCCTTTATCTGGACCGTGGTCGCCAAGCAAGGACAGATCTACGGCAATCGCGAGCGGGGATCGGACGCTTATGTGACCAACGGGATGAATTTCTCTTATCCCGGCTACAGCGAGATCCTCTGCGGATTCCCGGACCCGCGGATCGACAGCAACGGGAAGAAGCTCAACCCGAACGTCAGCGTACTCGAATGGCTCTCCCACAAGAAAGTCTATACCGGACAGATTGCGGCTTTTGGAGCTTGGGACCTGTTCCCGTTCATCCTGAATGCGCAGCGGTCCGGACTGCTGGTGGTGGCCGGGTACGATCCGCTGACGGTGGCGCCGGTGACGCCGCGGATCGAGCTACTTAATCGGCTCAAGCGTGAGACGGAAGTCTGGGAGTCCGAGCCATTCGACGCCCCTGTCTTTCACACCGCCCTGGAATACATGAAGGAGCATAAGCCGCGGGTTCTGTACCTTTCCCTGGGCGAGACCGACGAGTGGGCCCACGCGGGCAAGTACGACCTTTATTTGAAATCGGCGCATCGTTTCGACCAGGCCGTCCAGGAACTCTGGGAGACTGCGCAATCCATTCCGGAGTACCGGGGCACGACGACCCTGATTCTGGGCGTCGATCACGGCCGCGGGCTGGCGCCGGTGGACTGGCGGAGCCACGGACAAAAGCTTCCCGACACAAAGTATATCTGGAGCGCCTACTTAGGACCGGATACACCGGCACTTGGAGAGCGATCCAATATCCCGGCCATCACGCAAAGCCAAGTGGCCGCGACTCTGGCCGCCCTGCTCGGCGAGGATTACAACGCGGAAGTATCTCAAGCGGGTAAGCCTATCGCGGATGTATTGAAGGCCCGCTAGTGCTGCGACCGGATAATTTTCGTTGGTCCGCTTGCTTACGCGCGCGGCTCGGTGCCGGCACTGAACCACAAGCGGAATAAATTTTGCGGTCAGAGCAGTAGTACTGTAACCGTGAAGTCCGCTCCCCTACGGTCGCGGTTCGGTGGTGGAAGTTCGTTGCAGAAATCCAGGCTGTGGGGCGGGCCTTCTGGACCGCGGGCCGGCTTCTAACCGGCTGCGGATTACCTTGAATACATTTTTATCCCCCCGATACCAGCCGGTTGAGATAGCGATAGGCTGCCCATCCGTGCTGAACAACTGCTGCCGCAGGAACAGCATGGGGCAGCGCGGATCCACGCCGAGAGCTCGCGCCACGCGTTTATCCGCCAGGCGCGACTCGATGCTCTCTACCGCGTGCGCCAGTTGCATCCCGTATCGCTGCTCCAGAATCTCGAACAGGGAACGCCGCTGCAGCGGCTCCCGGTCGAGCCCCGGGAACAGGCTGAGCGGCAGCACGCAGATCTCCAGCGCGAGCGGCTCGCCGTCTCCCCTGCGCAGCCGCTCCACCTGCACCAGGGCGGCTCCGGGCGACACGCGCAACTGCTCCGCAAGCAGGTGATCGCTGGGGACGACGGATAAGGCCAGGACTTCCGAGCTGGCTTTGATTTTGCGCAGAGCCATCTGCTCGGTGAAGCTGAGCAAACGGTTCCAGTGAATCGGCGGCGTACGGACATAGGTCCCCGACCCGTGCTTTCGCTCCAGCAACCCTTCTTCTTCGAGCGACTGGAGCGCCTGCCGCACCGTCATGAGGCTGGCGCCGAAATTGGCCGCCAGTTGCCTCTCGGATTCCAGCCGGTCGCCGGTTTTCAGCTTGCCCGACCGGATTCTGCGGCGGATCGCGGTGGCAATTTGCACATAGATCGGCGCGGACTGGCTCCATCTTGCGCGCATGGTGCCATTCTCGCAAACGTTTCAGAGCGGAGCGCCGTTAAAACGAAAGCTTCAGGCCGAACAATATCACGCGCGCGGCCGAGAAGCTGGTGGTTTTTCCAAGGGTGCTGGGAACGGACACGTTTGCACCCGGATTGTTCGGATTCGGATGATTGAAGATGTTGAAGAATTCGCTTCGGAACTGCGCATCCACGCGTTCGGCGAACCGCAGATTCTTCATAAATCCCATATCGAAATTCCAAAACCCGGGTCCCCACATGGCGTTGCGGCCGGCGTTTCCGAGGGTATACGGCGCCGGCGCGCGAAATGCCGCTGGATTGAACCATCCTCCGACACCGGGATTCGAAACGGTCCAGTCACCGACCACATCGGCCCGGCCGCTGGTCGGAAATCCCACCAGAGAACTGGTGTAGGTGATGCTGTACGGGATACCGCTCCGCACCGTCGCGATACCGGTCACCTGCCAGCCGCCCACCAGGTAGTTCAACGCCGCCGGCGCGCTGGGAAGCCAGCGCCGCCCTTTCCCGAACGGCAAATTGTAGACCCAGTTGGCGACCAGTTGATGGCGCACGATGCCATCCTCCGGTCCACGATTGCGCGCGGAATCGTAGGGCCAGTCCACCCCGCCGGTATCGCCCCATCCCTGCGCCACGCCAGCTCCATCGGAGATCGCCGAGGTGAACTGATACTCCACCTGATAGCTCAAGTCTCCGGTGCGGCGGCCGGCACTGAGCTGCAACTGGTGCGTGTGGGCATTGCCGCGCGGATCGATCCAGCGGATCTCGCCCCACGGCTGGAACGGCCGCAGGGCTTGCAGCGTCCCGGTACCGAAGGTTCGCGGCAGGTTCAGATCGTACTCGTCGGCGGCATAGTGGCTCTGATCGCCCACGTAGCTGGCGCGCACCGCTGTATTGGGCGCGATCTCCCGCTCCACGGTGAAATTCCACTGCATGCTGCGGGGATTGGGAAAGTTTCGCGGCATGCCCAGAATCGAGGGGCTGGAAGGCAGGTTGCCAACGCCCGGAAACGGATCGGCGAAGGTCACGTAGGGGCTATTGCCTGGGGGCGAGAGAAACGTCTCGATGAGCGCGAACGGCGCATACAAAACCTGCCGCAAGCCCAGTTGATTGGAAGCCTCATAGGCGTAGTAGATGCCGCCGCCCGCGCGCACTACGGTCTTGTTGTTGCCGAAGGGTCGCCAGGCGAATCCCACTCTCGGCTGAAAGTTCTTCCAGTTGGTATTGCGGGTGAGCGTGGTTGTTCCCAGGCCCGCCTGGACACTGGTGATCACCGGATAAGCTTCCGCCAGCCGGGTGACCACACCCTGCGGAAACTGATCGTTGCCGCTGAAGGTGACCAGAGCATTGAGGGACGGCACATAGTTCGACTGCCGGTTGTTCTTCTCGGTGAACGGCGTCTCTACGTCCCAGCGTACACCGAGGTTCAAGGTGAGGTTTTTATGGATCTGCCAGTCGTCCTGGAAAAAGGCGCCGACGCGCTTCTCGTTGAAGTTGCCGTACTGGTAGGCCGGCCCGCGCGTGCTATCGTTGGCAAAGCCCAGCAGGAAATCCGCGAACGCATCGCCGGTGTACCGGCCCGTGAAGTTGAACAGACCCAGGCCGTTCGGATAAAGCCCGCCCCAATAACCTTGATAGCGATAGTAGTAGCCACCGATCTTGATCTGATGGGCTCCGCGGATGTGCACCAGGTTGTCGGAGATATTGATATCCAGGCGGTTGTCCTTGGCGTGGGCGCCGTTGGTGAAAATGCCCTGGTAGCCGGTCATCGTGATGCCCGGCAGTCCCCCGCCGAAGCGGCCTACGGTAGTCTTGTCGGGGCTGAGGAGTTCGGCGCAACACTGCCCGTTGATCGCCGGAAAAATGGTGGCCGGATCGAAATCATTGTGGTCGTTGGTGAAGTGATAGCCGTACGGAGTGGTCACGGCGCCGCGCAGTTCGTTGGTGGTGCGCGGCGAAAGAATGCGGGTGTACGAACCGAACTCCTGCCGCTGCACGAAGCCCTGCGTGTAGTTGCCGTACAGTTCCGGACCACCGCCCGAGCGCAGGTAGGGGCCGTCATTGAAGATCTTGATTCCGCCGCTCAGGATGTCGTTCGAGCTCGGATGGTAGTCGCCCTTGAGGTTGATGCGCGGCGAGTCCTGCACCGTCGGATCGAGACCGATGAAGTTGACTCCCGTTCCCGCCGGCCCGCTACCCGCCAGGTTGGGATCGCGCATGTACTGCATGAACGTCTGGGCAATCGGTGAAATCCGCTGCGAGGGAATCTGGCCGCCTGGAAACGGCAGGCCGCCCGCCAAAGGGTCGCGGATGGCGGACACGCCGCTGAAATTGCCCTGCTTCATCGGCACCGTTGCCATGTTGAAGGTGTAGGTGGACCATTGCCGCAGGCTCAATTGCTCGAATGAAAAGAAGTAGAACAGCTTGTCCTTAATGATGCGCCCGCCCAGCGTTCCCCCGAACTCGTTACGGTTGTACGGAGGATTGGGACGCGGGTCGAGCACGTACTTGGCGGCAAACTTCCGGTTGCGATTGAACCAGAAGGCGCTCCCATGCAGTTCGTTGGTGCCCGAGCGCGTGACCACGATCATCTGCGCGCTGCCGTGGCTATATTCGGCCGAGGCGGTATTGCTGACGAAGCGAAACTCCTGGATGGAATCGAACGTAGGGGTCGCCTCGCTGGGGCCTCCGTTCTGCATATCCAGGTTCACCGCGCCATCCACGATGACGTTCAGCCCTCCGGTATAAAAGCCGCCCGCGGCAAAGCGTCCACCGCGCTGCACACCCGGCGCCAGCGCAATCAGTCCGGAAAGATTGTAGCGGCCGTTAAACGGCAGTTCGGTGACCTGGGTCTGGGTGATCACCGAAGAGAGCGTGGGCCGCTCGGTCTCGACCATGCTCGCCGTAGCGGCCACCTCCATTCGTTCGCTGACCGTGCCCACCTTCAATTGCACATCCGCCCGAGAAAACTGCGCCACGCGTACCGTGATTCCGGTCAGCGACACTTCCGTGAAGCCGGACATCTGCGCGGTCAAGGTATAGCGGCCGGGATCCAGATTGGCGAATGTGTACGAGCCTACCTCGTTGGTTGTCGTGGTGAACTTGACGCTCGTAGCGTCATTCGTCAAGGTCATCTCCACGCCGGGCACGACGGCTCCGCCCGGGTCGGTGACGACACCCGTGAGACTTCCCGTTACGACCGCCTGCGCCGCCAAGCGGCACGGCAGCAGGATGGCGAACGCCCAGACCAGCAAATAGCGGCTTTGCAGAGACACAAGAATCCTCCGATGCAACCCGTTGGGAGAAGAGATCTAGATCACTTCTATTGGCGGGATTATATGGTGGATTCTTCGCGCCTGTCAAAAGATTTTCATGAGAACTGTTAAGCTACGCGCAATTGCGAATCAATCGGACTATGGCCTGGCATTGCCCGGCAGGGGCGCGATGGCTCCCCGATAACTGACCACGCGGCCCAGCCCAATACCTACACCGTCGCTGGCCGGGTTCTTCCTGCCCGTAATTTTCACTTCGAGTTTATGCGCGCCATCGGGCAGGCCCGTGACCCAGACCGCAGTCGATTGATCGGCGCGGCTCCACTGTTTGGGCAGGTACATGTCACGAGTACCCGCGCTCTTGCCATCAATCAGGTACTCGAGGATGCCGAGGTCGTGCCGGATATCGCCCTGCACGTAAATCGCGGTGCCATGAAAGCTCACTTCCATCGAATCGCCCGGTCTGGTGGACCGGAAGGTGATCTCCGCCCTACCCGACTTTTTCCATTCGCCGTAGCGCACGATCCGGGCATCGCCCGCCTCAAACCGCTCGACGGGTACGAGCGACGGGAACGAGATCTCGGTCGGGCCGGCCGGCGGAGCGAACGGCTGCACCTGAATTTCGAGCCGGTCGCCTTTCTGCCGGCCGCCGCTCGCGGTAATGTTCGCGATCGCCAGCCGTACACATTCCTGGGTCGCCGAACGAATTGAATAGGGCGCGAAATCGAACTTCGTATCCATGTAGGGCTGCATATCCTTCCGCACCGGCTCCGGGAGCGCCTGGAAGCCGAGCATGGTTCCCAGCACACCGCCGGCATTGGCGGGGTTGCAGTCAGAATCCTGCCCGGCGCGCGTCGCGATTTCGATCGTTTTCAGAAAATCGCCGCGACCGTACAGCAGGCCCATCGCGATATAGGCGCCGTTGAGGCTGGCGGAAATGTTGAACTTTTCCTTCGCACCCCAGGGGCACTTGTCGTGGTTCCACTTGTCCTCGAGGAACTTCCAGGTGGCTTTCCAATCCTCCGGGTGGTTCCGGTAGCCTGCCTGGACGTCGCGCAGGATCCGCGCATAGCCGCTATCTGGCGGTAGCGCGCGGATGGCAGAGTCGACGACCTTTTCCACATCATTTCCGAGAAATGCCGCCGCGTAGAGCGCCGAGACGAAGACACCGCCGTAGTAGCCGTCCCCGTAGTTCATCAGGTGTCCGACGCGGTCGCAAATCTTCTCGGCGGACTGCGGCAGACCGGGTGAGACCAGGCCTATGAAATCGGCCTCGATCTGGAAGTCGATGTCATCGGCGTGCGGGCTGTAGTAGGGATGCCCGCTGCGGTCGGGCGGTACACCGGCCAGCAGATTCTGCCGGCCTTGTCCATTTGCGTGCCAGAGCAGGAAGCCGGCGTAGGCAAACTCCTTCGCAAAATTTTCGCACGAAGCATTCAGGCCGTGGTCGGCAAGAGCCTTCAGCAATGCCATGTTGACGTACATGTCATCCTGGCCGGCCAGCCGGCGGAGCCCCTCGGGCTCGAGCACCAGGGGTCCTTCAATGATTTTGCCCTGATAGCGAAATTCGGTGGGGCCGCCGTAAGAAACGCCCCAAGCCTTGCCGATCCATCCGCCGAGGATCTTATTTTCGAGAGCCGACCGGGTCAGGGTGGCTTTTGTCGCCCCAGCCGCGAGCGACGCCATAGCTAGACAGCAGGCTACTGCGATCGATTTCATAGACACTCACATCCGCTTAAAAGAAGTCCGCTCGCTGACGCGCGCGGTTCAGTGGCGGAACCGTGCGCGCCAGCAATTGGACGAACCGAATCACTCAGTCAGAGCACTGGTCAGAAGAGGAATTTCATCCCGAACTGCACTCGCCGGCCTTCGCGGCCACCCGTGATCCGGCCGAACGTGCTCAACGGATTCGTGGCCACGTCGTTCGTCACGCCGATCGAAGACCATTGGGCGTGGTTGAACGCGTTGAACATCTCCCAGCGAAATTCGAAGGATTTGTCCTCGGCCACGTAGAACTTCTTGAACAGCGAAGCGTCCCAGTTGTTGATACCGGGCCCCTGGATGACATTCCGTCCCGAGTTGCCCCGGTAGTCGGCCACGCCGTCTTTGTTGGCATCCGGCGGATTGACAAATGCCGCCGTGTCGAAATAGCGCCAGAAGGTTCGGTCTCCGCGGGCAAGATTCCCATCGCTTGTTCGAACGGGCACGTTCCCCATATAGTCGCGGTTATTCGTTACGCCATTGGTGACGGTGTAGGATCGCCCGCTTTCGAAAGTCGGGACGACGTTCATCTGCCAGCCGGCCAGCAGCCATCGCTGGAACCCCTTCGCCTCCCTGAAAAAGGGCAGCTCGTAGCTGACCACCGCCACGATGCGGTGCGGATGGTTGGCGTCGGATGGCGCATGGGACCAGTCCAGGTGCCATTGCCCGCCAATCGAGGACGTATTGCTATAGCCCTGATTGTTGAAGGTGATATCCGTCATCTTCGACCAGGTCCAGTGGCTCATAACCGACAGGCCATGCGAAAGCCTCTTCTCAAATCGCAGGGTCATCGCGTGGTAGTCGTTGTACGCGTTGTGGTGGATCGCGAGCACGGAGCCGAAGCGGTCACACCACTCGGAGTTCTCCACGCACAGCGGTCTGGCAAGCTGGAACTGGTTGCTGTTCATGTAAATGCCCTCGGGCGGCAGGTTCAAGTCGTACGCCATCGAGAGAGCTCTGCCCCTGGACCCCGCATAGCCCAGCGAGATCATCATATCCTTGCCCAGGTTCCGCTGAACGTCGAAGCTGAACCGGTGCATGTAGGGATTGGTAGCCGTCTCTTTGTCGATGGTCGTCGCGTTCTGCCGCGGGCTGAGGATACCGCCCTTCTCCCCGAGCGGGATAGGCCAGTCGCCTTTGTCGATTCCCAACGCAGCCGGGAAGCTGTTGTCCAGGGTGAAATACACTTCGTTCGGATCCTTCCCGGCGATGCCCGCGTAATCACCTGAGCTGTAATACGATCCACCGTAGCCGGGAGCATTAAAGAACATCTGGTCGATGAACTTGTAGCGCCCGGTTTCGTAGAAGATTCCGTACCCGCCCCGCAGAACCGTTTTCTCACCCAGGCGATAGGCAAATCCGATGCGCGGCGCGAAATTGTTCTTGTCCGCCCCAAACGGCGGGTTGCTGACGCCTGGAGTGAGGCCGGGCATCGCCAGGCGCCATCCCGGGTAGCTCTGGTCCAGCACTCCCCAGTAGTCGTTCACACTGTACCCCTGGGGCGCCAGATCATAGCGCAGGCCGAGGTTCATCGTCAGTTTTGGCGTGACCTGAATCGTGTCGTTGAAGTAAGCTCCGTATTCCGGCATCCGGAAGTAGAGGCTCGCGTCCTGATTGCCGTTCAGATAGGTGCGCTGGGTCATGTCGGTCACCGCGCCGGTCATGAACTCGGCCAGATAATTCCAGCCCGATCCATCATTCGCGTTCGGGCCGCGTCCCGTGTAGCCGCCATAGAAGCCGACCGAGCGAATGATGTCGTTATCGCGCTCGTCGCGCCGGAAGTAGGTGAAGCCCGCTTTCAGAGTGTGCCGTCCGAAAATCTTGGTCACATGATCGGCGATCTGCAACTGCGGGACCACTTGGTACCAATACTCGTCCGGCCCGGTGCTCAGGTAGCCGAACGGATCGCCGAGCGACAGGGCATAAAGGGAATCGTTCTTGACCTGCAATTGGTTTTTGTCGAACTCCGTCAGCCCGCCGCTCGGCACGCTGATGTTCTTGAGCAGGTCCGTATACCAAGAAACGCTCATCAGCCTGTTGATGACGTCGGGACTCTCGGAGAGATTCCGGCCCTTCATATAGCCGACGATCGCTTCGTTGGTCATGGTCGGCGTAAACGTCCGCGTCCAGTGCCAACTGAAATCCTGGGTCTTGTGCACCGGTCCGTTTCCGAGCGTCATGTCCGGGATGAGACCGGCCTGGTTCAGCTTTGACCCGGTGTCGCGCGTGTATTTGAAATAGATGCGGTCGCGTTCCGTGATCCAGTAGTCCAGGCGGGCGGAAAAGTTGTCGTTGTTGACTCCCGTGGCGCCCCTGCCGCGATAGTTCGCAATTTCCGACGAGACCGTGGACGTGTAGTTCGGCAGCGGGAAATGCGACAGATAGTCGGCAGCCTTCGAATTCACATTGGAAATGTGGTTGTTCGGATAGGGCGTGCGCTCCTGCGTCTCCACGTTGAACGAATAGGGATCGTACAGGATCATGGACGCATTGCCGGGATAGCGTTGCAGCCACTCGCTGAAATCGCCCTGCCGCTCGGCCTCCGTAGGCGTGTAGGCCAGAAAGCTGCTCTGGCCACGCCGCCGCAGGCGCTCCCAACTGGTAAAGAAAAACGCCTTATTCCTGCCGTTGAAAACCTTGGGGATCCACACCGGGCCACCGGCGGTAAAGCCGTATTGATCCTGGTGCCAGCCATCGCGGCCGCGGTTCGGATCCAGGAACTTGTCGTACGGATCGCGCGCGTTGAGCCCGTTCACCTGCCGGTAGTCGTACGCCGTCCCGTGCAACTGGTTCGTGCCGGACTTGGTGGTGATACTCAACTGGCCAACGTCCCGGCCGTACTCCGCCGAGTAGTTCACGACGTCCGCTTTCACTTCCTGAACAGCGTCCATGTTGACGTTGGTCGTCGGCCCTTCCACCCAGTTGTCGGAATTATTTACGCCATCTACGTAGTAGCCGACGCCGTACTCGGTCCCGCCGAGATTGAAGGTCTTTCCTCCGGGCATGGTGGCGCTGGCGAGTCCCCAGCTCGACCGGGTCGTGCTCCCCGTGCCGCTGTTAAACTGCGGCATCACCGAGGCATAGTTGAGGAAATTGCGGCCCACAATGGGCAGGTCGGCCACAACTTTGCTCTGTAGCACTGTATTTACATCCGCATCGTCGGTGTGTACGAGCGGCACCGTGGCATCTATCGTGACCTGCTGGGTGATCTCACCAACTTCGAGCATCAGATTGATTCGCAGGGTGATGCCATTTTCCAACTGGGAAACCGGCGATTGGGTTTGTTTGAAGCCTGGCGTGGTCACCGTCACCTGGTACCGGCCGGCGATCAGGTTGGGGAAAACATACTCGCCCGCCGTGCCCGTCTCCGTCCTCGCCTCAATTCCTGTATCGACATTCCGTAGCAGGACCTCGGCACCAGGAATAACGGCATTCTGGGGATCGCTCACCAATCCCACGATTTTGCCCTGGATCGTGACCTGCGCCATTAAACAGATCGTCGACACCGCAACGAGTACGATGATCTTAGCTGCTGTGCGCATAACCTCATCTCTCCTTGGAGCATGGATAGCGTGGCACCCCTGAAGGACCCGGGGCTATCCGGCTGCTGAATCGATTCACGAACAACTCAACGTATAAGCCATGTCGCTGTCCGTGTCAAGCCGGTACTGGCATGGAGACAAAAAAAACTGTGGGAGACGCGCCTGAATTACCGCCGCGACCGGCCGGCCTGGGCCCGGATCGGCCGCGCCTTGAGCGGCTGTCCGGTCGATTCCCGGATGCGCAGCTCAGGTTCGAGCAAAATATTGATTTTCTTACGCCCGGAGATCTTCTGCTGCAGCCGCTCAATGAGCAGATCCGCCCCGCGGTAGCCGATCTGGTACCCCGGCTGGGCAACCGAGGTAAGGTGCGGGCGAAACACGGCCGCCACCGGCAGATCATCGAACGTGGCCAGCGCCACATCGTCGGGGCAGCTCAGGCCGACCTCTTCGAGCGCCTGCAAAAATCCGATGGTCATCATCCCGTTCGACACAAAGACGGCCGAGGGCCGGCGGTGCCGCAACAGGAGGCCTTTTCCGATCCGGTATCCCGTCTCTTCGCGGAAGTCGCCTTCGTAGACCAGCTCGGCATCCCGCTGGATTCCGGCTTCCTCCAGCGCCAGCTCGTAGCCCTTCAGACGGTCCTGAGCCGTCTGCAACGCGAGCGACCCGGTTACAATCGCGATCCGCGTGTGGCCCCTCATGATCAGGTGCTGCACGCACATCTGCGCGCCCTTCACGTTATCCACGGAGACCGAATCGAGAGCGATGCCCGCGGGAATACGATCCAGGCAGACGATGGGGATACCGGCATCCAGCGTACGGCGGATGTGATCGATATCTCCGTTGTTGGGAGCCACCACCAGCAGCAGGCCGTCCACCCTCCGGTACCGCAGCAGCGCCAGCACCTGCCGCTCGCGTTCCAGGCGGTCGTCCGTGTTGAAGGTGTTCAACAGGTAGTCGTGCGCAAAGGCAGCATCCTCGGCCCCGCGCACTACTTGGGGAAAGAACGGATTCGTAATGTCCGAGATCACCATCCCCAGCGTTTTCGTATCCTTGACCCGGAGACTGCGGGCAACATAGTTGGGATGATAGTCGAGCTCCCGAATGGCTTCGGTCACCCGCCTGCGCAACTCCGGGCTGACCGACACACTGCCGGACAATACATTCGACACCGTGCCGACCGAAACCCCCGCGTGCCGCGCGACCTGCTTGATTGTTGTCATGCGATCGTTGTCACCTCGCGCCGAGACCAGTGTAAGCGCCTTCGATGGCCGCTGCAATACTCTTTGACATCCATTGTGGAGAATGATAACGTGAGACTGGTTTGAATCGGTTCAATAGGCTGGTTCAGCAGAAAGGCTACCATCGTGCGCAGCATCATGTTGTTCGCATGTACCGCGCTCGTCGCGCTGTCGGCGACGCCCGGAACCAGGGAGATCCCGCTCGCCGATCTCCGCGACAAGATCGAAGGCGGCTGGGCGGGACAGATGATCGGAGTGAGCTACGGCGCTCCCACCGAGTTTCGCTACCGGAATGCCATCATCCCCGAAGACAAGATTCCCGGCTGGCGGCCGGAACGGGTCAGCAACGCGCTCGAGCAGGACGACCTTTATGTCGATATGACGTTCGCCCAGGTACTGGACGATAAGGGCCTGGACGCCACATCGGAGGACTTCGGCGCTGCCTTCAAAAATGCAAAGTATCGCCTGTGGCACGCCAACCTCGCCGCCCGGCGGGCCTTGAGGCGGGGGGTACCGGCAACGTTGTCCGGCACGCCGAAATACAACGTACACGCCAACGATATCGATTTTCAGATTGAAGCCGATTTCATCGGCATGATGACGCCCGGGCTTCCGCAGGCTTCCAATGAGATCGCCCTGCGCGCCGGCCGCGTCATGAACTACGGGGACGGCATCTATGGCGGCATGTTCGTTTCCTGCATGTACGCGGAGGCCTTTTTCGAAACGGACCCGCGCAAGATTATTGAAGCCGGGATCGCCTGTCTGCCGGCCAGGAGCCCCTACGCATTGATGATCCGCGACGTGCTCGCCTGGTCCAAGCAGAGCCCGAACGACTGGATCACGGTCTGGAAGAACATCGAAGAAAAGTGGAACAAGCGAGAGCCCTGTCCGGAAGGCGCCCTCCGTCCGTTTAACATCGACGCCAAGATCAACGGCGCTTACATCGCCCTCGGCTTGATCTATGGCGCCGGCGACATCGGAAAAACCATCAACATCAGCACACGATGCGGCCAGGATTCCGACTGCAACCCGTCCAGCGCTGCCGGAATCGTCGGCGTGATGATGGGTTACAAGCGCATCCCCGACGAGTGGAAATCGGGTATCCCAGCCATTGCAGACCAGAAGTTCGAATACACCGACTATTCCTTCCGCACCATCGTGGCGAGCAACGAGAAGCGCGCCCTGGCTATGATCGCGCGCACCGGGGGCCGCGTGGACGGCGACAAGGTCATCATCAAGACGCAAGCCCCCAAGCCGGCCAAGCTGGCTGTTTGGGATGATTACGGTTCCCCGGTCGAGCGCATCGCCGTGAACGATCCGCGATGGGCATTCCAGGGGAACTGGACCGCCGGAGCCCAGCAGGGCCGGAACGCCAGTCCGATCCGGACCGCCAGCGAAAAGAACGCCGAGGCGACGATCACATTCGAAGGGACCGGCGCGGTCCTCAGTGGGCCTTATCTGCCGGACGGCGGCAAGGCCGATGTGTACCTCGACGGAAAACTGGACCGCACGATCGACGTATATCCCGACGAAGACCGCCCCAAGACCGGAGAAGCCGTGTGGCACGCCTTCGGGTTGAAAAACGGCAAGCATACCGTTCGCCTGGTAGTGCGCGGTGAGCCGTATGCCGACTCGAAGGGCGCAAAGATCGCGCTCAACGACCTGATTACATTCCGCTAACAGCGGCTGAGGGTGCCATCTTGAATCAACGGCGGATTTTTGTGCTGGGAAGCGCGAACATGGATCTAGCGTTCGCGCTGGGCCGGATGCCCCGCCAGGGTGAGACGATAAGCGGCAGCGACCTCGCCCTGTTTCCCGGCGGGAAGGGTGCCAATCAGGCTTGCGCCGCAGGCCGGTTGGGTGGACGTACTTGCATGGTCGCGCACGTCGGCAACGACCCGTTCGGACCGCAACTGGTCGAAAGCCTGCGGGCCGCCGGCGTGGATGTCAGCCGCGTCGGCGTCGCTTCCCGCCCCACCGGTTGCGCCTGCATCTACGTGCTGCCGAACGGAGAGAACTCGATTGTCATCTCGCCGGGCGCCAACGCGACGCTGGATCCCGAGACCGCCCTGGCAAGTCTGGCCGACCTCACGGAGCGCGATTTCCTCCTGGCTCAGTTGGAGATTCCGCTGGAAACCGTGGAAGCCGCATTCGCGCACGCGCGAACACGAGGTGCTACGACGATTCTCGACCCGGCGCCGGCCCGTCCGCTCTCCAGCCGTCTTCTGCAGACAATCAACTTTCTCACCCCCAACCAGACCGAAGCACTGATGCTGCTCGGGGAGCCCGACCGGTCCGTGCGCGAACTTTCCGAGGCGGCGACCGCAGCCGATCGCCTGGCCGCCATCGGTCCGCGCGCTGTCATCCTGAAACTCGGTGAGCTCGGTAGTTATTATTCCAATGGCCGGCTTCGGTTGCATGCGGAGCCTTTTCGCGTGGTTCCCAAAGATACAACCGCGGCCGGTGATGTCTTCAACGGGGCCCTTGCGGTGGCCCTTTCGGAGGACCGAACGGTGGCCGATGCCCTGCGCTTCGCCAATGCCGCCGCGGCCCTGTCGGTAACCCGCCGCGGCGCGCAGACCTCCGTCCCCACGCGCTCGGAGACGGAGGAGATGATGTCGTGCGACGTGTCGGCTGATCACTGACCGGTAACTGGATCAAGGAGGCTACATGTTTGTCGTCGATCACCTCGGAGTGGCGATCGCCTTCTGTATCATCACCATGCTGGGCTGGGGCTCTTGGGCCAACACCCAGAAACTGGCCGGAAAAGACCAGTGGCAGTTTCCTCTCTATTATTGGGACTACTCGATCGGCGTCTTTGTGCTGGGTGTGATCCTGATGCTGACCCTCGGCAGCATGGGAACCGCCGGCATGGGGGCGTTCGAAAATCTCGGCCAGGCGGATGCCGCGCCGATGATGCGTGCTTTTCTGAGCGGCGTGCTGTTCAACATTTCCAATATTCTGCTGGTGGTTGCCATCGACGCTGCGGGGATGTCGGTAGCCTTTCCGGTCGGGGTGGGGCTGGCGCTGGTGGTCGGTACCGTGGCTACCTACCTTCAGGCGCCGAAGGGCAATGCCAGCCTGCTGTTCCTGGGTGTCGCGCTGGTGGTCGCAGCCATGATCGTCTCGGCGGTGGCCTATAGCAAGCTCCCCCGCTCGGCGAGTTCCGGATGGACCCGGGGTGTGGTCTTCGCCGTGGTCGCGGGCTGCCTGATGGGTTTCTTCTACCCCCAACTCGCGCACTCGATTTCGCCGGGCTTTAACGCCTCGCCGATTCGCAGCGGGCTGTTGACGCCCTATACCGCGCTCCTGCTGTTCGGCGCCGGGCTGCTGGCAAGCAACCTGGTGGTGAACACCATCTTCATGCGCGCCGGCCGTGTAACCTACTCGGATTACTTCAAAGGCAGCACGCGGCTGCACTCGCTGGGATTCCTGGGCGGCATCATCTGGATGCTGGCGCTCAGCTTCAATGTGGTCGCCTCTGGCGTCGCCGGCCCGGCCATATCCTACGCGCTCGGCCAAGGCGCCACCCTGGTTGCCGCCATTTGGGGCGTCTTCGTGTGGAAGGAGTTCGCTCGAGCCCCGCGCGGCACCACGCCGTTGATTGCCGCGATGTTCGCCGGCTATGCCTCCGGTCTCGCGCTGATCGGGCTGGCCACGCTATGAAAGCCCTTGCGATCAGTGTTCTGCTTTCCGCAGTCGCCTTCGGGGCGGCTCCGGAAGCAATGGTCCCGCCGGTGATCGAGCTCGTCTCGCCGAACCAAGTGACTCTCGGCGGCGGCATTCTCGGAGCCGCGGTGCAAGCGAGTTGCCAGGGCCGGGTGAAGCACTTCATCCAGTCGCCAAAGAGCGAGCCTATCGCGATCTTCAGCGCGCAAGCAGCCTCCCGGAACTTCGCCGGGGACTGGAACGGCGAGCACGCCGGCAAGTGGCTCTACACGGCTGCGCGCGCAGCATATCGCACCGGCGACAAACAGCTTGCCGCCGCCGTCCGCCAGGTGGCCGATTACCTGGTCAGCCGGCAGGAACCCAACGGATATCTCGGTACTTACGCCCCCACCGCCGAGTCGCGCATGACGTCTGCGAACGTCGCCGGAAAGCGTACGTGGGACCTCTGGGTGCACAGCTACGTGATTCTCGGGCTGCTTGAAGTAAACCGTTATGATCCGCA
>CAZMRK010000542.1:0-13036 GCA_964568355.1 uncultured Solibacteraceae bacterium | reverse complement strand
CAAGGTCGAAGGAATCGGCGAGTTGGTGAATCCGGTAATCGCCGAGCCCTGATAAGATTGTGGATACGCGCGCCCGTAGCTCAGGTGGATAGAGCGGCTGGCTTCGAACCAGTAGGTCGGGAGTTCGAGTCTCTCCGGGCGCGCCAGAAAGTTTCTCAGAGTCAATCACTTCTGCAGGTGGCGCGGCTTTCTCCGGCAGAGTGGGCCGGGCGGTATGCCCCAAAGTATGCCCACCCTCGACTCCTCGGGCGCGACCCATGGCGGCGCGGACCGTCTGTTCCTGCGGATGGACGTAACGCTTGGTAATGTTCATGTCGCGGTGGCCGGCGAGGTAGGCGAGCGTCCACGGGTCCATATGCGGCGCCCAGCGAGTCAGGCACGTGTGGCGTAGAGTGTACAGCTCGAATCCCTGGAAGGTCACGTCGTCGCGGCCGACCTGCTTGCGGAGGATCTTCGTCGCCTCCCGGATCGCTTTGGCGTGCTGTTTTTTCAGGCTGGAGGGCTCGATATGACCGCTCCGCGTCGGCGCGGGGAAAATCCAACCGGCGGAGAGTCGACCTTCCAGGATCGCCTTGACGCGCGCGGTCATGGGAATCCGCCGGCGGGCGTTGTCGGTTTTTCCGTACTGAATCTCGATCTTGCCGTCTCGGGTGTTCTCCGACCGGAGCCGGAAGCACTCTTCCGGTCTGAGTCCGCAATCGAGCAGGATCGTCGCAACGTCGGAGAGCAACTCGGAATCGAGGTGTTGGTGCATCGCATCGGACTTGGTTGCGACGAAGTACAGCGCCTCTTCCTCCGCCGTCAGGACCCGCTCGCGATGGCGTTCGCCCGGGATCATGCGGATGGTCGGGAGCGCCTTCTCAACCCTGCCCCACTCCGGCGCGAGGTGGAACATTCTGCGGAGCGCCTGTAGTTCGCGATTGATACTGCTGATCTGAACACCGGCGTCTTTTCGGCCGGCGATGAATGCGGCAATCGTTTCGGTAGTGATTGCGTCCAGGCGCGCCGTCGCGATTTTCTCGAAAGCTAGAAGGCTCTTGACACCGTACTCGTAATACTTCAGCGTCTTGACCTTCGCCGCGAATGTGGAGCGGACGAACGGCAGGAAGTCGCGCTCCGCAAAGTCTTTTAAGATAGGCGCCGGCTTTCGATCACGGATACCGACCTCGCCTTTCGCGAGCGCTGTCCGGTGAGCGGCTTCCATCTGCTCAGCGACGCGCTTGTTGGTCTGCTCGTACTCTCGCGGATTGCCTCGCCGTTCCAGGTGAATTTGTACCACCAGTATTTGCTCTTCGCCTGCTTGTAGACCGCCATCAGATCCCGCTTGACCTAAGAGGCCCTGCAATTGCCGCGCCGCTGCACCGTTGCGAGCCTTTTCGAGAGTCGCCGCCTCTTGGCAGGGCGTCTAACCAGGTTTCAATGTCGTCGGGACGGTAGCGGACCAATGGACCGACCTTAATGGGCCGACCTTAATGAAAACAGGTCCTTTCTGTTCAACACGCCAGCATCGAAGTGACCCAACGCTGATGTGCAGATGCCTTGCGACCTCATGTTCAGTGAGCAAGTCGTCCACGGCTGTCCTCCCCGCGCCGGTCTGTAGCAGCGCGCCAACCGGTACGCCACGGACGTGCCCCTCCGTGACAACTCGGGCCGTGGGAGCCATCGACATTCCCGGGAGCCGCTGGCGCGGCGGGCGGCGAGGCGCAGGTTCGAGAAGGCTCTCCGCCCGGCACCCGCGACCATCTCGACGGATCGATTGGAACGGAGGACCTCCCTGATAGGAGAATTGAGGTCCACAGGTCTGTCTTCCCGCCTTGATCGCCGAACGGTGATTACCATCCGTTCAGCACTCGATAGGCTGCTCCCAGCAGTGCCAAGCCGAAGGCTACGCCTATAAGCCTGCCTAAAAATCGAACACCTCGGCTCTTATTTTGTGTAAGGCCGTAGCGATCGCCGCCGAACATGGCGGCGATTCCCCAGACCGCCAGAATGCCGGCATCAAGCGGTCCCCGCAACTCCCGCGGCCCTAGCCAGAATCGCAGACCCGCACCGACGATCACGACTACCGGGAGATACTTCCACCAGGTTTGAGGTCCGGTCAGGTATCGGTCGTACATCGTGACCATTCTAGCTCCCGGCTCGATGACGAGCACAATTCCGGGATTCCGCACTTCCCACGACAACCCGATAGTGGAACATAAAGAAACGTGCCCCGCTTCGGATAGTTTCAGGGGCAACATGCCTCGATTGTTGCAGGTGCGCGGGGCCCGGAAAAGCATAGTTGGGGCACATTCGGGCCCGGTGAGGTCGAGATTTCAGAACCTTTCACTGGTTTACTCCGAAGTTTCAATCAAGGGGGAGCGATAGCCGGAAGTTTCGAAAATTCACTAAGTTATTTCAGAATCTTCCGGGATCGAAGGCGCCTGTCGATTAGCATCGACGAAATGACCGCGCATTACTAGACGTCTCGGTGGAGCCCATCTCGAATGACGCTAATACCTGTCACAAGGCATCCAAGAGTGAACCAAAAGCCCGATCCGATTGTCACCCATTGGATCAGATCCGGGTGATCGCTTTCCCTTTGCAGCAGCGCGCTGCAAACAAGAAGAATTCCCAGCGGAAGCACAATCCCGAATAGTGCAAGACGCAATTGACGCGACCAGCAGATCGCAGGCTTGAAAGGTTCAGCATAGGTCATCGGCGAGGTGGCGCGGAACCACAGAACCATGAAAAGATTGAACGCGGCTGCAGACTGGGCCGCTGACGTAGTTCGGGCGTGCTCCAGCACCGAGTCACCGTACAATCCCAACCTCCGCGCCACTCCTGGCCAGAAGTGACCCAGGCCAGAGCCGGGCGAAAACAGAATTAAGAGAATGGCGTACCACCAAGCGATCCATGCGGCTGCTGACCACGGCCGTGGAATATCCGGCACCGCCCATCCGCGATCCCCGAGGACCGTCCATAGCAGCATTCCGACAAGAACCCAAGTGATTAAGTTCTGGGCGGTCCGACTCGCGAGAACGACAAACGCAGAATAGGACGCAACATGCGCGAAGACGCCAAACAAGAAGGCCGCGAAAGCCACCGCAAGCAAGCGGCGATTCAATTCCGATCTAGACGAATACTCCGGTTCGGCGCCAGGTCCATCCTCAGTCATGGTCACGGCCAATATAGCGCCACCGTCGCCGAGGCGCAAAGTGGGGCCGTTTTCGATAATCGCCTAGTAAGGTCGTTGGCTTCTTTGGCCATGCGTCTGGACGAACAGAAAAGCAGGTCGGTGAGTAATCTAGGCGCGGAACCGCCGCTGTCCCTCACGGACACCATCTCGGAAAAGCGGGTAGGGTCAGTATTCCGGCGGTTGGAAGGCGAGGTCGCCAATCATTTGGAAGTGCTTCCGATTCCTCGAAACGAGCGTGAACCCCTCGACGATAGCCGTCGCGGCGATCAGGGCATCAAAAGTCCGCAACCCGTCCGATTTGGCGTGTTTCTTGAGCAAATCGTACGCGAGCCCGGTAATTTCTGCCCGCAGATCGGCGTGGACCGGGAACGTCCGGATGAGGCCGTCGATGGCCGCCGCGTCGCGCTGGTTCCTTGCACCGACGATCAGTTCGTGCGCGGTGATGATCGAAATCGTGATGTTTTCGAGCGAATCGACGAACGTGGCCCCCGCGGCGCTACCGCGAGACACGTCGATCATCACATCGGTGTCGATCAGGTAGCGAGCCATCTATCCGCGTGGATTGTCGCGCAGGTCGTTCACGTAGCTGACGCCGTCCGTGATGTCGTCGCGATCCGCCCAGAGTCCGAAGAAGGGCAGGTCCTTGATGGACCGGCGACCGCGGGGCGACTCGCTCCCGGCGGGCAAGAGCACCTCGACTACCGTGCCTTCCTTGATGGCAACTTCTTCCAGGGGCCGGAAGATGCCATTCTCATATCTGGCGGGGATCGTCATGTCGTTGCCGCCCTTCTCTTTAATCGTAGCACCCCGGTCGACCAGGGATCCGGTATGCCCAATAGTATGCCCACGCGGCGTTTGCCACCGTCAACCGCGCTCGCGTAGAGACCCACGTAAGCCACTGCAAACGCAACACTCTGCGCAACCGCGCTCAACCGTGCAAACTGCTGATTCCCCGCGCCTCACCGGCTTCGAACCAGTAGGTCGGGAGTTCGAGTCTCTCCGGGCGCGCCAGAAAGTTTCTCGGCATTAAGCGGTTGCGATCCCGAAGCGGGTTTCCCCGGATTCCAATTTTCGCGGTGTGCCCAAAGTAGGCCCGCCCTCGACGCCTCTTGTGAGGTGCCGGGTGTATCGATAGCACCGAGTGTCCCATTTGTTTCGATGCGGTGTGGGAACGCGGGGAAAAACGCCCGCGGGGGCCTCCGTCGCGTAACCTAACCGCCTGACGGATCCAATCGCGGATGGTCATTCAATCCGCTCTACATCCTCTTTCGCGACACTTTCCCTAGAGCTCCTGCTTTTTGATGAGTTCGACGAACGTGAGGTATCCTGCTATCGACTGTGGTCGCGCGCCATGAGAAACAGTAGTCCAGCGAGGCTTGACGACGGGCAACCCTCGACCGAGCGGGGCCTTGTCATCTGCCGCCCGGCGGCAACGGAAGCCACTCCGAATCATTTTCGGGAAAATGTGGAAATCCTTCGTTTGAGCCCGACCCGAAGTATCGGCATTGGCTCGAGGTCTTCGCTAAAAGCCGCGTGTTGGCATACGGACATCCGCGAGGTCCAACGCCGGGGCGATCCCAACTACGTCACCATTGTTTTGCACCGGGGAGGCGGACGCGTCTGGCGCAACCAGGAGCGCACACCTAACGAAGCAGGATCGGTGGGAATGCTGCCGTTTGAGAGTTCCAATTGGCATTTCGAGGGAACGGTCAGCTTTATGAATGTTTACATGCCCTTCAACCTCCTCGGCGATGTCTGCGAGAGCCTTTTCGACCGGCGACTCACTCATGAGCAGCTATGGATCCCCATGGGGACCAGAGACGACTGTCTTTGCAACGCAATGCGCCGGGTCCAGGACTTGCTCGCAATGGAGCCTACAAATCTCATTCTGGACAGTTGGGCGTTGTTTCTGTCTGAGATCCTGGTGTGGAATTTCTCGAGCCACGCTGGAAAGCGCCCGCGAACGCCGTCCGGCACACTTCCCGCCCGGGGCATCGCGCATGTAGTCGATTTCATTGAAGCCCACATTGATCAGGATCTCAACCTGTCTCGCCTGGCGAAGGTCGCAGCGATGAGCGTTTATCATTTCGCACGGCGATTCAAAGAAACGGCGGGCGTGAGTCCACACGCATATGTGGTGAGCCGCCGTGTCGGCCGCGCTCAACACATGCTGCAACGCGGCAAGAGCCGCCTGGTGGATATCGCTACGGAGTGCGGCTTCTCCAGCCAGGTGCATTTGACTACCGTGTTTCGTCGGGAACTCGGCGTGACGCCAGGTGAGTATCGCCGCGCCGTTTGTCCTTAATCGCTTGTTGAAAAGCCCTCGGCGCTGCCGGGGCTGTAAAAAAAGCGGGGACGCGGCTGCCGCGTGTTGCACGGCCCCTGCCAGATGGAAGGGCGCTACGGTCAGGAATCGGCCCCAGGTACCGGCACGTCGAAGCAATTTAAAATCATCGAAACGAGACAGTATCCGCCGATGAGAAACACCAGTTCGCCGACTCCGTCGCGGCCGAGCGCCCGCGTCGCGCGTTCGTAGGTTGAGGCCGGCAGGATGTGTCCGGATACCAGAGCCCGGGCGACGTCGTGGGCGATTGCCTCCTCGTCGCTCAAGTCAGTGGGCCGGCCGCCGGCCGCAAGCGTCGCGACCTGGGAGGGTGACAGGCCGACTTCCGCCGCCGTGATCTCGTGAGCGTAGAGTTCGTAGCGGGCACCGAAGGCTGCGCCTACGGTCAGGATCGCCACCTCGCGCACCGTCTTTGGAAGGCGTGCCTCGGAGGCCAGTGCCCGTTGGAATATCAAGGCCGGAACGCCAAACTGGGGGAAGTGCAGCATGGCCGGAAAGGGACCGATCAATGCGCCCTGCGCATCGAGAATCACGATCCGTTCCTGCGTTCGCGCGACGAGATTGGCGATTCCGTCATGAACTTCGCGAAGTTCGGGACTCAGGGTTTCGGGAGGCAGCGGGGGCAGGCGCATGTAAGGCTCCTATGGTTTGAGGCTACTCACAACCCATCGACGAACTGACCGTCGATCAGGACAAAGGCGACGCGGCAGTTCTTGCCGGAGCGATTCGCCCAGGCGTGATTCGTGCCGCGCTGGACGACGATATCGCCGGCTCGAATCGTGGTCTCCCCACGATCCACAACCAACGTCAGCTCGCCTTCCAGCACGATTCCGTAATCGATGGTCTGCGTGCGATGCATCAGGGGATGAGGAGCACCCGCCTTGGACCGCGCCGCGTCCGCGCCACCCATCTCGCCGAATTTCTCGGCCGCCTCGGCCTCCGTCAGCCGGCGAATCGCCTCGCCTTCCGGAGGGAAATCAATCACGCGAATGCGGGTGCCTCCCTGGGGAGGCGCCAGCACCAAGCCAGGCTCCGAAGGTTCGCCAGATTGCCGATCAATCAAGGCCGGGGTCTCGCGAGTGCTCCACACCTCAAAGAAGGTTGGGCCGCCAGGTCCGCCCACCTGTTGCACGCGAGCAGGCGGCGCGACAGAAATGATGACAGCCACGCCGTCCTTATCGTGACCGGTCACGATTCGCCGGAATGTCGCTTGTGTCGGGTCCATTGTGAGCCACCTCAACTTTCGCACCGAGAGGCACAAAGCCCTCTTTAAGGGTAGAGGAACGCCAGCCGGAAGTCTTATATCTTCTTGCTATGTTTTGCTCTTTTTGTCATCGGGCGGGGGGCCGGCGCGCCGGCGACTATTGACAAAAAGCAGCAGGAACTTGAAAGACACGCCGGCAACCGGCAAGTCACGCTGCGTAAAGACTCATCATGCCGGGCCTGATGGGAGGAACCGCGATGAAGAGCGTATCCGAGACCACAGTAAATCGTTCCGTGGAATGCCTCGATCTTGCAGCGTGGCTGTCGACCCTGTCTGACCGCGAGTACCAGGCCTGCTCCCGAGGCCACCGAGCGGCCGGGACCTTCCGCGAAGGCGAGATGTTGGGCATGGTCAATGTGGAAAGCGTCGGCGGCAACCTGCTCGTCCAGCACTATCTTATGGTGAAAGCGGCGGCCAACCCGCGTATGCCCGCGCTCCTCCAGGTGCTCTCAAGTTTGGCGCTGCTGCCATTCTTCCTCCGGCGCCACGTATTCCTGCCCGCCTGGAAATCGCCTGCCGATCTCCAGTTTCCCGCGGTGCGATTGTCTACTTCGGCGCGCAAAATGCTCCTTATCTTGGTGGGCTGCGTGCGTGGCCCAAAGGAGGAGAGAGATGTTGCACTGGTCGGTCGTTTTTCTGGTGATCGCGCTGATTGCCGCCCTGCTTGGTTTCGGAGGAATCGCAGGCGCTGCCGCCGGCATGGCAAAGATTCTGTTCTTCGTATTCCTGGTGGTCTGGTTGGTCGCCTTCCTGTTTGGACGCAAGGCGGTCTAGCGGCTGGGCCGCTCAAAAAAGCGCGGAATTCTCCATCGCGCAAGGAGATGCCGACGGGAGCCGCCGGTATCTCCTCTCCGATTTTTCACGTATCTGTACGATTCAGCACGGAGGTACATAACGTGCTGTCCTTCACTTTGTATGGTGGGTCGCGCGGCAGTATGGTGCAGTTTTTTCATTACAATAGCCTGGGCTCAGGCTAGTAGCGGCCCCGAACTCCCCCCCCAAACCGTCTTTCGTTCCGATAGCCGGCTGGTTGTTCTGAACGTCTCCATCCTCGATCCGGAAGGGAAGATCGTTTCCGGCGTTCGCCAAAGTGACGTCACGGTTTACGAGGACGGCGTCAAGCAGAACATCAAGATTTTCCGCCAGGAGGACGTACCCGTTTCCCTGGGCCTCATCATCGACAACAGTGCTTCCATGGCGAACAAGCGCGACCGCGTCAACTCCGCTGCGCTGGCCATGGTAAAAGCTTCCAACCCCCGGGACGAAGTGTTCCTGATCCATTTCGACACGGCGGCTTTTCTCAGTACGGACTTCACCAGCAATATCCAGCAGCTTGAAAAAGGACTGCAGGGAGCCGACGCCAAAGGTGAGACCGCCATGCGGGACGCCCTGCTGCTGAGCATGGAGCATCTCCGGCACTCCGGCAAGAAGGATAAAAAGGTTCTGCTCGTAGTAACCGACGGCGAGGACAATAGCAGCATCGAAACCTTGTCGCACCTGGTACAGGCCGCTCATCAGAGCGACGTCATCATTTACGGCATCGGCCTGCTGGGCACCGAAAAGCCGGAGAGCGCCGAGCGCGCCAAGAAAGAAATCACCGTCTTGACCCAGAACACCGGAGGCCGTTCCTGGTTTCCCAACGATGTGGCGGATATTCTGAGGATCACTCCCGAAATCGCCCATGAGGTGCGCAATCAATACATCGTCGGCTACACCTCCACTAACGAGGCCGCCGACGGCAGCTTTCGCAAGGTGCGCGTCGACGTTCATCAGCCCGACGTAACCGTGCGCACGCGCTCGGGTTACTATGCACCCCGCCAATAATTCAAATTGCACATGAGAACCACCGCAACTACCAACGTGACTGTGACAAAAAGGAGCTGTATGAGAACATCGTTATGCCTCGTCGCGATTCCTCTTCTGGCAGGAGTCGGCTTTGCCCAGGACGCCAAGCCGGCCGGGGGTTCCCCGACATCCGCGACGGAGGTCCAGACCCAGAGCTATCGCGGAACGCTGCTCGATGCTTCCTGCGCAGGTTCCGGCGCGGCCGCGTCTCCGGCCGCCGATTCCGGCGACAAGAAGAAAAAAGACGATGCCTCCGCGGGCGGCTGCACCGTTTCGGCCAATACCAGCGAGTTTGCCTTGAAGATGCAGGACGGCAAAACGGTCCGGTTTGACTCGGTGGGCAACATGCGGGCGCAAGCCGCTCTCAAGGAGAAAAAGAAATGGAGCGAAGCGGCCAGCGCCGGCAAGCCGATTCGCGTCAAAGTCGGCGGCGTCTTGACGGGCGAGAAGCTGACGGTCGTCTCAGTGGACTAGGGCTACCGTGTTACAAAACTGCACGCCGGCAAACCGAGCGCCGGTTCAAACCGGCGCGGAGGCTGAAGCCAGCCCCACTTAGTTAGCACTAATCAAGCGGTCGCCAGGAGCCGGATCTCTCCCTTGCCCCATACGGTCTGGCGGCCCACACCGGTCCACTGGGCGGCGGCCAGGTAGGGAATAAATTCACCCAGCTCGCCGGCATATTCGGCTTCGCCGACAAAACCTCCCAGCGGATGCACCTGTCCGGTGCGGCTGGAGCGCCGGTCGAGATGGACGTGGTGGAGGTCGCTGCGGATCAACCGGACTGCCGCCGCCCGTTCTCCCCAGGCACGAAAGTCGATCCCGAGGGGTCCACTGCCATAGAGAGCGTTGAGGGTGCTGAGCCGGTCCCGGATGCGCGCGAACAGAATACGGAACTCCGCCGCGGTTTCCGGAGACGCATCTGGAGCGTCGCCTTTCAGCTCGGTGGGCGTGACAAACCGCAGTGTCGCCCGCGAAGCAGAGGGCGGCGGACCATCCAGCGGCAGGCGCACCGGCTCTTCCTCCGTTCTTATCAGTTCAGCGCGGCCTCTGCCGGGGCCGAAGCCCGATTCCGCAACCAGGGTGAAGGCGCGAACGAGATCGGGCAGCAGGGGTCCGCTTCCGGACCGCGGCGGATAGTCAAAGACGTGGAAATCGAAATAAAACGTCTGGCCCGGCAGGATGGTCCGGCCATCCAGATGGGCGGACCGAAAGACAAACGGCCGCGGCCAGTCCGCCAGCCCGCTAGGACCTTCGCCGCGCGCCGCCCGGGGCTCGAACGTCCGGGCGTAGGCGCAGGTGAGTCGCCGGGCGCAGGTGGCCGGCCCGGCGCATTCGGGCACGCAAACGACCCGGCGCAAACTGGCGCCGAACGCGCCGCGCAGCACGTTGGCGGCCCGCCCGGCAGGGAAACGCAGCCTGTCGGCCGCCCGCAGGTGAAACCGCACCTTCAGAAACTCGAATACCACTGATTCTTCATGATAGCCACCATCCCAGGCGGCCTTGCGCCCTGCGTTATAATGAAGGCGATATTTGACACTTGTCTTCGCTTTAATATGACCAAGGGGGCTGCGTAGTATAGGGCGCAAGCCCCCTTTTGTGTTTTTTAGGGCATGGCCGGCGTCAAGTTGTATTCACGATCAAAGGAAACACGATGAAGGAAAAAGGTACGGTGAAGTGGTTTAATGCAGCCAAGGGATATGGCTTTATCCAGCGGGAGAATGGTGAAGACGTATTCGTGCACTTCTCGGCGATCCAAGCCCAAGGGTATAGAAGCCTGGACGAGGGCGCCAAGGTGGAATTCGAAGTAACGCGCGGTCCTAAAGGGCTGCAGGCGGCCAACGTCACGGTGGCCTAGAGCGAAGGCGGGGAGGCCGCGCCGGTAACCCGGGCGTGCTGGCGACGGCCTCCGCAACGGCAAATTCTGGAGGTGTATGAGCAAGGAAGACAGCATCGAAGTAACCGGAACGGTATTAGAGAAGTTTCCCAGCGGATTGTTCAGTGTCCAACTCGAACATGATCGTGTCGTGTTGGCCCATCTGGCCGGACGGCTGCGTCGCAATCGGATTCGCGTCCTCGCTGGCGACAAGGTCACGTTGGAGCTTTCCCCCTACGATCTCACCAAGGGCAGAATCACATTCCGGCATCGCTAAGAGCCGCCGGTTTTTCCAATCCCCGCCATCTGCCCTGGCTCAACTCTTCGGGCATTCGACATTTTAGGAGTCGCTATGTGCCCTGTGTAATGCGGCCGCCTGAAGCGCTCATCCCTACCGGTCGCGAGTGTGGAACAATACATACAAGCGGAGTTTTGCCGTGATAAGAGTGGGGGTTGAATTTCGAAAACGGACCTGCCCGCCCACTTGCGACCACAGAGAGGGGAGACGATGAGGGATAGCAGCACTTCCCGGAATAGAAGAACTGGTAAAGGCAAAGCGACGGGAGCCACTATAATGAACGCGGAGGGTTCCGTGGAACGGGGCAAGAATACTCAGTCCGTCACCAAATCGCGGAAGCAATCGGGCGATCTGTCCGAGAATCTGACCGCGGTCCTCTCGCAAAAAGTGGTCGGTCAGCCAGCCGCCACGCGGGTAATCGTTCCATACATCCAGATGTATCAGGCCGGCCTCGCTCCGGAAGGCCGTCCGGTCGGTGTGTTCCTGCTGCTAGGGCCGACCGGCACGGGCAAAACCAAGACCGTCGAAGCGCTGGCTGAAGTGCTGCATGGCAGCGAAAAAAATCTGCTCAAGGTCGATTGCGGCGAGTTCCAGATGGAACACGAAGTCGCCAAGCTGATCGGAGCGCCTCCCGGCTACCTGGGCCATCGGGAGACTCAGCCCATGCTGACCCAGCAGAAGCTCAACTCGGTAACCAGCGAGAAGTGCAACCTGTCGCTGGTTCTCTTCGATGAGATCGAGAAGGCAGCACCCTCCCTCACGCGCCTGCTGCTGGGCGTGCTCGACAAGGGTATCCTGCGGCTGGGCGACAACACCATCGTCAACTTCGAAAAAAGCCTCGTTTTTCTGACCAGCAATCTCGGCGCCCGCGAGATGATGCGCGAGATCAACCCGGAGTTCGGGTTTCAGTCGGCGCGGCAAGCGGAGCGCGCCGACCTCACCAGCAAGCTTCAGAACATCGCGCTGGTGGCGGTGCGCAAGCGCTTCTCGCCGGAGTTCATCAATCGCATCGACTGCGTCATCACCTACCAGCCGCTGACGGCCGAATCGCTGGCGGCCATTCTGGACAAGCAGATTACCGATCTGCAGAACCACGTCAATACGCGCCTTGGCGCACGCTCGTTCACGCTGGAAGTTCCCTTTGAGGCGCGTCAGTTTCTGCTTCAGAAGGGAACCAGCGCGGAGTATGGTGCGCGCGAGTTGAACCGCACCATCCACCGGCATCTGACGCAGCCGCTGGCCACGCTGGTGGCTACCGGACAGGTGGAGCCGGGAGCGCGCGTCCGCGTGAACGTAGGCGAAGACGGCGAAGGGCTGCAGTTGCACGCCACCGAGACCACGGCGGCGCAACTGCCGTCGCACCCGACGGTGCTGATCGTCGACGACAATCGCGACCTCCTGCATTTTCTGGAGCGCCTCATGGCCGATGCCGGCTGGAAGCTCCTCACCGCGGAGTCTGCCACCGAAGCCAAAAAACAGGTGCTGGCACAGAAGCCCAATGCGGCGCTGCTGGACTACATGCTGCCCGATGGCAACGGGGTCGAACTGGGCGTGGAGTTTCTGCAGACCGTTCCGCAGATGCTGGTCATCGTCATGACCGGAACCATTCTGCCGCCCGAGGAGGAGGCCCTCTGCGAAGAGCACAACTTCCCGGTGTTACGGAAGCCGTTTTTGGCCTCCGACGTGATGAATCAGATCCGTAGCCGCCTCACTCCCGTGGCCGGCGCGCGCGCCTGAAAACCCTTCCAAGCCCTTAGAAATTCAAGGCGGAGACGCGTTTCTCCGCCTTGACCCCCTCCCTGCAATCCGTTATTGTAGAGGTACTCTGCAACGACGGTTCCCACGGCAGAAACACCCACCATGGAGGATGGATGAGCCCGCAAGAAGTACTGGAATTCGCTAAAAAGAACGATGCCAAGCAGCTCGATCTGCGATTTACAGACATTCCGAGCTGACAGCATCACGTGTCCTACCCACTGTCGGAATTGAGTGAGGACAGCTTTGAAGAAGGCTTTGGAATGGACGGATCGAGCATTCGCGGTTGGGCGGCGATCCACGAGAGCGACATGCTTCTGGTGCCCGACCCGAATACGGCGTTCATGGATCCCTTCGCCGAGACACCCACGCTGGTGATGTATGGCGACGTGATCGATCCGATCACCAAACAGAACTATGAGCGCGATCCCCGCCACATTGCCAAAAAGGCGGAGCAATACTTGCGAAACAGCGGCGTG
>CAZMRK010000541.1:0-6362 GCA_964568355.1 uncultured Solibacteraceae bacterium | reverse complement strand
GCTGATCTTCAATATCGGCCAGGGTACCCAGGACCTGGGCTTCCGCAGCGAGATCGACCTGCTGTTCGATGCCCGGCCCGCTACCAAGGTCTCTCTGCGCGTGCTCGATTTCGACGATCGCCCTACCACCGGCTCTTTCCTGGTGCGCGATACCGCCGGCCGTGTCTACCCCTCGCAGGCCAAACGCCTCGCTCCGGATTTCTTCTTCCAGCCGCAGGTCTACCGTGCCGATGGAGAAGCCCTGCTGCTGCCCCCGGGCGACTATACCGTCGAGTACACGCGCGGACCGGAGTATCTCAAGAAGTCGGGGCAACTGCATGTCTCAAGCGAGCCTGCCGAAGTCACCTTCCGCCTCGAGCGCTGGATCGACCCGGCCAAATCCGGCTGGTACTCCGGCGACCACCACGTGCACGCCGCCGGCTGTTCGCACTATGAGAAACCCACCGAGGGCGTCTATCCCAAGGACATGATGCGCCACATCCTCGGCGAGGATCTGAAAGTCGGTGAAGTGCTGAGCTGGGGTCCCGGCTGGTATTTTCAAAAGACCTTCTTCGAAGGCAAGAACCACGCCCTCTCCACGCCCGACACCCTCATGCGTTATGACGTCGAGGTCTCCGGCTTCCCCTCCAGCCACGCCGGCCACATCGTGCTGATGAATCTGAAGGAAGAGGATTACCCCGGCTCTCGCCGCATCGAAGACTGGCCCAGTTGGGGCATTCCCGTTTTCCGCTGGGCCAAAGCCCAGGGAGCCGTCACCGGTTACGCCCACTCCGGCTGGGGCCTCGCCCTCAAGCAGGAAAAGCTCCTCACCGATGAGCTGCCGCCGTTTGACGGCATCGGCGCCAACGAGTTCATCGTCAGCGTCACCCAGAATCTGGTGGATTTCATCTCCACCGTCGATACGCCCTACGCCTGGGAGCTGAACATCTGGTACCACACGCTCAACGTGGGCTACCGGACGCGCATCAGCGGTGAAACCGATTTCCCCTGCATCTACGACGACCGCGTGGGGCTGGGCCGCAGCTATGTGCGGCAGAAAAACCGCCTCGATTACCAGGATTGGGTCGAAGGTATCCGTGCCGGCCGCAACTACGTTTCCGACGGCAAAAGCCATCTCATGGACTTTCGCGTCAATCAGGTCGAGATGGGCGAGGGAGCAAGTGAACTGGCTCTCGAAAGACCCGGCCCGGTCCACGTGACGGCTCGCGTCGCTGCCCGGCTGGAGCCGGCGCCGGACGAGAACCTGCGCCGCCGGCCCTACGACCAGAAGCCCTATTGGGACATCGAGCGCGCCCGTATCGGGGATTCCCGCAAGGTCCCTCTGGAACTAATCGTCAACGGCCGGGCCGTGGCCCGCCAGGAAATCCTCGCGGACGGCCAAATCCGGCCTGTCTCGTTCGACTACCCGATCGATCGCAGCAGTTGGGTGGCCCTGCGCATTCTGCCCTCCTCTCACACCAACCCGGTCTTCGTCCTGGTGGGCGGCAAGCCGATCCGAGCCTCCCGCGCCAGTGCCGAGTGGTGCCTGAAGGCCGTCGACCAGTGCTGGCGGCAGAAATCCCCCCGCATCCGCCTGGAAGAGCGCGGCGAGGCCGAGCGCATCTACCAGGCTGCCCGGCAGGCCTACCAGCTCCGCCTTAGCCAGACCGCGGTACAGTAAACCTAACGCTCCGAGAGGAGGTGCCTTGACGTGTCCTCTCGGTGCATGTTAACTGTAGTTAAGAAAAAATTGAATACTATGATTACTGCCGGTCGGACCGAGAATGCTCCTCGGTCGCTCTCGGATGTACATGCCAGCGTGGCTACATCCGAGGTTTCGATCTGGCGTCGGCTCTTTGCATTCGCCGGACCGGCCTATCTGGTCAGCGTAGGCTACATGGACCCGGGCAACTGGGCTACCGACCTGGAGGGCGGCGCGCGCTTCGGCTACCAACTGCTCTGGGTCCTGGTGATGTCCAACCTGATGGCCATCCTCCTCCAGACCTTGAGCGCCCGCCTCGGGATCGCTGCCGGCCGGGACCTGGCCCAGGCCTGCCGGGAGACGTATCCCCGCCCCATCAGCCACTTCTTATGGGTCCTCTGCGAAATCGCGGTGGCCGCCTGCGATCTGGCGGAAGTGCTCGGTGCCGCAATCGCCTTGAATCTGCTGTTTCACCTGCCCCTGTTGATCGGCGTCCTGCTCACCGCTGTCGACACCCTGCTGCTGCTCTGGTTCCAGAGCTTCGGCATCCGGACCATCGAAGCCTTTATCCTCGCGCTGATCACCATCATCGCCGCCTGCTTCTGCATCGAGGTCTTTCTCGCTAAGCCGTCTATTTCCGGCATGTTGGACGGATTGATTCCGCGCCTGAATCAGGACAGCCTGTATGTCGCGATCGGCATTCTGGGCGCCACGGTCATGCCCCACAATCTCTATCTGCATTCGGCCCTGGTCCAGACGCGCAGCATCGGGCAGAGCGAGGCTGCGAAGCGCTCCGCCTGCCGCTACAATCTGGTGGATTCGGTGATCGCCCTGAACGGCGCCATGCTGGTGAATGCCGCGATCCTGGTGCTCTCGGCAGCGGTCTTCTTTAAACACGGTGTCGTGGTGACCGAGATCCAGCAGGCTCCGGCCCTGCTGGTTCCCTTGCTGGGCACCACGATGGCAGGGCTGTTGTTCGGCGTCGCTCTTCTGTGCTCGGGGCAGTCCTCCACGCTGACCGGAACAATGGCCGGGCAGGTAGTGATGGAGGGCTTTCTCAACATTCGCATGCGCCCCTGGCTGCGGCGCCTCATCACCCGCATGTTGGCGGTGATTCCCGCGGCCCTCACCATCTATCTGATGGGCGAAACCGGCACCTATCGGCTGCTGATTCTCAGCCAGGTCATCCTGAGTATGCAGTTGCCGTTCGCCGTGATTCCGCTGGTCCACTTCACCAGCGACCGCCAGCGCATGGGTTCCCTTGCCAGCCCGGCCTGGGTCAAAGTGCTGGCCTGGATCACCGCTGCCATCATCGTCGCCTTGAACATCCGCCTGGTCGCGATGGCAGTTGCCGATTGGCTGGCAGCCGCCGGCGCCTGGCGTACCTGGATTCTCGTGCTGCTGGTGCCGGCGCTCGCCGGGCTCGCCCTGCTGCTGGCCTGGGTCGCCTTCGAACCGTTCATCACCCACTGGATCCGCCGCTACGGCCGCGCTCCGGTGACCCTGCCGGAACCCGCCACCGCCGAGCCTGTCCCGCTGGCTTACCGGCGCATCCTGGTGCCTCTCGATCACTCCGACCTGGATCGCCTCGCCGTGGCCCACGCCGCTGCCATGGCGCGCCCCACCGGCGCCCGCATCTACCTGCTTCACGTCGAAGAGGATGTCACCAGCCAGGTCTACGGTTCCATGGCTTCCACCGCCGAGGTCGAGGCCGGTACCCGCTATCTGGAACGGATTACGCAGGCGCTCCGCGCCCAGGGACTGGAGGTGGAAGCGGCGGTCTCTCACTCCCTCCACCCCACTCGCGAAATCGTAAACTACGCCCGTAGGATTCAGCCGGATCTGCTGGTCATGGGCGCCCACGGCCACCGCCGGCTAAAAGACCTGATCTTCGGCAACACCATCGATCCGGTGCGGCATGAGTTGAAAATCCCCATCCTGATCGTCCGGGCGCGCTAAATGGGCGATTCTGCCCGGTTTGGGACAGCGTTGTGTCCATCGAACACACGGCGGAGGCGGCGAGCGGAAACAAATCTCGATTTTTCTGTCGTGTCAATTGGCCCCGCGAGTGCTACGGGAAGAGTATGGCGCGCTATCTTCCCGCCGCTTTGTGGCTGTTGTGCTGGCTTGCGCCGCTTGACGCCGCCACGCTGGAACGCCTCTCGCTCGATGACATGATTCAAAAATCCACCGCCATTGTGCGTGGGCGGATCGGTGGTCCTTACTCTTCGATGCGGGGCGATGTCGTCTACACCCACTATCCGGTGGAGGTTAGCGAGACTTTCAAAGGAGACGGCCGGGCGGTCGTCGACCTGATGCTTCCAGGCGGGACGGCCGGCAATGTCCACCAGGTCTATAGCGGAATGGCTCACCTGGTGGAAGGCAGGGAGTATGTGCTGTTTCTCTGGACCGGAAAGAGCGGCATCACGCAGCTTATCGGCTTCAGCCAGGGGGTCTTCGAACTGCCCAAAAGCGCTTCCAGCCGGAGCATGGCGGTCCAGCAGACCACTTCCGCCACGATCGTGGATGCAAGCTCCAGGCAGGTGCTCACCAACTACGAGGGAATCCGCCTGCGGCTCTCGGACCTGCGGACGCGCGTCCTGAATGTCGCCACGGGAGCAGGCAAGTGAACATGCGGCGATTCCGGCGGATTACGGGTCTTCTGGTGCTCTTGGGCTGTCCGGCCGCCGGCTATTATCACTTCGTGCACTACACTCCCAATGGCAACATTGTGGACAAATTCGACGTCCGGCTGCTCCCCAATAAAACAGTGAGTTTTTTCGTCGCCGATTCCGGCCTGGGTGACACCATCTTCAGCGGCAACGACAGCTTCAACTCCGTTCTGTCCCAGATCCGCCAGGCCGTTCTGACCTGGAATGCCGTCGAAACCTCGGATCTGCGAGTGGCCTTCGGCGGCATGGAAACCTATGGCAGCGCGCAGAATACGCCGGCCGCGGATATTATTTTCGAGGACATGCCCCCGGGCGTGCTGGCCTTCACCGGCCACACCCAGGGCACCGGCGTTTCGACGGACGACAACGGCGCGTTCGTTCCGATCACCCGCTCCCTTGTCCACCTCAGCCGCGACTTCACCAAGCATCCTGGCCCCAGCTACTCCGAGCTGTTCTATACCACGGTCGTCCACGAAATGGGCCATGCCCTGGGCCTGCAGCACACCTTCACCGGAGCGACTATGTCCACCTATGTCACCCGGGCGACCTCGCGCGCCAAGCCCATTGATCGGGACGACATCGCTGGAATCTCTCTCCTGTATCCAAAAAACGGGAATTTCGCAGGTCAGTTCGGATCCATCACCGGCCACGTATACACGGGAGGCCAGGGAGTCCACCTCGCCTCAGTGGTGGCAATTCGCCCCACTGGCTCGGCCGTCAGCACGCTCAGCAACCCCGACGGCAGCTACCGGATCGACGGTCTGCAGCCGGGATCTTACTGGGTCTATGTGCATCCCCTTCCGCCCGACGCGGATATCCGGCTGCCCGTTGACGCCGACGGCAACCCCGTGCAGGTCGGCGGAGCGATCGAGACGCTATTCTGGAATGGGTTCGGCGGCGCGGGAACCAGAGACCCCGGGCAGTTCGGAGCGATCTCCATCGCCGCTGCCGGTCAGGTAGTGGGCGGAGTCGATTTCAATGTCCAAAGCCGCTCGGCAGTCTCGATTTACGATGTTTCCAGCTATGGCTATTTCGGACAGGCGCCCGTCAGCCCGGCCTACATTCAAAATACAACTTCTACAGGAGTCGTAGTTACTCAGGGCGTAGGGATCACATCCGGAAGCAGCGCCACTCCTGGACTGGGGGTGCAACTGCTGGGAAGCTTCGCCCAACCGGCCATGACGGCATACGGCGATCCGGCGGCGCTGGCCATCTACGTTGGAATTCCCATCGGGGCCGGCACCGGACCGCGCCACCTGCTGTTTACTCTCCCGAACGATGCGTACGTGCTCCCCTCAGCCGTTATTCTGACGCAGAAAGCCCCTCCCACCATTTCCGGGACGACCATCAACCCCGACGGCACAATGACGATTACCGGCACTTCTCTGGCTGCCGACAGCCGCGTTTTCTTCGACGGCCAGCCCGCCAGGGTCACCGCTCCCTTCTCCGGAGATGAGAGTAATGGAAGCATTTCCGTGCAGCCGCCCCCCGGCCCCGCAGGGCAAACCGCAACCATTACCATCTATAACAGCGACGGCCAGAATTCTACCTTCACCGGGCAAGCGGCTCCGACCTACGCCTATAACTCCGGCGGGGAGATGGCTGCCGCGGTAGCCGGATCCCTGGTCGTCAGCCCGTCAAGCCTCGCCGCCGGCACCAGTTCGATGGTGGATGTGATCTCCACCGGGAGCTTGCGCTTCGCCGACGGGCAGGTAACGGTGAGTTTCGGTTCCTCGGACCTGAGCGTGCGCGATCTTTGGGTAATGAGTCCTACCCATATAGTACTCAATCTGGCGGCCGCGTCGAATGCCGTACCCGGAACCTCTACGGTGAGCGTAATCTCGGGATTCCAGATGGCCAGCCAGGCGCTCAGTTTTACCACCCAGCAGCAGAATTCCCAGATTCCGGCGCTGGCGCTGCCGCTGATCAACGGGAATCCATTACAGTCGACCTACTATCCGGGAGCGATTCTGAGCCTCTACGGCAGCAACCTGGCGGTTTCTCCCTCC
>CAZMRK010000540.1:0-3561 GCA_964568355.1 uncultured Solibacteraceae bacterium | reverse complement strand
TTTGGTTTCAGCCAGGAGTTCGCCGAATACCGCGCCTACTCCCAGGGCGATGATCTGCGGCACGTCGATTGGAACGTATTCGCTCGCACCGAACGCTGCTACCTCAAACGCTATCAGGGCGAGACCAACTCCCAGCTTCTCGTCCTGCTCGATACCAGCGCGTCCATGGGGTACGGCTCGCAGCCGGTGACGAAGCTGGATTATGCCCGCTACCTCACCGCCTCGCTCTGCTACCTGGCTACCGAGCAGCGCGATGCCGCCGGCCTGATTGTTTTCGACGAGGATGTGAAGAACTATATCGCGCCTTCCACGCGCCAGGGCCAGCTTTTTCGCCTCCTGCACGCCGTCGAAGCCTGCCAGGTGGGAACCCGCACGGATTTCGCCAAGCCGTTCGTGCATTTCCTGAACTTTCTGCATCGCCGCGGTCTGGTTGTGGTCATCTCCGACTACTACGAGGATCCGGAAACCATCATCAAGACCGTCGAGCCGCTGCGCTATCGTGGGAATGAGGTGATCTTGTTTCACATCCTCGACCCCCAGGAGATCGCGCCCAAATTTCGGGAACCCGTCTTGCTCCAGGACATGGAAAACAACATCAGCCTGGAAGTCTCTCCCGAATATGCGCGTACCGATTACCGCCACAAGATCGATGCCCATATCCAGGCTCTGCGCGACAAGGCCAAAGGTGCCGGCTTGGATTATTTCCTGATGGACACCGCTCGCCCGCTCGATGAAGGGCTGCGGGAATACCTGTCCATCCGCCAGGGGAGGCTCTGATGGGATTCCTGACCCCCTGGTTTCTGGCTGGCGCGTTGGCGGTTGGTTTGCCGGTGTGGCTTCATTTGCTCAAACGCCACAAAAACGAGCCGCTGCCGTTCAGTTCCCTGATGTTCTTCGAGCGGCGCACGCAAAGCTCGGTCAAACATCGCCGCCTGCGCTATCTGCTGCTGTTCGCCCTCCGCGCCGCCTTGATTCTGTTGCTGGCTCTGGCATTCGCCAATCCCTTCATGAGAACCGCCGGAAGCGTTGCGGCCTCCGGGCACAAGCTCACGGTGCTGGCGATCGACAACTCCTTCAGCATGCGCCAGGCCGATCGCCTGGAACGCGCCCGGCAGCAGGCGCTCAACGTCGTTTCGGGGCTGCGCTCGCGCGACCGCGGCCAGATTGTGGCCTTCGGCTCGCAGGTCCGCACCATGACCGAGGCCACCGGCGAAATCCCGGCATTGCAGGCCGGCATCCGCTCCATCGAGGCTGGCGATAGCCGTGGTTCTTATGCGGAATTGGCGCGGGCCCTTCGTTCCATTGCGCAATCCTCCCGCGTGCCGGTCGAGGCGCACCTGTTTTCCGATCTGCAGAAATCCTCGCTGCCGTCCAACTTTGCCGATCTGCGCCTGCCCGAGGGCGTGACCCTTGTGCTCCATCCCGTGGTCAACCGGCGCGAACCCAACTTTGCCATGGAAAACGTCAGCGTGCCGCATCAGGTCTACCAGCCCAGGAAGGTCCGTCTGCTGGCCACCGTGACCGGCTTCGGCACCGAGCATTCTACGCGGCGCGTGACCCTGGTCTTGAATGGGCGGGAAGTCGATTCCAAAACCGTCGATGTGCCTCCCAATGGACGCGCTACCGCCGAATTCCTGTCGCTCGAAGCTCCTTACGGCCTGAATCGTGGCGAGGTGCGCATCGATTCCGGAGACGCTTTCCCCAACGACGATCACTTCTATTTTTCCGTGGAGCGCGCCGAGCCGCGCCGCGCCCTGTTCGTGCACAGCGCCCGCAGCAATCGCGACCTGCTCTATTTCCAGACAGCGCTGGATTCGGCCGGCCAGTCCGCCTTTGTGCTCGATCAGGTAGCGCCGGAGCAGACCGGCGGGCTGGTTCCCGGCAAGTACGCCTTCGTTGTGCTTTCCGACGTCGCCGGCATTCCCCAGTCCTTCGAAAGCGTGCTCAAGGCCTACGTGCGCGGCGGCGGTTCGGTCCTGATCGCCCTGGGACGGGAATCGGCGCTGCGCAAGAGCGTGCCCGTCTTCGAGGAGGGCGTCATCGAAGCGCGTTACTTTACCCGCGATACCGAGCGTTTCCAGACCGCCGCCTGGCTCGATCCTGGCTATCCCCCGATTGGCGGCGAGGAGCGCTGGGATGATGTGAAATTTTACCAGGCCGTCCGCGTCCAGCCCGGCAAGGCGCGCATCCTCGGGCGCCTGTCCGACGACACGCCGCTGCTGCTCGAAAAGCAGATCGGCGAGGGGCGCGTGCTGGTCTTCACCTCCACGTTTGATAATGTCTCCAACGACTTTCCGCTGCATGCCTCCTTCGTTCCTTTCGTGGAGCAGACCGCGCACTACCTCGGCAAGCTCGATAGCAGCCAGGCCAACTACCTGGTCGGCGCTTACCTGGAGTTGCGCGAGGCGCACGAGAAAGGCGCGGCGGCGGAAGTGCTCGACCCGTCCGGACGTCGTGCGCTTTCTCTCGAAGAGGCCAGCCGCGCGCAGAATATTCAGCTCACCGGCACCGGCTACTACGACGTCAAACATCCGGATGGCCGCCGCGAGCTGGTGGCGGTCAATGCCGACCGGCGCGAGTCCGACCTGGACGTCATCCCTCAGGAGACCCTCGCGCTGTGGCAGAATACGGCTCAAGGCTCCCGGCAGCAGGCGGCCGAAGGCGCGGCGGGGGAATGGAAGCTGCGGCAGTTCTGGTGGTATCTGATGCTGGCGATTCTGGTGCTGGCAGTGGCGGAATCGCTGCTGGGTAACCGGCATCTTTCGGCGGATAGAGGGGCGGAATGAATCCTTTAGATCGGTTAGCCGAATATCTGGGCAGGGTCGAGCGGCGCTTGCGCATGCTCGCGCTGACCCGAGGCGCCGCCATCACGGCGGCAGCGGCACTGGTGTTTACCGTACTGGCGGTGCTGTTGGCCAATCACTTTGCGTTCTCCGATCCCAGCGTGCTGTGGGCCCGCGTCCTCCTGTTCCTGGCGCTGGCGCTCGCGCTGGGCTTGGGCTTGCTCATTCCCGTGCTGCGGCTGAACCGCCGCTGGGCCGCGCGCGAAGCCGAGCGCAAGATCCCCGAGCTCGAAGAACGCCTGCTCACCTTTGCGGAACGCGCTCGCCAGAATCCCAATGATCCCTTCCTGCCTCTGCTGGCGGCCGATACCCTGTCTTTGACCGAACACGCCGAGCCGGAGCGCGTCGCCGGCCGTAGTTGGATCCTGAGCTTTGCCAGCGCGGCCGTGGCGGCTCTGCTGGTGCTGATCTGGCTGGGTACCTCCGGCCCTGGTTTTCTCGGTTATGGCACCTCGCTGTTGTGGGGCGGCTTGCCCAAGGGCGATCTCAAGCCCTACTACGATGTCGTCGTTACCCCCGGCAATCGCACGCTCCGCCGCCGCTCCGACCAGTTGATCACCGCCCGCCTTATCGGTTTTCAGACCGAACGCGTGCGCCTCTTTGCGAAATATCAAAGCGCTTCCAAGTGGGAGCAGACCGATATGCTGCCGCAGTCCCGGGGAGCCGCCTACGAATTTCTGCTGGCCGGGGTGCCGGAATCGATGGACTACTACGTTGA
>CAZMRK010000539.1:0-6024 GCA_964568355.1 uncultured Solibacteraceae bacterium | reverse complement strand
AACAACAGCGATTACCGGTGGCAAGCCGGCTTCGCGTTACTAATCCTCAAATACGGCTTTCTCCGAGTGGCGGCAATCCGGACGGAACGGGCACAACTTCGCAGAGCCCTACTTGCGGCCAACTTCCGGACCTTCGTCATGAGTACGGTCCGGATTACTGGGCCCGAGGCTCTGAATGGCGATTCAGATCACGCTCGACTCGAAAGCTAAGCACAAGCCGACGCAAAAGCAGAAGGAGATGTTCGATGCTTTTCTGGAATGGCTCGACGATCAGGGTACCTGAACACGGACGGCAAGAACTTCCTCCTACGCTATTGGCTCCATGACGTGGCACAAAAAAGAAGAGCCGGAGGAAACCGATTCCGACGACTATGAAGCCAAGGAGACCGAAGTCTTCTCGGAGACTACGTCGAGCGTGAGGTCTTCGAAAGTGGACTTTACCCGTCCACGAGCTCGATCAATCCTTGTAGACAAACTGGTGAAACAATGCCGTGCTTTGCTCTACCCCGCTGGCAACCTTGGATTGTAATCTCAGACGCCGCGCAGCCAACGCGGCATCCTCGTACTTGTCTAGATACCTGCCGGCCGCAGCAAACGCCGTCCAAGCGTGATCCCAAGAGTAAATCGAGAATGATATCTCGCGCTTCGGTAGAGAGATGTTCGGCCCCGATCCAGGCATCCCACTCACGAAGACGCTGTCGCAATAGTAAACAGGATGTGAATCATTCATCCGTGACGTCTTCGCAATCAACATGGCCGTTTCAAAATCGACCGTTTCATCGGGGCTCAGAACTAGAGACAACGAGCAATACCGGGGAGCCGCTCCAAAGAGCGTGTTCGGAGGATTTCTATCCGTAAAGATCAGGTTCTGCGTGATGGAGAAGCCACGACGACTCGGAAAAGCGCCATGCATTTCAACGACCCCATCGGCCTTCGGGAACATGCCACTTACTGTCCAGTCCAGATCGACTCGTAAGTCGAACTGCTCGGTGATGCCACCTTGTTCTCGGCTGATGTTCGGCTTCGCCACGATGTGTGGTTGAGGTGCTAGGCGCTCGCGCAACTTCCGAATTTCGTGGCGCAAAGATTCCAACCCAAGAACGATATCTGCTTGCTTAAGTTCAGGAAAAAAGGAGTCTCTCAGAGGTAGGCCCAAAAAAGCGCCTACAGTATTCGGGTACTTCATCAAACGGCGACGCAGATCATCCGCATCCCAGATTTCCAATCGTTGAATCGGGCCTGCGCCAGAACTCAGATTGTGCCTATGGCCGATTGCCACATTGCGAACTTCCGACGAGACTCGACATCCAACAAACACGTACAGCAACTGGAGGTGAAGAGGAAGTCTGGCGAGTTCATTGATGAGTGTCGTCAGGTCTGCCGGACCAAATCGCTTCACACGCCGACACTGGACGGCGATGTTTTGCTCGCCCGCGGGGCCACAGCCAATCAAGTCAATACCGAACTGCCTGTCCCCGGGACGACCGTACAAAGAGAATGTTGTTCGGAGTTCAACGGTTGCCAATTCCAAGCAGAGGGCCTCAAAGTCCGACGAACTGAGATCGAACCATGGAAGTTCTATTGATCCGCTTGCAATTGGCTGCTTCATCCCTCTCTCCCCTGCCATTCGCGCTTCAGTAAATGATCCTAAGAGTTTATCTGATCAGTAGTACAATAGTGTGGTATTTCTCTGGATCATAGCAGTACCTCTTTGGCACATTTCGATGAGTGCTCCTTCAAGGTCTATCAAATCCAACGAGGGCGACCTCCGGTCCACAAACTGTGTCCTATGAAGTTACCAAGCTGATTCTGTCCGGATGACGCGCCACTCGGAAAATCGTCTCATCCAGGCGGTCGCACCGGATCAGGACTGATAAACGCCCGTGGATCAGCGTATCGGCGGGATCTTGAGTTGATCGCAGAGCTTCCGGGCGAGGCGATTGTCAATTTCTGAGTGGCTCGGTACCGGGACTTTCGCGCCGGTTGCCGGGTTCGAGAAGATCGAGTGCCGTCCACTCTTCCCGGAAGAGATTGCATCCGTGTCGGCGGATGTGGTCAGCAATTCGTGTCGTTTCACCTCGGGGCGGTCCCTGCGTGGGCGGAGAGCGGGATCCGCTCGATTCGGTCAGCACCAGCATTGTGCGCGTCTTCCGACGGAATAGGAAGCGTCTTGCCCTCTTCCAGCAGCGCCTGCGCGAGATCTTCGAGAGCGCTTGCAATCATGAGCTGTGCGTCCGCCAAGTCGAAGCCCTGCGAACGCGCACCAGGAAAATCGAGCGCCTCCGCTACACCATTTCGCAGGCACACGCGAGAGGTAGAAGGCACGTGGTCCCGACATCGCAGCCGATCGGGAACGACAAAACGCCCTGCGCCCCGAGCCGGGATCGCCTTGAGGAGGGGTACACTGTTCGTAGGGAGCTGCATATGGATCGCCGGGGTTTGGTGTTAGTTGCGGGCACGTTCGTGAGCATATTTCTACCGATGTTCTTTGCTTTCGTTCTGTCGGGAAAGCAATGGAGAGCAGAGCAGGCGAGGGCGCGCGAGCGCCGTATGGCCGAGCACAGGATGAATGCAAGACTCCTAAGACTCAACATTTGATGCCTTTCTAAAGGCTCTCTTCAACGTCGCTTAAAAGGGTAAGTTTTCGAAACCCTACGCTGCCTTTTTCGAAGGCGGAACCGTTCCGTAAGTTCATGCTGATAGGGGCGGCTCCACGATGCGTAAAATGAAAAGATTGATGAGTATCTTTCGCATCGCGCTCGCGAATCTTCCCTTTCCGGCGACTCCGGAGCAGTCGGTTGCGCTGGCGGAACAGGCCATCGCCGCGGCTTCGGCGGAGCGCGCGGGACTGATCTGCTTTCCGGAGTGTTTCGTTCCCGGCTATCGCCTGGGGAAGTCCGTGCCTCCTCCCGATCCAGTCTTTCTGGAACGCGCCTGGTCCGCGGTTGCTTCGGCCGCGGCGAAAGCCAAGGTTGCGGTGATTCTCGGCACCGAGCGCGTGCGGGATCAGGCCCTGCTCATTGCGGCGCTGGTCATCCATGCGGATGGACGCATTGCCGGCTTTCAGGATAAAGTTCAGTTGGATCCGTCCGAGGATGGCACCTATACACCTGGCACGGAGAGGCATGTCTTCCAGGCGGGCCCGCTGACCTTCGGCATCGCCATCTGTCATGAAGGCTGGCGCTATCCGGAGACGGTCCGCTGGGCGGCCCGGCGCGGCGCCCAGATCGTGTTCCACCCGCATTTCCACGAAGCCGAGCCAGGCAGCTACCGGCCCTCGACGTTCGCCGATCCCGCGAATTCCTTCCATGAGAAGGCGGCCTTGTGCCGCGCGGCCGAGAACACCTGCTTTTTCGCCACGGTAAACTGCGCCGGCCCTGGCTCGCCGACCACTTCCGCGGTAGTGCGGCCAGACGGTACCCTGCTCAGCTACCAGCCACACGGCAAGCCAGGCCTGCTGCTGGCGGACATCGATCTCGCCGAAGCCACGGGCCTGCTGGCAGCGCGCTGCAAATATGCCTAACCCTAGTACTGTGACCGGATCATTTCGTTTGTCCGCTTGCTTACGCGCGCGGCTCGGTTCCGGCACTGAACCATAAGCGGAAAGGAATAGATTTTGCGGTCAGAGCACTCGTGATACGACCGAGTGATTCGGTTCGTCCGCTTGCTGGCGCGCGCGGTTCGGTTCCGCCACTGAACGGCGACCGGAAGGGAGCGGACTTCACGCTCAGAGCACTAGAGAGAGAAGGCGGGCGCCTATTGGGTGATAGGGGTGAGTGCGCCCGCCGTCGTAACGGGGATTACTTCATTAGGTGCACCAAGCCAGCGGAACGTTACGCCCCTTTTCGAAAAAAGTAGCACGCCCGCCACGGGGGCAGAATGGAATCATACCCGTATATCTGGAATAAGTTCAATTCTTATCGTACTTTCCAGCATGCGCCGGCGGATTCCAGCCGAATTCCCGCCGGGGCACCCCCCTCGAAATGGCTATCCGCGGTTGGGCCGTTCGGTGACCGGCTTTTCGCCGGCACCCGGCAGAACGGCTTTGGAGCCGCCCCGCGCCTCGCCTTCGAAGATCGCCGCCAGATCCGGATAGGCGTAGATGGTTGGCGCATGATTCTGCATCAGGCCGCCGGTATCCGCGGTGGGACCATAGGTGCTGTGCAAATCGCGCCCGAGCATCCGAAGCATCGCCAGAAGTTGGCCCCGATGCTGGGCGGTGTGGGTCATGCGGCGGGTCATGACCCAGGCCCGCGACCGCGGCACGTCAAAGAAGCGCACGGTTTCTTCCCACCAGCCTTCCGGCCTGGTCCGCAGTGCGGCCAGGCGCTTGCCGCTGTCCTCGGCGTAACGCTCCAGGAAGGCCAGGCGCGTCTCGCTTTCCGGCAACGGCGGCGCATTCACATCCACGCCAAGAATCGTTCGAAACCACACATCTTCACTGACGCACTGGTGCACCATCTGTTCCAGGACGCTGCGACCCCGCGGATCGGAAGGGTTCGGCCGCACCGGAACGTCGCCGTCCCGAAACATGCTCCATACGCTGACTACTTTGATTCGTTCCGTTTCGTAACTATTGATCAAAAATTCATATTTCATTCGCGCTCCTCTCTCACTCATTCTTCAATTTATGAATTCCGGTGGCACCGGCGGCAGTATGTCACATTATTCTAGAAACATGGGAAATTCCAGTTACACCAATCTCCCGGCCGAGGTGCGAGAAGCGGACGACGCCCTGGTCAAACTGGCACTCAATTTACGCTGGTCATGGAATCATTCGGCGGATGAATTATGGGGGCGCCTCGATCCGGAGTTGTGGGAGCTGACCCAGAATCCGTGGCTGGTGCTGCAAACCGTTTCTCACGAGAAGTTACAAACCGTGTGGCGGGATGCGACGTTCTGCAGGCGGGTCGCCGATCTGAATGAGGAGCAGGAGGAGGCCGCTCGCCGCCCGTCCTGGTTTCAGACGACCCATGCTTCCTCTCCGCTCCACTACGTGGCGTATTTCAGCATGGAATTCATGCTTAGCGAAGCTCTGCCGATTTACTCCGGGGGACTGGGCAACGTGGCCGGAGATCAACTGAAGGCAGCCAGCGATCTGGGTGTGCTGGTCGTCGGCATCGGATTGCTCTACCAGCAAGGCTATTTTCGCCAGGAGATTAACGCTCACGGCGCGCAGCAGGAGTTTTACCCGTTTAATGCTCCGAGCCAGCTTCCGATCCGGCCCCTGCGGGAGAAAAACGGCGAATGGCTGCGGCTCTCGGTGGCACTGCCCGGCGTCAAGTTGTGGGTCCGCGCGTGGAAAGTGAGCCTGGGGAAGACGATGCTCTACCTGTTGGACTCGAACGATCCCGCCAATCCGCCGGCCTATCGCAGCATCACCAGCGAGTTGTACGGCGGGGGTCCGGAACTGCGCCTCAAGCAGGAAGTGATGCTGGGGATCGGCGGCTGGCGTCTGCTTCAGACGCTCGGCTTGAAGCCCGAGGTATGCCACCTCAACGAAGGCCACGCGGCATTCGCGGTTCTGGACCGCGCCTTCTCCTACATGAACGAACATCACCAGCCTTTCGACGTGGCCCTGGCAGTCACGCGCGCAGGTAACATCTTTACCACGCATACGGCGGTGGATGCCGGATTCGATCGCTTTGCGCCGGATCTGATCGAGATGTATTTCCGCCACTACGCGGAGCATCGGCTCGGCATTCGCATGCAGGACTTCCTGGCGCTGGGCCGGCAGAACCCCGACGACGCCTCGGAGCCCTTCAACATGGCTTATCTCGCGATGCGCGGCAGCAGCCACGTGAACGGGGTAAGCCGGCTGCATGGAGAGGTGAGCCGCCGGCTGTTTCAGCCCCTGTTTCCCCGCTGGCCGCAGCGCCAGGTGCCCGTGCAGCACGTGACCAACGGAGTACACGTGGCCACCTGGGAATGCCCGGGGGCAAGCAGCCCCTTGTGGAGCAAGGCGTGCGGAATCGGCCGCTGGATGGGGTCCCTGGATGACATCGGAAAGGCGGTGCGCGAGAT
>CAZMRK010000538.1:0-3332 GCA_964568355.1 uncultured Solibacteraceae bacterium | reverse complement strand
CACGGTGTTGTGCCCCAGGGCCTGCTGGATGTTGAAGTTCCACTGTTGTACGAACCCGTCGCGCCAGTTGGGATCCGCGGTGTAAGCCAGCAGCGCGCTGGCAGGCGGAACGATGGCGGTAGGATTGGCCAGATTGTAGTTGCGCCAATAGAACGGACTGGTGGGGGTGGTATCGAGGTTGAACTGCGTCTGGCGGACAAAGGGGGCGTTGATTGCCAGGTCGATCCACGTGTTGGCGAGCTCGCGCTGGTAGAAGATGCCATAGGCCGCCCGCATTACGGTCTTGCCGCCCAACGCTTTGGGGCTGTATGCCAGACCGATGCGCGGCGCAAGGTTGTTGTTGTCGTTGTACGCCAGCGAGGTCGGCAGGCCGTGCGGATCGCGTCCGGTGACGAGTGTGGCGGTGTTGTTCTGGAACAGGACGCTCGAAATACTACCGTCGTCCGACGATGGCCGGCCGGCCCACTCATAGCGCAATCCCACGTTGATGGTCAGTTCCGAGGAGACGCGCCAGTCATCCTGCGCCCACAGGTCGAAATAGGAGTTGCGCAGGTGCGGCGAGAAGATGTCGATGCTGGTCACCGTGGTCAGCGGATATCCCAGCAGGTAGTCGCCGAAAGCCTGGCCGGTGAGAAAGCCTGTGTAGGTGTACTGGCCGCGCGGCTGGATCGCTTCCGGGAAGTTGTCGCGGTGCCGGCGGTAGCTTCCGCCAAAGCGGATCTGGTGGGCCCCCTTGGTCTTGTAGAAACTGTCCTGGAACTGGAAGAACTCATTGCGCCAGCCTCGCGGACCGGAGACCGCCTGGCCACCATGCTCACCAAACTGGGCGAATCCCGTGACCACCTGCTGCGGAATACCCCAGCACGCGGGATTCTCGCAAAGGCCCGTCATTCCCAGTTCGGCGACCACGTTTTCCTTGCCGGCGCGTGCCTGGGTTTCGAATTCGGCGAAGCGGCTGTAGCCCAGGCGAAAGTCGTTCAAAGTCGTGCTGCCGAACAGGTGCGTCCAGGCGGCCATGCCGTGCTGCCCGCGGACCCTTTGCCTGGCTCCGTCGGTGGGGAACAGGCGCGGCAGGGCAAAGTCGTTGTCCTCGTAGATGTAATGGCCGAAGATGCTGTCCTTGTCGGAGAAGCGATGGTCGATGCGCCAATCGAACTGGTCCTGGGTGAGCGCCTGCGGGTCATTCGAGATCCAGTTCGTAGCTCCGACGGTGGCGGTATTCGGCAGCGGCACCCATTTATTGAGGATCGTGGTGGTGATCGCGTTTTGCCGGGAGACCGGAATGGTGTTATTGGGGAAGGGCGATCCGGACAAAGGATCAGTCACGGTTGTCGAAAAAACACCGTTGCGCAGAGCTTCGGTGGGAACCGTCGTGGTTTGGGTGATGCCTTTGCGCAGGCGCGTGCCCTCATAGCCGCCGAAAATAAAGGTCCGGTTTTTCCCGTTGTACTTGGGCAGAATGACCGGTCCGCCGCCGGTGATGCCGAACTGGTTGCGGCGGAACTCCGCGATGGGAGCGCCGGAGCGGTTATTGAAAAAGTTGTTGGCGTCGAGCTTATTGTTTCGAAGGAACTCCCAGGCGGAGCCGTGGAACTCGTTGGTGCCCGACCTCAGCACCGCGTTGATCTGGCCGCCGGCTTCGGTGCCGAACTCGGCGGTATAGTTCGCGCTCTGCACGCGAAACTCCTGCAGGGCATCGATGATCGGTTCGACCGAATTGGTTCCGTCCTGAACCTCTTTGGCCATGAACCCGTCGATCAGGTACATGTTCTGGGTCTGGCGCATGCCGTTTACGCTGAACGCGGTGCCGGTGCCGCGCTCGACATAGTGGCCTGCCGCCGTACCGCTGGCGCGCTCGGTTGACCCGGGGAGGAGCACCATCAACTGGGTGAAGTTGCGGCCATTGAGCGGGAGCTCCACGATGGCCTTGTTCTCCACGACTCCACCAATCTGCGAATCCGACGTCTGAAGTTGGGGAAGCGATGCGGTCACTTCGACCGTCTCGGCCACCGCGCCGATTTCGAGTACGAAATCGAGTTGCAGGCGGGCCGCCACTTCCAGCCGGGCGTTCTGGGTGACGGACTTCTTAAATCCGGCCGCCTCGGTCGTGACCGTGTAAGTGCCGGCGGCGACATTCGGGAAGGAATAGAAACCATCGCTGGCGGTGATGGTCTCGCGGGTGGCGCCTGTGTCGTTGTTGCGGATGCTCACCTTAGCATTCGAGATGGCCGCCTGCTGCGGGTCGATCACACGTCCGCTGATGCTACCCGTTTCTTGCGCGGGAAGCGAGTAGACGAGTAGGACCGCCAGGCTTGCACCCCTCGCAAACCTCTGGAACTTCGTCATGGGATTCCCCTCTCTAGTGCGTGTTATGAAATTGAAACAACCGAGCCTCGCTGTTGAATACCAGAGCGCCCCAATGGGTGTCAAGGGAGTGGTTCCTGTGATACTGCTGTGTTACAGAGTGGGGGTGGGCTTCAGCCTAATGCCATATAGTTTTCCCGGGAACGAGAATTTTACACGATTTGTGGAGCATTCGAAGTCGGCGGTTCTGAACAGCGCCCCTGGATCAGCGTATCGGCGGGATCCCGAGTTGATCGCAGATCTTCCGGGCGAGCCGATTGTCAATTTCTGAGTGGCGCGGTACCGGGACTTTCGCGGCCGTTGCCGGGTTCGAGAAGATCGAGTGCCGTCCACCTTCCCGGAAGAGATTGCATCCGTGTCGGGCGGATGTGGTCCAGCAGTTCGTGTCGTTTCACCTCGGAGTGGTCCCTGCGTGAACGGAGAGCGGTATCAGTTCGATTAGGTCAGCACCAGCACTGTGCACGTCGTCCGACGGAATAGGAAGCGCCTTGCCCTCTTCTAGCAGTGCCTGCGCGAGATCTTCGAGAGCGCTTGCAATCATGAGCCGTGCGTCCGCCAAGTCGAAGCCCTGCGAAACGGCACCGGGAAAATCGAGCGCCTCCGCTACTACCATTTCGCCAGGCACACGCGGGAGGTAGAAGGCAATGTGGTACCGAAGCATAGGTCCATCATAATACGTGGTGCCGACGTCGCCGCCGATCGGGAACGACAAACGCCCTTGTGTCCACAACGGGACCGCCATGGGTGGATCGTCGCCAATCGCACACGACTCTCGCCTTAAGTTAACGCTTATAGGGGGTTCTCCACAAATCGTGCGGAATTCTCGCTCCTGGGAAAACTATGCGGCATTAGGCCTGCGGGCCGGTTTTAACCGGCGCACGGTTTGCCCGACTGAAGTCCGGTACCGGCTGAAAGCCGGCCCCACAAGGACTGGCGTCGCTCCGGTCTAGGGGGCCAGGTTCAGGCCT
>CAZMRK010000537.1:0-15325 GCA_964568355.1 uncultured Solibacteraceae bacterium | reverse complement strand
CAGTACGCCGGCTCCTATCGCCGCCTGCTCTGTGCCCTGTTCGAGCATGATCTCTAATTCCAATCCATCGCCCGCGCCCTTGCCTATTTGCCCGGCCCCGTGGAATTGTGGAAGGCCCGTTTCGAATACCTGCGGGCGCTGCGCTACGAACTGCGCCTGCTGCCGCGGCTGGACCAGGTGCAGGTCTGCACGCGCGAAAACCGCGATTACCTGCTCTCTTTCCTGCCGGAGATCGCCGGGCGCGTGCAGGATGGCCTGCGCGCGGGCATCGATACGTCGCGCTATTCCTTCCAGCCCTGCGGGCGTCTTCCGGACACCATGCTGTTCCTGGGCAGCTTCCGCCATGAGCCCAACCGCATCGCCCTGGAGTGGTTCATCCAGGAGGTCCTGCCGCATGTCCGGTCCCGCCGGCCCCAGGCTCGCCTGGTGGTCGTGGGTTCGGATCCGCCGGCCCGGCAGCCCCATGAGGAGCTTCCTCCCGGTGTGGAATTTCTGGGCTTTGTAGAGGATATCCGTGAAGCTCTGGCAGCTTATGCCGTTTTTGTCTGCCCCATCCGCAGCGGCTCGGGCGTCCGCGTCAAGCTCCTGGAGGCGTATGCCAGCGGCATCCCGGTCGTCTCTACCAGGGTCGGCGCTGAAGGCCTCGGCCGCGAGGACGGCGAGTTCTGCCGTCTGGCCGACGACCCGCGTGAATTTGCCGGGCACGTCCTGGCGCTCTTCGAAAATCCCCAGGAGGCGGCCAAAATGGCCCAGCGCGCGCGTGACGAGGTAGTGCGAAATTGGGATATGGCAACGCTCACCCGCAAACTCGCGGGTAGTTACCGGGAGGCGCTGCGGACCAAGCGCGCGCAGGCTTGAGGATGCGCTATGGTTGGGTGACGTTGCCCGCGATGTCCTGCTTCAACTGGTTCACGATATGTACGGCTGTCTTGTCCAGTTGTTGCGGAGTGGAATTCTTGGGTCTTTGGTATATGGACCACAAAACTTGCCTGGTCTTGACGTCCACCAGAAAGATTGTGCCCTTGGCGCGGCCGAACGAACTCATGGACCCGGCCTTGGGCAGCTTGTTCACCGGGTCGCCGAACCGGGAGGCCGCGTCCGGCTTGGCTTCGTCTTTATCGTTGTCTTTGCCGTCGTCTTTATCGCCTTTATCCTTATCCGCGTCGGCATCCGCTTTGGCTTCGTCCTTCTCGTTGTCCTTGGCGTCCTTGTCCTTCTCCTCGGGCGGAGGCGGATACAGTTCCTGCAGCTTGTCTTCGAACCCCGGGCCCAGCCGGTCGGTCAAAATCGCGTCGGCGCGCTGCGGGTCGGTCACCACCTGGACTGCGTGCAGGTTGATAAGACGGTTCGCGAGATACTGGTCCATGCCGTTGGACATGGGCAGCATATATACGGCACGCACCCCCGAAAGTTCGGCCGCGCCGAGCGGCAACAGCATGCACGATAAGCAAAGCAGAGACCACTTCATTGCATCTACCATGATACCAGGGGGACGCCGCGGGGCATTTCATGTATAAGGGGCTGAGTGTCACCGTGATTATCCCCTGCCTCAACGAAGAGCAAGGCATCGAACGCGTGCTCCGCAGTATGCCGGATTTCGTGGATGAGGTCATCGTCGTCGACAACAACTCCACCGACCGTACCGGCGAAGTTGCTTCCTCCCTGGGAGCCAAAGTCATCCGCGAGGCCGTCCGCGGCTACGGCCGTAGTTATAAACGCGGCTTTGCCTGCGCCACCGGCGATGTGATCGTCACTTTGGATGGTGATCATAGCTACCCGGTCGATGCCATCTCCTATCTGCTCGAAGCCTTCTTGCATTTGGACGTGGATTTTCTCAACGCCTCGCGCTTCCCCGTCCGCGACCGGCGGTCCATGAGTTTCAAACATCATGTGGGCAATCTGATCCTGTCCATTGCCATGTCCCTGCTCTTCTTCCGCTGGGTCCGTGACTCCCAATCGGGCATGTGGGTCTTCCGGCGCTCCATTCTGAAAGAAATGCGCCTGGAGTCGGATGGCATGGCCTTCTCCGAAGAGATCAAGATCGAAGCTCTGCGAAACTCCCGGGTGCGCTTCGGAGAAATTTCGATTCTCTACTCGTCCCGCCTGGGCGAGAAGAAGCTGAATCCCTGGCGCGACGGGTTTCAGAACCTCTGGTTTTTGGCGCGTAAGCGCTTCTTCCGCTGATGCGAGGCGATCAAGTCACCATCATCGTGCCGGTCTGGAACCGGCGCGAACTGCTCTGCCGCCTGCTGGACGGCCTCGATGCCCAGACCTGGCGGCCCGCCGAGGTCCTCGTGATCGATAACGGATCGGGCGACGGAGCCCCGGAATTGGCCGAACAGCGCGGTGCGCGAGTCGTTCGCATGGGCTCCAATACCGGCTTCAGCCGGGCCGTGAACCGCGGCATTCAGGAGTGCCGCACACCCTGGCTGGCGCTGGTCAATAACGACGTGGAACCCGCGCCGGACTGGCTGGAACAGCTTTGCCTCGCCGCCGCGCAGCATCCGGATGCCTGGTTCTTCACCGGCAAAATCCTGAATGCCGCCGAGCGCCGGCGCATCGACGGCACCTTCGATCTGGTCGCCCGCAGCGCCTGTGCCTGGCGCGCCGGCTTCGGCGCCTCCGAGGACGCTATTTTCTCGACTCCGCGCCTGGTGCGCTCGGCGCCCGGAACAGCCGCCCTGTTCCGGACCGATCTCTTCACCCGCATCGGCTTGTTGGAAGAATCTTTCGAGTCCTATCTCGAAGACGTGGATTTCGGAATTCGCTGCGCCTGCCAGGGCTATGCCGGCTGGTATGTCCCCGCGGCGAGGGCGTGGCACCAAGGCAGCGGCACCCTCGGCCGCTGGCACGCCGATGTGGTGCGCCGCACCGCTCGCAACCAGGTCTTTCTCGTTGCCCGTCACTACCCGGCATCTCTCCTGGCGCGCTATTTCTGGTCCATCCTCGTCGGCCAGGGCTTGTGGGGCCTGGTGGCCTTCCGGCACGGTTGCGGCTGGGCCTTCCTGCGCGGCAAAATAGCCGGCTTGCGGCTCTTTCGCCGCGTCCGCAAGCAAAGCCTTTTGCCCGATGCCCCTAAGCTGGCCGCTTTTCTGGAGGAAGGTGAGCGGGAACTCCGGAACATTCAGCAGCAAACCGGGTTTAATTCGTATTGGCGTGTGTATTTCTGGCTCACACGCGGTGGGACCACATGACTCACGCCGAGGGCAGCCCGCCCCCGGTCGGGATTGTCATCGTTACTTATCACTCGGCGTTGCACATCGGCGAGTGTCTTGCCGCGGCCCGCAGATGTGCCGCGCAGATCGTGGTAGTGGACAACGCCTCCCAGGATGGAACCCGGGACGAAGTGCTGCGTATGGGGGTAAAGCTCATCGCCAACCCTACCAATCGGGGTTTCGCCGCGGCCGTAAATCAGGGTATCCGGGCGCTCGACACCTCCTATCTTTTGTTACTAAATCCCGATGCCGTCATTCAGAAAGGCATCGATGCCCTACAGGCTTGCTGCGCTGAGCCCGGCGTAGCCGCGGCAGGAGGAAAGTTGGTCGATGCCGAAGGGCGTCCCCAGGTCGGTTTTATGGTTCGGCGCTTTCCTTCTCCTGCGGCGCTCGTTTTCGAAGCCCTGCTGATCAACCGCCTGTGGCCCGGCAATCCGGTCAATCGCCGCTATCGCTGCGCGGATCTGGATTTCTCGGTCCCTCAGGATGTGGATCAGCCCGCGGGGGCCTTTCTCATGTTTCGCCGTGAAGTTTGGCACAAATTGGGTGGTCTGGACGAGAGATTTTCTCCGCTATGGTTTGAAGATGTCGATTTTTGCCGTCGCATCCGCGACGCGGGCTACCATATCCGGTACACTCCTGATGCTGTGGCGAAACACACAGGAGGGCATTCTTTGTCGGGCCTAACACTGGAGATCCGAACGCTTTATTGGTATGGTAGTTTTCTGAGGTATACCGCCAGGCATTTCCGTCCCTGGCAGAGACGGCTGGTGAGTCTGGCAGTACTAATTGGAGCTTTCCTGCGGATGATAGCCTCGGCGGCTATGAGCAGGACTCTGAAATCCACGGCAGTTTACGGGGAAGTCATCAGTTTAGCTGGCCGTTATTTTGTGTCCGGTCGGCTCCAGGATGAGTAGTACGTGGTTCGCTCCCGGGGTTCGCGATGTTGATGACGAACGGCGGTAATTCAGGTTCGAGTGCATGTCCTATCACGACTTCGTATCCGTCACGGTAGTTACCTTTAACAGCGGTCGCTTTATTAAGAGATGTCTCGAATCGGTACTCGCTCAGGGGTATCCGCATAAGGAGATCATTGTCGTTGATAACGCGTCCACCGACGGTACGGTTGACATTTTGGAGCAGTTCGAAGATCGCTGCCGCGTCGTCTATAACCAGGAAAACGTAGGGTTCGCGGCGGCTCAAAACCAGGCCATTGCCCTTTCTCGCGGTGCCTGGGTGCTCACGCTCAATCCCGATGTTCTGTTGCTGCCGAACTTCATCGAAGCCCTGGTAGACGCGGGTGGTGTCGATCCCCGCATCGGCACGGTTTGCGGCAAACTGCTCACCATGAGCGCCAGCTTTGAGATCCCGGCCCAGCCCGTGGTGGACTCGACCGGCATCTATTTCAACCCCATGCTGCGCCATCTGGACCGCGGCAGCCGCGAAGTGGATAACGGCCACTATCTCCACAGCGAATATGTCTTCGGAGCTACCGCGGCCGCGGCCCTCTACCGCCGCGAAATGATCGATGATATCTCGCTCGACGGCGAGTTCTTCGACGCGGACTTCTTCGCCTATCGGGAAGACGCCGATGTCGCCTGGCGCGCCCAGTTAATGGGATGGCGCTGCCTCTATGCGCCTTACGCCCGCGGCTATCATGTGCGCAAGGTGCTGCCCGGCAATCGTCGTGCACTGCCCCCCGATATCAACATGCATTCGGTAAAGAACCGGTTCCTGATGCGCATCAAGAACATCTCCCCGGATCTTTACTGGCGCAACTGGTTTTCGATTACTGCCCGGGATCTCACCGTGGTGCTGTGTTGCCTGTTGTGGGAGCACTCTTCGCTGCCCGCGTTCTGGTTCTTATACCGGAATTGGCCGCGCGTGATAGCCAAGCGCCGCGCCATCCAAAGCCGCCGCCGGGTGGATCGCGAATATATGGCCAGTTGGTTCCGATACACCCCGGTCAGTAAGGAAGCTCCCAAGAACGTACTGGCGCAACTGGTCTCCACCTCCGAAACGGCCAAAACGTAGTGAGCACCGTATGTGGCGCCCGCTTCAGCGGGCCGTGCCGGCGCTCGTGCCGGCATAATAACTAAGTGCGCATCGCCATACTGGGCACCCGCGGCATCCCCGCCAACTATGGCGGCTTTGAAACCTTCGCCGAAGAACTCTCCGTCCGCCTGGCAGCCCGAGGTCACCGCGTCACCGTCTACTGCCGCGCCCGCTATCCACAACCTGCTTACCGCGGCGTCCATGTGGTCTATCTCCCCACCATCCGCCATAAATATTTCGATACCCTGGCCCACACGGCAATCTCCACCCTCCACCTGATCGCCAGGCGCGCCGACGTGGCACTCTACTGCAACGGAGCAAACGCGCTCTTCACGCTGCTGCCGCGACCGCTAGGCATTCCCACTCCTCTCAACGTCGATGGACTCGAACGCAAACGCCGTAAGTGGAACCGCCTGGCGAAGGGCTGGTATCTGCTCTCGGAATGGCTGGCCACGTTTTGTCCCAGTGCCGTGGTCACCGATGCCCTGGCGATCCAGCAATATTATCGGACCCGCTGGAACAAAGAGAGCACGTTCATCCCCTATGGGGCCGAAACGGGCAAAGTCGCGGGCCTCCAGACGATTCTGGATCTCGGCCTCGAACCGGGCCGCTATTTTCTCTATGTCAGCCGCCTGGAGCCCGAGAATCACGCCCTCCAGGTTCGGGAGGCCTTCGAACAGGTCCGCTCTGATATGCGGCTCGCTTTGATCGGCGATGCTCCCTATGCCGCCGAATACATCCGCCGCGTGCGCGACACCCGCGACCCGCGCATCGTCATGCCCGGAGCGATCTATGGCGACGGCTACCATCAGCTTCAGTCGCACTGCTTTGCCTATATCCATGCCACCGAGGTCGGCGGCACTCATCCCGCCCTGATCGAGGCCATGGGGCGCGGAGCCCTGGTCCTGTATCGCCGGACCGCGGAAAACACCGAGGTCGTGGGTGATGCCGGCATCCCGTTCGGCGAAAACGACCTCGCGGAGAAGCTACAGTACGCGCTCGGTCTTTCCACGGAAGAGAACGGGCAGCTTCGCCGCAAAGCAGAGCAGCGTGTGCGGGAGCGCTATTGCTGGGACGCGGTTACCGACGCTTACGAAGCCTTGTTCTTTCGCCTGGCCGGGGGGAAGAAGGTATAACGGTATCCATGGGTCTGATTCCTTACCGCTCCTATGCGCTGATCTCGCGGCAGCAGATCGCGCGCAACTATCGCAGCGTGCGTGCGGCCGTCGGGCCGGACGTCGACGTGCTGGGAGTGGTCAAGGCGGATGCTTACGGCCATGGCGTCCTGGAAGTGGCTCGCGTCCTGTTGGCCGAAGGCGCCCGCTGGCTTGCGGTCAGCTCGGTGGACGAAGGAGTCCGCTTGCGGGAAGCCGGGATCGCTGTCCGCATTCTCGTCATGGCCGGTTATCTGAGTTATGAGGGGCTGGCCCTGGTCGAGCACGATCTGACGCCCGCCCTGCACTCACTCGAAGAGATCGCCGCCATCGATGAGCTTGCCCGGGTCTCCGGAAAGCCGCTCCGGTACCACCTGAAGATCGATAGTGGTATGGGCCGGCTGGGTACCCGCGCCTCTGCTCCCGAGATCCTCGATGCTCTTTCCCGCGCCCGTTACGCCCGCATCGAGGGCCTCATGACCCATTTCGCCTCGGCCGCGGACTACACGTCCCCGCAGACCGACGAGCAGGTCGTCCGTTTCGAATCCATCCGGGCGGCGTTGGTCCAAGGCGGCGTGAAGCTCGATTACGTCCACATGTCCAGCACCAATGCCATCGGGTACGGCCGGCGGGAGGCCTGGTATAACCTGGTGCGTGCCGGCCATGCGCTCTACGGCTACCTCTCTCCTGCCCGCGGCGACGCTCCGCCCAAAGTGCTTGACCTCCAGCCGGCGCTTACCTGGAAGGCCAAAATCCTGGCGGTAAAAGATCTTCCCGAAGGCACCCTGATCGGTTATGGAGGCAGCTTTCGCACCACCCGCCCCACCCGCATTGCCGTGCTGGGGGCAGGCTATGCCGATGGCATCTTCCACCGCCTCTCCAACCGCGGCAAAGTCATTGCCGATGGAAAGCTGACCCCGATCCTGGGCACCGTCTCCATGGACCTGACCACCATCGATATCAGCCACACTACCGCGCTTGCGCCGGGCGACGAGGTTACCCTGCTCGGCCGGGAAGGCGACGCCGTGCTCGATGCGCAGCAGATCGCTCGCGTGGCCGGCACCATCTCCTATAACATCCTCTGCGGTATCAGCGGCCGGGTCCGGCGCGTTTACGTTTAGCGGGGCTGAAAAAGATCAGGAACCGCTTGCTGACGCGCGCGGCTCGGAAACGGCCCTGCGTGTTTGCGTGCACTTACTGAGCCGCGACCGTAAGGGAGCGGTTGCGAGATGCCGTTTTCAGTATCCTGCTGCTAAAACATGACGAGTTGTTCGAAATCCACGTTCCCGCCGGAGAGCACCACGCCGATCGAGCCGATTCCCGGGGGTAGCTTGTGGAACAGCACCGCGGCTGCCGCCGCTGCTCCGCTCGGTTCCACCAGGATCTTCAGCCGCAGCAGCAGATACTTGACCGTAGCCCGGAGCTCTTCTTCAGTCACCAGCAGGATGCCCTCCGCCAGCCGGCGAATGATGGGAAAAGTAATCTCACCGGGCTGTGTGGATCGTAGACCGTCTGCAATGGTGTCCGGCAGGGGAATGGAGACCCGCTTTCCCGCCTGGAAGGAAAGATAGGTGTCGTTAGCGGCCTCCGGCTCCGCGCCGAAGATACGAATCCCCGGATGGATCTCCCGCGCCATGAGGGCGCAGCCGGAAAGCAGCCCGCCGCCCCCCACGGGAGTGATCAAAGCATCCAATCCAGGGGCCTGCTCCAGCAACTCCAGCGCTGCGGTTCCTTGCCCGGCGATGGTCATCGGGTGATCGAACGGAGGCACCACCGTAGCACCCGTCTCCTCCTGCAATCGGGCGGCGATCGCTTCACGGTTCTCCCCGAAGCGGTCATACGTCACCACGCGTGCGCCCTGAGCTCGCGTGAATTCCAGCTTCGACCGCGGTGCATCCTGTGGCATCACGATGGTGGCACAGGTGCCCACATGGCGCGCCGCAATCGCGGTCGCCTGCGCGTGATTGCCCGAAGAATACGCGATCACCCCGCGCGGCAGGTCTTCTTTCGGGATGGAAAGGATCAGGTTCGAAGCCCCGCGGATCTTGAACGCCCCGCCCCGCTGCAGATTCTCGCACTTGAACACCGTGCGGACTCCCGCATCGGAATCAAACCAGGAAGAATTCAATACCGGCGTCCGCTGTGCCAGAGGGCGGATACGTTCTGCGGCGGCATAAATATCCGCCGGACTCGGAGCACTCATCAGTCTGATTGTACCCAACCGCTTGACCCGATCTTGCCGTCTCTGCGAGCATACGGAAAGAAGAACGGCTCTGTAGGAGAACGCAATGGCCCCTGACAAACAGCACGCTCATCACTTGCTGGACCAGCTCGGCCCTGGCCAACTTGCTGCCGTAGTTCACCTGCTGGAGGCTATGCTCTCCCCGGAGGAGGGCAATACCTTGAGCCCTGCTGAGCGCAAGGCCATCGCGGAAGCAAAGGAATGGCTGCAGCACCACGAGCCAATCCCGCACGAAGATGTTCTCGCAGATTTCGGCTTGACCTCAGCCGACTGGGAAAAAATGGGCTGCGATTCGCTCCCCACTCAATCCGAGGAATCTCCCCGGCGCAATGGCTAAGCGCATCGTCTGGACGGAACAGGCGCGTGCGGACCTTCATGCCATTGAGCAGCCCATCGCATTGCAGATCCTCAAAACGCTGGCTCGTTATGCTCACGCGGGCGAGGGGGATACCAAACAACTTCGGGATATCGAACCTCCCCTGATCCGTCTCGGGCCCAGAATCACCGTATCTTTTTCCGCGACCGAGGGGATTATCTGGAGATCTTTCGCGTACTCGATGGCAAAGACGCCTATCGCTGAGACACTATCTCCCTGTCGGAAAACCGAAACGGTAGTTTCGGTTTTTTCGAGCACGGCCTAATGGAATGAGGTGCTTACGGAGGGGAGGCCGATACGGTAGTTTCGGTTTTCTTTACCGGGCAGCCGCCTCCAGCGCCAGACGCCGCTCTTTGAGCCAGCGCAGGTGTCCCTGGTGCTCCTGGTACAACGTACCGAAGCCCGCCCAGTAATAGCCGAATACGAAAAGGCCCAGGAAAGGCAGCGAAAAGAAATTATTCGTATCGACCGCGAACAGCATCATGCCAACAAAGTAAGTGCCGATCGCAATCTCGATATACGGGAGCCAGCCGCTCTTGCGCCGGTATTGCTTGACTCCCAGATTGACCGGACGCTCCCCGATCGCGTACTTGGGGGTTCGCACAAAGCTCGTGGTGATGCCGAACAGCGCTTCCAGCACCGCCCTGGTATTGATCACCGTGAGCCCGACCCCAACCGCCATCAGCATCGGCAGGAGCAGCAGCGACCGCTTCCAGGTGTGCGGATAGATCTCACGGTACGCCAGCACATAAAAGGCGGAAATCGACCAGAAGGAAGCTACGATCAGCGGCAGATCGATAAAGACCATCTGCCACACGCCCATATAGAAACGTACGATCATCACCGGCAGCATCAGCGCCGAAAGCGCAATCATGAGCGGATAAGAGATGTTGGGAGTGAGATGCAAAAAAGCCTCGGCCTTGATGCGCCACGGCAGCTTGGCCCGGAAAATCATCGGCAGCAGCTTCTTGGCGCACTGGGTGAGCCCCTTGGCCCAGCGGGATTGCTGTACCTGGAAGCCGTGCATTTCCACCGGCAGTTCCGACGGGCACTCCAGACCGGGAACATAAACGAAACGCCAGCCCTTCAACTGCGCCCGGTAGCTCAGGTCCGAATCTTCCGTGAGGGTGTCGTGCTGCCAGCCGCCGGCATCGGCGATCATGGCTTTGCGCAGAATCCCCGCCGTCCCGTTGAAGTTAAAGAAGTATCCTGCCCGCGAACGCGCTCCGTGCTCCAGAATGAAATGGCCATCCAACAGCATGGCTTCCACTTCCGTCAGAAAGTTGTAGTCACGATTGAGGTAGCTCCAGCGGGTCTGCACCACGCCGACCTGAGGATCGGCGAAATAGTGGATTGTGCGGGTGAGAAAATCAGCGGGGGGAATGAAATCGGCGTCGAAGATGGCGACAAACTCACCGGTGGCGCTCTTCAATCCTTCGTGCAAGGCGCCGGCTTTGAAACCTTCCCGGTTGGTGCGGTGCAGATAGTCGATCGGAAATCCCAGCGCCCGGTAGCGCTCTACCAGCGCCTGCGCGAACGGATGAGTATCATCGGTCGAATCATCCAACACCTGGATCTGCAGGAGTTCCCGCGGATATTCGATCTTCGTCACCTCTTCGATGAGGCGTTCCACCACATACCGCTCGTTATAGAGCGGCAGTTGGATGGTTACCGGGGGCAGCTTCTCGAACCGTTTGGGCGGACTGTTGTTGACTTTTTTGCGGTGCTTGAAGTACGTCCGAATGATGTCGTAACGATGAAGGCCGTATACGGAGAGAATGACCAGGATTCCGAAATACGGAATCAACATGGCCCAGTCAAACCAGCCCAGTTGATGAATACCGGCGAAGGTGTCGTCGAACAGGCCCCGCATGAACCGCGCGGTCTGCGAATTCGCTGCCAGAACAGCCAACAGAACTGGAACAGATACCATAAGAGACGGGACGTTCGTCTTTCCCGCCTAATCATATTAAAGCATTTCGACAAAGGGGGAGCGCTTTTTCCAAAGGCCGCCTCCCCCTTTCGGGTTAGTTCTCGTCGTCGTGCTGGGCTGCCAGGGTGGTGACGACGGAGAGGTCTTCGAGCGTCGTCACATCGCCGACCACCGCGTTACTGGTCACGATTTCCCGCAAGAGGCGGCGCATAATCTTGCCGCTGCGGGTTTTGGGTAAGGCATCGGTGAACCGGATCTGTTCGGGCTTGGCGAAGCTGCCGATTTCGTGCGAGACCCACTTTCGCAGGTCTTCGGCCAGCTCCTGGTGATTCCAGTTCCCGGCCTTCAGCGTGACAAATGCGGCAACCGCTTGCCCTGTGATTTCATGGGGTTTGCCGACAACGGCCGCTTCCGCTACCGCCGGATGGCGAACCAGCGCCGATTCCAGCTCCATGGTGCTGAGCCGGTGGCCGCTGACGTTCATGACATCGTCCACGCGGCCCAGGACCCAGAAATAGCCGTCCTCGTCCCGCCGGGCGGCATCGCCGGTCATATAGACCCCCTCGATGCGCTGCCAGTACTGCTCTTCATAGCGCTTGGGATCCTTCCACAGGGTCCGGAACATACTGGGCCACGGGCGGCGTACGATCAGAAAGCCTTCCCGGTTGGCGCCGACCGGTTTGCCCTGTAAATCGACCACATCGGCCAAAATACCCGGCAGTGGCAGGCTGGCGGACCCGGGCTTGCACGCCACGGCTCCGGGCAGCGGCGCGATCATGATCGCCCCTGTCTCGGTCTGCCACCAGGTGTCCACGATGGGACACCGCTCCTTGCCGATGGTCTTGTAATACCATTCCCAGGCAGCCGGGTTGATCGGTTCGCCCACCGATCCCAGCAGGCGCAGACTGGACATATCGTGAGCGTTGGGCCATTGATCGCCCTGCCGCACAAATGCGCGGATCGCTGTCGGCGAGGTGTAGAGGACGTTAATGCGATATTTCTCGATCAGCCGCCAAAATCGATCGGGTTGAGGGAAATCCGGCGCGCCTTCGTACATCACCGTGGTTGCGCCGTTGGAAAGCGGTCCGAAGACGATGTAGCTGTGTCCGGTGACCCAGCCGACGTCGGCCGTGCACCAGTAGGTGTCGCTGTCCTGGAGGTCGAAGACCCATTTCGTGGTCATGTGGCACTGGAGCAGGTAGCCGCCGGTGGTGTGAACAATACCCTTAGGCTTCCCGGTAGTGCCGGAGGTGTAGAGCACGAACAGCGGCTGTTCCGCATCCAGTTCTTCGGCCGGACAGGATTCGCTGACTCCGGCTTCCAGCTCATGCCACCAGAAGTCCCGCCCCGGCTTCATCGCAACCTCTCCGCCGGTCCGGCGGAGCACGATGACGTCGCGGACGGTGGGGCAATCAACCAGCGCTTCGTCCACAGTCTGCTTCAGGCGGACCTCCTTGCCCCGGCGCCAGGCGCCGTCGCAGGTGATCACGGCCTGGGCTTCCAGGTCCTGGATTCTGGCTTTTAACGCTTCGGCCGAAAATCCGCCGAAGACCACGCTAAAGGTAATGCCCAGACGGGCGCAGGAAAGCAGCGCTACGGGCAGCTCGGGCACCATACCCATGTACAGGATGACGCGATCGCCAGCCTTCAAGCCGCGATTTTTCAATACGTTGGCAAAACGGCAGACCAGGCGGTGAAGCTCCTGGTAGCTGATCAAACGTTGATCGCCGGGTTCACCTTCCCAGAGGATGGCAACTTTGTTTTTGCGATGCGTGGTCAGATGCCGGTCGACGCAATTGTGCGCCACATTGATTTTTCCCCCTACGAACCACTTGGCGAAGGGTGGGTTCCACTCGAAAACGTGGGACCACTTCCGGAACCAGGAAAGCTCGCGCTCCGCCAGGGCTCCCCAAAACTCCTCGGGATGCTCCTCGGCCTGCTGGTATAGCTCGCGATAGCCGTCGATTCCCTGTACCTGCGCGTGCTTTACGAATTCCGGACTTGGTGGATAGACATTTTGATCGGCCATAACGACGGCCTTTATCTTATCAAGACTGCCGGAATGAGACCACGGCGCGGCCCAACAGCTCTCCGCGGTGCATCCGGTCCAGGAGCGTGGGAATTTCCAGCAGGTCGTAGGTTTCCACGTGGGTTCGGGCTACCCCGGCCTCGGCCAGATGGAATACCTCCTCCAGGTCCCGGCGGGTACCCAGATAGCTGCCCCGGATCTGGATACCTCTAACCACCGTGTCGTTGATGGGAAGCTCAAACTGGCTGGTCGAGAGCCCTACCAGCACAAGGATGCCATTGCGCTGGAGCGACCGGAAAGCCTCTTTCACGGCCAGAGGGGAAGCGGTAAAAACGATCGCGGCGCCCACGCCGCCGTGCTGCTTCTGGAGGGTTCGGCCCGCGTTTTCAGCCGGTAAGGCGATCTCAGCGCCGCATTCCCGCGCCAGCGCGAGCTTTTCCGGGGATACATCCACCCCCGCCACGTGTATCCCTTGCCGGTGCGCGAACTGGACGGCCAGATGGCCCAGTCCACCGAGGCCGAAGACCGCCAGCGATCCACCGGACTGGACGCCGGATTCCCGAATGGCGCCGTAAGCGGTCCATCCCGCGCAGCAGAGTGGTGCTGCCGCGTGCGCCGGCAGGGACTCGGGGATTCGGACCAGATGCGCCGCCGGAGCGACGGCATAGCCCGCCAGCGCGCCGTCGATGGTGTAGCCGAAGTTGGCCTGGTTCGGGCAGAAGCGCTCTCGTCCGGCGAGACACCACTCGCAAGTGCCGCAAGTGGTGGCCAGGAAGGTCAGCCCTACCCGATCGCCGGCCGCCCAGCCGCTTACGTCGCTGCCCAGGGCCGCGATCCGCCCGATGCCTTCGTGGCCCAGGATCAAGGGGGCATACGGCAACCGCTCCAGCCCGGTGATGAACAGGTCGGAGTGGCAGAGGCCGCACGCTTCCATCTCGACCAGGACCTGACCGGGTCCGGGCTCCGGAATGGAAACCGGCTGGATGGCTACAGGTGCGCGCGGGGCGGTAAGGACGGCGGCTTGGGTGACGGGCATCAGGCGGACTCGAAAAGACGGAATACGCGGTTGTAGAGTTCTTCGACCTGCTGTTGGCTGCGAGCTTCGGCAGCCAGGCGCAGGAGCGGTTCGGTGTTGGACGAGCGGACGTGAATCCAGCTATCCGGGAAGAGAATCTTCAGTCCATCGGAACGGTCGGCTTTGGCGTCCGGGAAAGCTTCTTCGAGCGCCTGCATCAGCGTACCCAGCCGCCCGTGGCCATAGGCCACCGTCCCCAGCTTGCGGTAAAAGCGCGGCAACTCCCCGGCCAGCGCGGAGATGGTCTGGCCGGTCTCGGCCATGCGGTCCAGCAGGAAGGCCATTCCGGTGTAGCTGTCGCGGCAGAGGTGTACGGACGGGAAGATGATCCCGCCGTTGGAGCCCTCTCCGCCGATGACCGCGTGGACCGCCTGCATCATTTCGACCACGTTAGCCTCCCCCACAGGTGTCCGATAGACGCGCCGGCCATGCTGTCCGGCGACGACATCGATCACCGAGGAGGTCGTCAGATTGACCACCACGTCGCCGGGGAGGCGGCGGAGGGCGGCGTCGACGGCCAAGGCCAATACATCGTCGTTGTCCAGGACGGTGCCTTTTTCATCCGCTACGGCCAGGCGGTCGCCGTCGGGATCCTGCCCGAAGCCGATCTCACAGCCTTGGGCGCGAACCAGTTCCGCCAGATCTCCCAGGGTATCGGGACGGGGCTCGGCTATGCGCGGAAAGGGCTTGGTGGGGTCTACGGAGATGGCGTGTAGCTCGCAGCCCAAAGTCTCGCGCAGGAAGGCAGACGTCATCAGCGAGCCGGCACCATTCACGGCGTCGAGCGCGACACGAAAGCGCCGCCGGCGGATGCGTTCTACATCCACGTGGTGCAGGACCCGTTCGATGTGGAGCCTGGACGGGGTCGTGAAGTCGCTGGAAACACAGCGGATCTGGGCGTTGGTGGCCCTGCGGAACTCGCTTTGATGATAGAGGTCGAGTAGTTCCGACCGCTCGTAGTTATTGAAGAATAAGCCCTGCGCGGAGCACAGCTTGCGCGCGTTGTACTCGGGCGGATTGTGCGCAGCGGTCAAGGCGATGCCGCCGCGGGCATGGCTGGATCCTACATACATCTGGATGGTGGGGGTCGGCAGGATGCCGACGTCCACGACATCGCAGCCCGCGGCCAGCAGGCCGCAGGTAACCGCATGCTGGAGCATCTCGCCGCTCGCCCGGGTATCCCGGCCCACGACCACGCGGCCAGCTCCCACATATGTAGCAAAGGCTTGCGCGAACGAGCAAGCCA
>CAZMRK010000536.1:0-4398 GCA_964568355.1 uncultured Solibacteraceae bacterium | reverse complement strand
ACCTCGGGAAAGTCCTTGAGCAGATACGATAATTCGTCGCAAGCCAACTGTTCGTCGTCTACAATGACAGTCGTTAGCGTAGCCGTCGCGCGCTCTCGCATCGAGTTGGTATTATAACATTTCGACAACTTTTGGCTTTTCGCGTCCGCCCTCCGGCAACAGACCGGAATGACGGGCCGCCCACCCAAGAAGGAGAGAAGGTCTTGCCCACGAACGATAAAGTTCAGATCGCACCCGCGGAAGGGAAACTCGGCATTCTGGTTCCCGGAATGGGCGCAGTTACCACTACGTTCATCGCCGGTGTCGAAGCGATTAAGCGTGGTCTTGCCAAGCCTATCGGCTCGGTGACCCAGCTCGCCACTATCCGCCTCGGCAAGCGGACCGATGGAAATACCCCCAAAATCAAGGATTTTGTTCCCCTTGCCGGCCTCAATGATCTGGTCTTCGGCACCTGGGACATCTACGAAGATACCTGCTACGAGGCCGCCGACAAGGCCGGTGTGCTGGAATCTCCGCTGCTGGCGAAACTGAAGGAGCCGCTCTCCGCCATCCAGCCGATGAAGGCGGTATTCGATCACGAATACGTGCGTCGCATCAATGGACCGAACGTAAAAGCGCCGGCCTCCAAAATGGAACACGCCGAGATGCTGATGGACGACATCCGGCAGTTCAAAGAGCGCACCAAGGCTTCGCGCCTGGTGATGATCTGGTGCGGTTCGACCGAGGTCTTCCACAAACCGGCGGCGGTGCACAACACCCTCAAAGATTTCGAGTGCGGTCTGCAAAAGAACGACCCGGAAATCTCCCCAAGCCAGATTTATGCCTATGCCGCGCTCAAGAGCGGTGTACCTTACGCCAATGGCGCGCCGCACCTGACGGTAGACACTCCGGCCCACATGCAATTGGCCCGCGAGCACAACCTGCCGATTTGCGGCAAGGATTTCAAGACTGGCCAGACGTTCATGAAGACGTTGATCGCGCCGGGACTGAAATCGCGCATGCTGGGCGTGCACGGCTGGTTTTCGACCAACATCCTGGGTAACCGTGATGGTGAAGTGCTGGACGATCCGGGTTCTTTCAAGTCGAAGGAGGAGTCCAAGCTTTCGGCGCTCGAACAGATTCTCCAGCCGGACCTGTATCCCGAGCTGTACGAGCACATCTACCACAAGGTGCGGATCAACTACTATCCGCCGCGCGGCGACGCCAAGGAAGGCTGGGACAACATCGACATTTTCGGCTGGCTGGGCTATCCGATGCAGATCAAAGTCGATTTCCTCTGCCGCGATTCGATTCTGGCGGCTCCGCTGGTGCTCGACCTGGTTCTGTTTCTCGATTTGGCGCAGCGCGCGGGAATGCGCGGCGTGCAGGAGTGGCTGTCGTTCTACTTCAAGGCGCCCATGACCGCCCCGGGATTGTATCCCGAGCACGATATCTTCATTCAATTGATGAAGTTGAAGAATACCTTGCGGTGGATGCGCGGCGAAAATCTCATCACGCACCTCGGCCTGGAATACTACGATTAGACTGCGGGCGCCGTCCCGATTCCACATCCCGTTATGAGAGTTCTCGTCATCGGCGGTACCTTGTTCATCGGCCGCCTGCTGGTTGAAGAATTGCTCCGGGCAGGACACGAGGTCGCCGTGCTCCACCGGAAACCCAAGCACGACCTGGGAAAGCGTGTGGAAAACCTGGTCGCGGACCGCAATGATGCGTCTTCGATAAAAGAAGTGCTCAGCGGGCGGCGATTCGAGGTGGTTTTCGATAACGTGTACGACTGGGAGCGGGGCACCACCGCGGCCCAGGTAGAGGCGACGGTGCAGGCCTGCGGCGACCGGCTGACGCGTTATCTCTTCATGTCCAGCGTGGCGGCCTATGGAGATGGCCTGAACCACTATGAGGGCGACCCGCTGGCGCCGGACCAGCATCCGGAAGCGTATGTCCGCAACAAGGCCATGACGGAGCGGATGTTGTTCCGGCTGCACCAGCGCCGGGGGTTTCCGGTGGTCACGTTCCGGCCGCCTTTCGTCTATGGCCCCCGCAGCCCCTATTACCGGGAAGCCTTCTTTTGGGACCGGCTGAGAGCCGGCCGGCCCTTGATCCTGCCGGGCGATGGATATCGCCTGATGCAGTTTGTTTACGTGAAGGACCTGGTTCAAGCCTGCCTGGAAGCGATGGAAAATCCCGCAGCGGTGGGGGAAGCGTTTAACATCGGCAACGAACGGGCGATTACCCAGGCGGACTTGCTGCGGGCATTGGGCAAGGCAGCCGGCGTCGAGCCCAACATCGTGCGCATCCCACGGGAGCTGATCTATCAGCACGGCGGCAATCCCATGGGAGATCCGGCCTACTTCGGGGTCTACTACGATCTGGCGCCGATCACCGAGAACGTCACCAAGGTGGCCCGGGTGTTGGGCATCCGGCCCACCCCGTTTGAGCGGGGCCTGAAGGAGACCTACCGGTGGTACGTCCGGCAGCCGAAACGGGCCTTGGACTTCAGCTTCGAGGACCGGCTGCTGGCGGCGGTGGAGGCGGGGAAGAACGGCGATCCCGCCATGCGGTCCCGAGTGTGATCGGGAGGCCCAGTGTGCCGCTCACGCCCGGCTTGACGCTGTGGAAAATAGAACCTTACAATAAATTATCGTCCGGAAGTCTTGTCAGGAAGCGGTAAGCGTATGACATCGACACGTCTTTGCATCTCCTGCATCACCATCGGGTTGTACGTTGCCGGCTACGCGTTCGCGGCCGACAAAAAAAATAAATCGGATTCGAGCACCCCGCGCGAAACCATAGCCAAGCCCCTCAGCGAGAAGGAAAAGCGCAAACGGGAAGAGAAGCTGCGCAAAGAGTTGATGACGCCCTACCGCAAGTGGCTGAGCGAAGACGTCACCTACATCATCACCGACGAGGAACGCGCGGCATTCAAGCGTCTGCAGACCGATGAAGAGCGCGAGCAGTTCATCGAGCAGTTCTGGCTGCGCCGCGACCCCACGCCGGACACGGTGGAAAACGAGTTCAAGGAAGAGCACTACCGGCGCATCGCTTACGCCAACGAGCACTACGCTTCGGGCATCCCCGGCTGGAAGACGGACCGCGGAAGAATTTACATTACTTACGGCCCGGCGGACGAAATCGAATCACACCCCTCGGGCGGCACCTATGAGCGGCCTCCGGAAGAGGGCGGCGGCACGACGTCGACCTATCCGTTCGAGCAATGGCGCTACCGCTGGATTGAGGGCATCGGGACCAACATCATCATCGAGTTCGTCGATCCGACCATGACCGGAGAATACCGGATGACCATGGATCCGTCGGAAAAAGACGCGCTGCTCTATGTCCCCAACGCCGGTCTGACCCTGATGGAGCAGATGGGCCTGGCATCGAAGACCGACCGATTCAACCGCACCGACGGCACCCGCCTGGGCACGGCGTTCGGCGGCACGCCGGAGAGCATGAACGAGTTCACCCGGCTGGAGCAATACGCCAAACTGCAGAAGCCTCCGGTCATTAAATTCAAAGACTTAGAGGCGGAGGTCAACTCCAAGATCACATTCAACGTGCTGCCCATGAGGGCGCGTGTCGACTACTTCCCGTTGACCGAAGCCTCGGTGCTGACCAACATCACCTTGCAGTACGAGAACAAAGACCTCAACTTCCAGGCGAAGGAAGGCGTGCAAAAGGCTGTGGTAAATATCTACGGCCGCATTACCACCATGACGCGCCGGGTGGTACAGGTCTTTGAGGACACCGTGACCGTGGACAGCCCGGCCGAACTCTTGCAGGCCATGAGCCAGCGCGCGTCCATCTATCAGAAACAGCTAGCTTTGGCGCCCGGCACGTATCGCCTGAACGTAGTTTCGAAGGATGTTGTGGGCGGCAACATGAACAACTACGAGGTGGCGCTGACCGTTCCTCGGGCGGATAGCGAAAAGCTCTCTGCCAGCAGCCTGGTGCTGGCGGACCTGATCGAAAAAGTCCCCACGCGGAGCATCGGCACCGGCCAGTTCGTGATCGGCTCCTCGAAGGTGCGGCCACGCGTGAACGAGAGTTTCAAGCGTGACGAGAAGATGGGCATCTACCTGAAGATGTACAACTTCGGAGCTGACGAAAAGACCCATAAGCCGAGCGCACAAGTAGAGTATACGGTGCTCAAGCACGGCAGTAACGAGAAAATCTTCGACTTCACCGAGGACGTTCTAAATATTCCGGACGCTTCGGCCTCTCAGGCGACGATCGAAAAGCTGCTGCCCTTGAAATCTCTGGCTCCCGGCCAGTACACCTTGAAGGTGACGATTACCGATAAGCTGCGGAACCAGATCCTAACACCGACCACCCAATTTACGGTAAACTAAGGCGTCGGCGGGTATCCAGCCTGCCGGCGTCGCGTCCACCCGAATGTGG
>CAZMRK010000535.1:0-4193 GCA_964568355.1 uncultured Solibacteraceae bacterium | reverse complement strand
TCCGAGCGGATGCCCCAGAGCAATCGCACCGCCGTTGACATTCACTTTTTCCGGATCGAGGCCGGCCTGGCGAATCACCGCCAGGGCCTGGCAGCCGAAGGCTTCGTTCAGTTCGATCAGGTCGATGTCGGAGAGCTTCAGTCCCGCCAGCGTCAACGCTTTCGGAATCGCCACCACCGGGCCGATTCCCATGATCTCCGGCGGTACGCCGCCGGCGGCAAAGCTGACGTACCGGAGGCGGGGCCGTAGGCCCAACTGCCTGGCTTTCCGCTCTGACAGGATCAACGCCACTGCGGCACCGTCGCTGGTCTGCGAAGCATTGCCGGCGGTCACCGTGCCTTGGGCATGGAAGACGGGCTTCAGCCTGCCCAGGGCCTCCAGCGTCGTATCTGCCCGCGGTCCTTCGTCGCGAGCGAATATGGTACGCGAGATTGCGGGCTGGGCTCCGTTTGCGGTCACGGTCTCCACTTCCACCGGGACAATCTCCTCGTCGAACTTCCCCTCTGCCTGGGCTCGAACTGCCTTCTGGTGGCTGCCCAGCGCGAACGCGTCGGCGTCTTCCCGCGAGATATGGAACTTGCGCTGCACCCGCTCGGCCGTCAGGCCCATGGTCATGTAGATGGCCGGCAGGTTTTCCACAAACCAGGGGCTGGGCGCCGGCCGGGCTCCGCCCTTGGGGGTCAGGCTCATGGACTCGGCGCCGCCGGCCAGGACGATCTCCGCTCCGCCGGAGCGGATACGGTCCGCCGCCATGGCGATCGCTTGCAGCCCGGAACTGCAGAACCGGTTGATCGTGATCCCTGGAATCAGGTCGGGAAGGCCGGCACGCAAGGCTGCGCAGCGGGCGATGTTGTTTCCCGCTTCGCCTTCCGGCATGGCACACCCCAGAATCACATCGTCGATTTCATCGATCGGAATTTGAGGATACTTCTCGACCAGCCGGCGGATCACCGCGGCCGCTAAATCGTCCGGACGGCTGTTCCGCAAAGTCCCGCGTGGAGACTTGCCCACAGCCGTTCGCAGACAGTCCACTACCACTGCTTCCTGCATGAATCTCCCCTCCTAACCCCGGCCTAGCTTTTTCCGCATGCGTTCCTGCGTTTCCGGTCTTCCACATAAGCTCAGGAACGCCTCCCGCTCCAGATCCAGCAAATACTGCTCCGAAACCACCTGCTCGCCGGTGAGATTTCCACCGCTGAGCACGTAGGCCAATTTGTCGCCTACCACCGCGTCATACTCGGTAATATAACCACCCTCTTGAGCGAGGTATAGGCCGGTCTTCAGCAGCGCGTACGTGGCGGCGCCCCCGACCCGCAGGTTCGTACGATCTGCACTGGGCGTCCAGGACGGAGCCAGCGAGAGTGCCAGCCCCTTGGCATCGGCGATCAGACGTTCTGGATTCATGGAGATGGCATCGGTCGCCTGGAGAATGCCCCATGCCCGAGCCTCCGCGGCCGATCCGGAGACTTTGGAATAGCCGATCCGTTCGAACGCCTTGCGGGCATCTCCCAGCCGCAAGAGAAACTCCTTAGTGCCACCTCCGGCCGGAATCAGCCCTACGGACGTTTCGACCAGCCCCAGGTAACACTCCGCCGACGCTTGTACGCGCGCCGCGTGCAGCACCAACTCGCAGCCGCCGCCCAAGGTCATTCCAAAGGGCGCGGCCACCACCGGCTTGGCCGCATATTTGATCGCCAGATTGACCTGCTGGAACCGGCGAACGGCCGCTTCCAGTTCCTCCCATTCACCCTCCTGCGCGGCCAGCAGAACCAGCATCAGGTTGGCGCCGACGCTGAAGTTCTGGCCCTGGTTGGCCAGAATCATCGCCTCGAAATTGCGCTCTGTCTCCTCCAGGCCGGCGTGGATCATCTCGACGATATCCTCGCCGATCGTGTTCATTTTGCTGTGAAATTCCACGCATAGAGCGCCATCCCCCAGATCGATCAGCGATGCGCCGGCATTTTGGCGCACCACGCCGCGCGCACGCTTGAGGTCGCCGAGCACCAGGATGCCGGGCCGCTCTTCGAGTGTCCGGTATTCCGTATGAATCAGATCGAAATACTCGGTATGGGGCGTGCCCTCCCGGTCTGCCGCCCGATAGAACGACGTTGCTCCCGAGTACAGCATCTTCTGGACGCTTTCCGGCACGGCCCGTCCCTCGGTCTCCAGGCGGGCAACGGTCTCCCGCACGCCCACCAGATCCCATAAACCGAATGGACCCAAGGGGTGGGCATATCCCCAGCGCATCGCCCGATCGATCTCCACCACCCGATCGGAAATCTCGGGGATCATGGCGGCCGAATACAGAAAGAGGTCGCTCAATAATTTCCACAGGAAGGTGCCGGCACGATCCGGGCTCGAAAGAAGCGCCCGGAGGCGATTCCCCAGATTGTCGATCAATTTTAAGGAATTGACCGCGGGGAGTCTTGGCGGATGCGGCGCGTGGTACTCCAAAGTCTTCCAGTCGATGGCCTGAATTTCTCCCTTGCCGACACGTTTGTAAAATCCCTGGCCGCGCTTTTCTCCCAGAAATCCCTGTTCGATCATGCGGCGGAAGAATTCCGGCACCACAAACCGGTCGCGGTAGGGATCGTGCGGGACCAGATCGTAGAGGTTCCGGGTCACGTGATCCCAGACGTCCAGACCTACGATATCCATCAGCCGGTAGGTGGCACTTTTGGGGAGGCCGATGAGCGGGCCGGTGAGAAAATCTACTTCCTCGATGGAGTAATCGTCTTCGATGGTCAACTTGTGCACGGTAGCGCCGAAAAAGCTGCCGATGCGGTTGGCGATGAAGTTCGGAGTATCTTTGCACGGGACTGCGCCTTTTCCCAGGCGGCGGTCACAGAAATCGGAGACGAAGGTCAGGATCTCGGGCAGCGTGTCGGCGCCGGGAATGATCTCGACCAGGTGGAGATACCGCGGGGGATTGAAAAAATGCGTCCCCAGAAAGTGCTGGCGCAACTCGTGGGAAAAATCGGCAGAAATACTCGACAGGGGAATACCACTGGTATTGGTGGAGAGAATGGTATCCGGTGACCGGACCGCAGCGACTCGCTCCAAAAGTGCCCGCTTGATGTTGAGATTCTCTGCAACAGCTTCGATGATCCAATCGCAAAGGCGCAGTTCGGGGAGGTGGTCCTCGAAGTTGCCGGAGGTAATCAGCGCTGTCGTGGCCTCGGTGAAGAAGCCGCCGGGCTTTTGTTTCAGCGCGTTCTGGATTCCGGCCTGGGCGGCAGCATTGCGGTTGGGCCGGTCGGGCAGAACCAGATCGAGCAAAAGTGCCGGAATCCCGGCATTCGCAAAATGGGCGGCGATGCGCGATCCCATGGTCCCAGCACCCAACACGGCGATTCGGCGAATAGGCTTCATCCAATGTGTCCCACGGTGGAGTGTATCGCGAAACCGGGTGGTGTTTTTGTGCCGGAGGGAAATCCCCGAGAGCGGGTCGCGTCCTCCGATTCCGGACAAACGTTATGATGGTTCTTGGGTGAAGATAGGGCATTGGGTGTACCGACGACCGACGATTCGCCGAAGAACGAACCGCCGCGCAGGAGAGTGCCTTCCTGGCTGCCTACGGCGGCAGGCTACACGCTATCCCTGGCCTCGCTGATCTGGGTCTTTCGAGGGGTGGACTTCCGGCAGATTCTCTCGGATTTTCTATCGCTCGACTGGCGCTATGTTACGGTTGCGGTGGTGTGCGATCTGCTGGTTTATGTCGTGCATGGCTGGAGATGGAACACTCTGCTGGAACCGGTAGCTTCGCTGCGGCTGTGGCGAACGGTGCAGTCAATCTATATCGGCCTGTTCGCGAACGAGATCCTGCCGCTGCGGACTGGTGAGGTAATCCGCTGCTATCTTTTAGCCCATTGGAATAATCTACATCTCTCGGTGGCCATCGCCTCCGCGGCGATTGAGCGAATTGTGGACGGACTCTGGATGGTAGCCGCGTTCGTGATCACGGCCAATTTTTTGACTTTACCGCGCTACCTGGTGGATGGCGTTCGGGTGATGGCGGCGGTGCTGGCGATCGCGGCCGGCCTGTTTGGTTTTGTCATCTTTCACAAGAGCCACGCCCATAAGGTAGTTCGGGAGAGCCGCTGGGCGGTCACGCTGCGGCACGTTGTCGAAGGTTTGCACACCATGGGCAGATGGCAGACGTTCAGCCGTGCCGCGCTGATCAGCCTGCTCTA
>CAZMRK010000534.1:0-6834 GCA_964568355.1 uncultured Solibacteraceae bacterium | reverse complement strand
AGGCAGCAGGCCGAGCCCTGGCGCACCAGCGTGCCTACGATGCCCAGACGGCGGAGCATCTGGTTGACACCGGCTTCCAGCGCGGCACCCAACTGCTCCACGTGGCGGTAGACGGCGCCGCCGCCGGCGAGCAGGCGCTCGATGGTGGCGATGGCGGCCGCGGTGGGCACGGGGTGCGCGTTGTAAGTGCCGGCCAGCAGGACGCGCTTATGAGGATCGGGATGGACCACGTAATCCATCAGCTCTTTCCTGCCGCCGAGCACCGCCATGGGATATCCGTTGGCGACGGCCTTGCCATAGACCGCGAGGTCTGGGGCGACACCGGCGATGGACGCGTAGCCGCCCAGGGCGTGACGGAAGCCGGTCTTCACTTCGTCAAAGATCAGCACGAAGCCGAATTCGTCGGCCAACTGGCGCAGTCCTTCCAGGTAGCCGGGCTCGGGCAGAATGAGGCCGACATTTTGCAGGATCGGCTCGGCGATCAGGCCCGCCACGGGATAGCGCTCGCAGACATAGCGGACTGAGGCCAGATCGTTGAAATTGACCGGGTGGACGAGCTTTTGGTGCTCCTCGGGGATGCCGGCGCTGATGGGCAGGAAGGGATATTCGCCGGGAGAGACGCGGGGGCCAAGCTGATCGAGCGGCGTCATCAGGTTACAGGCCACATCGTTGTGCCAGCCGTTATAACCGCCCTGCATGACAATGACGTGCGAACGCCCGGTGGCCGCGCGCGCCAGCCGGATGGCCTGGTAAGTGGCTTCGCTGCCGGTGTTGAGAAGCTGGACGGACTCCACCCAGGGGATGTGGGTGCAGATCAGCTCAGCCAGGCGGCCTTCGGGCACGGTGGTCCCGGAACCATAGAGGCTCTGCTCCGCGTGCAGCGCGGCTTCGACGGCCGCAGTTACCTGAGGATCGTTGTGTCCCAGGAAGTGCGGGGCGAAAGCGAAGTGATAGTCAATGTAACGGTTGCCCTCAGCATCGTAGAGGTAGGCTCCGTGGCCTTTGACGAAGACGATCTCGGGGGAGATCGCGCGGTTGACGGAAACGACGCCTCCGGGAATGTACTTTCGATTCTTACGTAGAATCTCTGCGGATTGCGGATAAGAGTCCATGGTCTGTTCGCGATTATAACGTGGAGGCGATGGCGAAAGGCCTGAGAGGAGGGTGAGAAGGCGGGCGAATTCCAGCCTCTTGGATGGATTTGGAGACACTGCGGCTATATAGGCGGGGGAAAGGGCGGAAGAAAGAGCCGGAAAACCGGCTCTTCTTCCGGTGGTATTTCCTGATTTTCTGTTTGCGGGATCGATCCCTGCTCCCTCTCTTTGCGGAGAGGGAGCGCAGTTACGCCTGTGACGTTGAAACTCGGGTGGGCCCACCAACTACTGCGTTTTTCGTGGCTGCCCCGGCGAAGGGCAGCTCTTTCGATTTCAGAGTAACTGGGCAGAGTAAGGCGGAGCCGGCGGTTTGGCTGTAAGTAATAGAAAAGCGGGCGCAAATATTTACAGATTTGCGGTGACTGGCGTCGAGAGGAGTCTCGACGCGGCCCGATAAATCGGGCGCTACAACGCCAGAAGTGCCCGTTTTACGGCTACTTTGGTTAGTTGGACTTTGTATTCGTTTCCGCTTAGCGGGGTGGCTTCGGCTACGGCGGACTGGGCCGCCACTTCGATGCTTTCCGGCGTGATGGGACGGCCGGCGAGCGCGCGTTCCGCCTGGGTGGCTACCCAGGGGATGGGGGCTACGTGGCCCAGCACGATGCGGGCTCGCGCTACGGTCTCTCCTTTTTTCTGGACCGCGACCGCGGCGGCGGCGAGGGGCCAATCGAGCGATTCTTTCTGGCGGACTTCGTAAGTCGCGCTGCGGATTCCCCGGGCGGGAGGCAGGAGGATTTCCGAGACGATCTCGCCGGGTTGCAGAGCTGTTTCGCGCTGGCTTTCGTTTTCGGGAGTGACGAAGAACTTCTCCGCCGGGATCAGGCGAGAACTGCCGGACGAGGCCAGCCGGAGCTGGGCTCCGAGCGCGATCAACGCCGGTCCCAGGCTGGAGGCACTGACGAACTTGGCCGGCCCCTGGTTGCCGAGGATGGCGTGGTAACGATTATCACCGTCCTGGACCAGGCTTTTGCCGTCCTTGCCGCGAGCCAGCAGGCCGTAGCCGAGCCGGAAGTACCAGCAGCGGGGACGCTGGCAGAGATCGCCGGCGACGGTTCCCACGTTGCGGATCTGCGGGCTGGCCACACCGCGGGCAGCGGCCGTCAGCGCCGGATAGTCGGCGCGAACGGCAGCGTTTTCGGCCAGATCGTCGAAAGTCACCAGGGCGCCGATGCGGAGGCCGGAAGAGGTTTTGCGGATTCCCCCCAGCTCGCGGACGCCTTTGAGATCCACCACACGCTGGGGAGTGACGACGTAGTCCTTGAGCAGGCCGAGCAGGTCGGAGCCTCCGGCCAGAACTTCGACCTCGCCCCACTGTTTGCCCAGCAGAGCCAGGGCTTCGGGGAGCGTATCGGGACGGGCATAGGCAAAGGGTTGCATCAGGCGTTCCTCCCTTCGAGAGCAGCCAGCACGCGATCGGGCGTCATGGGCACGCGCGGAACCCGTACGCCGATGGCATTGGTGACCGCATTGGCGATGGCCGCGATGCCGGGGATCACGGGCGGCTCGCCCAGACCGACCACCCCGCGCTGATCGTGCTCCGGCCGGATATCCAGGATCGGAACGATCTGGCCGAAATCGGGGTTGGCGGTGAATTTGTAGAACTCCATGTTGGGGTTGAGCACCCGGCCGGTGAGCTGATCGATGACGCGCTCTTCATACAGCGCTCCGCCGATGGACATGGTGCAGGCGCCGTAGATCTGGCTTTCGGCGGTCTTGGGATTGATGACCAGGCCGCAATCGTGCACGGCCACCAGGCGATTCATCTTGACGATGCCGGTCTCGATATCCACCGAGACGTCGGCCACCTGGACGCCACCGACGCCGCCGGTATTCAGGCCGAGCGTGTTGCGCGGGTTGTTTTCGCCCATGGCCACCAGGTTTTCCGGAAGCTTCTGGCAGGCCGCCTTCCAGCTCAGGCTCCTGGCGGGATTGCCGACCACGCGCACCAGGCCGTCGGAAACTTCGAGCTGCGCCGGCGGAACTCCGAGCACGGGAGCGACGACGTCGAACAGTTTGGCGAGAGCGTTGATGGTGGATTTGCGTGTGGCCGAGGAGACCCCGCCCACGGTGGTGGAGCCGCCGGAGGCCTGGCCGGGCGGATACTTGTTGTCGCCGATTTTCAGGTTGATGGAGCTAAGCGGGATGGTCAGCGTCTCCGAGGCCACCATGACGATGACGGTGCGGGTTCCGGTGCCGAGATCCTGGATGCCAAGTTCCAGGTCCACCATGCCGTCGGGATGGATGGTGGTACGGCAGCCTACGGCCTGTCCGGCACCTCCCCAGGTGCCGACACCCAGGCCCAGGCCGCGCTTCACCGGACCGGAGCCGGAATCGCCGCGAGGATGCCAGGACTTTTTCCACTCCGAGGCCTCGGCTGCTTTGCGAAGCTGGGCGCGATAGACCTCGGCGCGGGCGGTATAGTCCGCGTTGCGGGCGAACAGGTCCATGGGATCCATGCGGAGCTTGGCGGCCAGATCTTCCATGGCGGCGCAGGTCAGGAAGGAAGCCTGGGGATGATTGGGCGCGCGCCAGGCTCGCGAGCCGCCGGTGTTGAGCGAAACCGCGGTGTGATTGAGCTTGCGGTTGGGAATCTCGGTGAAAACATAGGGCAGAGGCGGCATACCTCCTCCGGTGACTCCGCCGGTGGCCCAGGATTCGGACTGCCAGGCGGTGATGGTGCCGTCTTTCTTCGCGGCCAGCTTGATTTTGGCGAAGGCCGAGGGCCGATTGCCGGCGATGGTGACGTCGGTGGCGCGGTCGAGGAAGAGCCGCACCGGCTTGCCGCCGCACATCCTGGAGAGATGCGCCCCGGCGATGGCCCAGACGTCGGAGGGGAACTTGCTGCCAAATCCGCCGCCCATGTGGTCCATATGGACGTGAATCTGGTTCACGGGGATGGCCAGCGGACGGGAGAGGTCCTGGGCATAGGTGCAGACGCCCTGGGTGCTGGGCCAGACCTCGGCGTCGCCGCCATTCCACTGAATCACCTGTCCGTGGGTCTCCGGGGTGCAGTGCACGAGCACGGGGATACCGTACTGTCCTTCGGAGACGACTTCCGCGCCGCGAAAGGCCGCTTCGATGTCGCCGGAAACCTGCTCGCCGGCGGCCTTGGCGCGGCTGCCGGTCTTGGAGAGATCTTCCTCGTGGACCAGGTGGGGCAGCATCTCGTATTCCACGCGGATCTTACGCACGGCATCGCGAGCCTGGTCCGGAGTGGCGGCGGCGATGGCGACGACTTCGGCGCCCGCCCACTGGATCTCGGTACCCGGCTTGGCCATGACTTCAATGGCCGCGACGCCTTCGGCATGCTGCGCCTCGCTGACATCGAGGGTGCGCACGCGGGCGTGGGCGTGGGGGCAGGTCAGCAGGGCGGCGTGAAGCATGTCCGGCAACTGCACGTCGTAGGGGTAGCGCGCCTTGCCGGTGATTTTCTCGACGGCATCGACGCGGTCGACGCGGGTCCCGATGACCTTGCGTTGGTCCATGGGAGGCCAGCTATAGACGGCCATTTTTTCCTCCTTTGCCCTGGGCCGCGGCTTCCAGCACGGCCTTGCGGATGGGAACATAGGTGCCGCAGCGGCAGATGTTGCCGCCAAACGCACCGGTTACCTGCTCCTCGGTGGGGTTGGGGTTACGAGCCAGAAAGGCCTTGGCCGCCAGAACGAAACCCGGCGTGCAGAAACCGCACTGCACGCCATCCTGGTGCACCAGGGCGGTGACCAGGGGATCGGAGGCGGCGACGCTTTCGATGGTCTGGATGTTTTTGCCCTGGGCTTCGACGGCCAGCATGCCGCAGGCGTAAACAGCCATGCCGCCGACCAGGACGGTGCAGGAGCCGCAGGTGCCGCGATCGCAGTTGGACTTGGCGCCGGTGAGGTGCAGTTGGTCGCGAAGAGCGTCCAACAGGGTGACCCGCGGCTCCACGGTAACCTGGTGCGGCTTCCCGTTGACGGTGAGGGTAATGGGCACCGGTCCGGGGCCGAGGATTTTTCCGGCCGCGGGCGGCTTGGCGAACAGTTCCTGTTCCAGGACTCCGGTCCCCAGGGCGCTGCCGCCTACGCCGACGCCGCGGATGAATCCACGGCGCGAGACGCGGGCTTTGGGTTTTCCGGGAGACTCGGTGGATTTGGTTGTGATCACGGTGGGCGCTCCTTTTGTGACCGCTTGCTTACGCGCGCGGTTCCGTTTCGGCTGCGTGCGCGCGGTTCGGTTCCGGTTCGGTATTCATTATATCCAGATTATTGGATATCCAGCTCTGTTATACCGGTATTGGCCTTGCGCGGACGCCTGCGGGGCGGTAGGGTGGAGCCGAAAGGACAAGCTGGCAGGATGTCCCCATCCAGAAGGCACTTTGTTCAAGCTACGGGCGCCGCGATGGCCGGGCTCGGCATGGCGGCAACCCGGGAGGCGCTGGCGCTCGACGGCGGCTCCAAAGCAGTTACATTTCCAGACGATCGGCATAGCGCGCTGATCCGCTGGCCGCAATACGGTCCGGCGGAAAAGAAAGCTCTGCATGATTTGATCGATAGCGGACGATTTTACGAAGAACTGCCGCTGTTTGAAAAGGAGTGGCAGGCGTATACCAAGGCTCCGTTCGTCAAGGCGCACATGAACTGCACCAGCGCGCTGACGAGCATGTATTCCGCCCTGGACCTGGAGCCGGGGAGCGAGATCCTGGTGCCCTCGTATACCTTTTTCGCCACCTGCCTGCCGCTGCGGTTCTTCGGGCTGGTGCCGGTGTTCGTCGACGTGGATCCGAAGACGGTGTGCTTCGACCTGGACGATGCCAAGCGCAAGATCACACCACGCACCAAGGCGCTGGTGGTGATGCACTCCTGGGGCATGCCCTGCGAGATGGATCATATCGGCGGGTGGGCCAAGGAAAAAGGGCTGATCCTGATGGAGGACTGCGCGCAGGCGCATGGCGCCTCCATGCAGGGCCGCAAGATGGGCAACTGGGGCGTGATGGGCGCGTACAGCTTCCAGGCCAGCAAAGTGATGCCGACGGTGGAAGGCGGTATCGGGATGTACCAGACGCGCGAGTATTTCGAGCGCGCGGCGGCCTTCGGACACTACGAGGACCCGCCCAAGTTTCCGGCGGGCAGCCCGGTGCGGGCCTATGACGGCACCGGATTCGGGCAGAAGTACCGCATGCATCCGTTCGCGGCGGCGGTGGGCCGGCAGCAACTGCGCGTGCTGGACCAGCAGACGGCGGTGGTAGAGGCCAATATTCACCGGCTGAACGACCGGCTGCTGCACCTGCCCGGGCTGAGCGAGCCGCGGATACGCAGGGATCAAAAGCGGGCCTACTACAACGGCAACATGCTGTTCCTGGACGCGGCGAAGGCAGGCTTTTCGCGTAGCGCGCTGATCAAGGCGTTACAGGCGGAGGGCGTGCGGGCTTCCACGTGGGATTATCCGGAGCAGCACAAGTTCCGGATCTATTCCGAGGCCAAGTGGTGGCACCATCTGCCGGTAATTCCGGCGACTATGGCGGGCAATGCTCAGGTCAATTCGACGCACCTCTTCCTGCCGCTGATGCACGGAGAGGCGCCGGAGCTGATCGAGCAGTACGCGCGGGCGTTCGAGAAGGTGTGGGCGCACCGGGCGGCGCTGGGGAAGACTTCGTAAGACAGTCAAAACCATGGAACCGCCGATGCACGCCGATTCACGCAGATAG
>CAZMRK010000533.1:0-3444 GCA_964568355.1 uncultured Solibacteraceae bacterium | reverse complement strand
GCTTTACCGGAACCGGTGCAGTGAATGGGCATGCGCTTGCCGAGCCAGGTGGCCAAGGGCTGGACGTGTTCCGGGGCGACCCGATCCACGACCACCAGTTCGTTCTGGGAGAGGACCACGAGGTGGACGGTGAGATCCGTCTGCTGCATGAGGGTGCGCAGGAAGGGGAGGGCTCGCTCACGGATGCCGAAACCCAGGAGGCTGCTGTTGGCCAAGGTGAACAGCTTGGGGCTGAAGGAATAGCGGCCACGGTCTGTGCTGCGATGCACATATCCGCGGGCGGCAAGGGTGTTGAGGATATAAAAGGCGGAACTACGGGCGATCCCGAGATTGCGGGCAATCTGCGAAAGGGTGAGGCCTTTGGCGGAGGAGGCGAGCATCTCGAAGACGGAGAGGGCTCGATCGATCGCAGGCACCAGTCTCCCGTCGCTGTCGTGCACCTGTTCAGAATACTGCAACCCTGGTTGATTTTTGTTCGACAGGTCGAACAAATTTGCCGGCGGAGCGATTCCGGTATTGATCTGACTGGGTTTCGACCATAGACTCAGGGTCATACGGCATGGCTGCTACCGACCCAATCACGATTTCCGCATCTGTTCGGATCGCCGAGCAGGCGGCGGAGTACACCCCCGGCGGGGTTCACTCTTCCACTCGCGGGCTCAACCCTCGCCTGGTCTGGAAACAAGCGCGAGGATCGAAGGTCATCGACGTAGATGGGCGGGAGTACATCGACTATCACGCAGCCTTCGGCCCGATCATTCTGGGGCATTGCGACCCGCAGGTGGACCGGAGCGCAGCGGAGACGATCGGATCGCTGGACCTGATGGGCGTAGGCACCACCGAGCAAGAAGCCGAACTGGCCCGGAAACTCGTGGAGCATATCCCGTCGGCGGAGCAGGCGCTGCTTTGTGTGACCGGATCCGAGGCGACTTATAATGCCGTGCGGGTAGCGCGAGCGGTAACAGGGCGCACGAAGCTGATCAAGTTTCAAGGATGCTATCACGGCTGGCACGACTACCTGTGCATGAATATCCTGACGAAGCCGGAACGGATGGGGCAATACGACCCTGCTTCAGCCGGTACCTTGGAGGCAAGCGCGAGGGAGACGGTGGTGCTGGATTTCAATTGCATCGACCAGGTGGAGGATACCTTGCGGCGCCAGGGGGGCGATATTGCCGCGGTGATTCTCGAGCCAATTCCGCACAATATCGGATGTGTCCTCCCCAAGCCAGTGTTTCTGAAGGGGCTGCGCGAGTTGTGCACCCAATACGGCGCGATCCTGATCTTCGATGAGGTGATCACCGGGTTCCGGCACGGCCTGGGAGGGTTCCAGGCGGCTTGCGGCGTGACGCCCGATCTCACAACGGTGGCCAAGAGCATGGCGAATGGCTATCCGTGCGCGGCACTGTGCGGCCGGCGGGCGATCATGCAGAGGTTTCAGACGGCGGGCGGCGACGTTTTCTTTGCGGGGACGTATAATGCCCATCCAGTGGGCGTGGCGGCGGCGCTGGCCACGATCGCTCAGTTAGAGAGTGGCGAAGTGCATGAGCGGCTGTTCCGGTTCGGTGAACAGATGCGAACGGAGCTTACCGCGATGGTCGAGCGGCGGGGAGTGAAAGCACATGTGGCGCAATATGGATCGGTCTTTGTGCTTTACTTTATGGAACCGCCGGTGGAAAGCTATACGGACGTGCTGCGGAACGATACGGCGGCAGACCTGCGATTCCGGCGGGAGATGGGCAAGCGGGGATGCTTTTGCCTGCCGCTGGCGGTGAAGCGGAACCACATCTCGGCGGCGCACACGCAGGAGGATCTGGACCGCACGCTGGAAGCGGCAGATGACGTACTCAAGGAGATGGGGCGGGGCTGAACTTGAAGATCACGGACCTGGAAGTCATTCTGATTGGGAAGCCGGCGGGCCTGGGAGCCGGGGGTGAAGGCGAGTTCCTGGTCTCGCCGCTGAACGCACTACCGGACGGCGGCCGGCTGGCCGGGGAAGCCTTTGTGGGGCTTCGCGGCGGTCCGGCTTACGCGGTGCTGGTGCGGGTCCATACGGATGAGGGGATCTCCGGCGTAGGCAGCGTCGGGGTGGGCAGCGGCGCAGCGGCTTACGTGCTGGAGCATCACCTGAAGCAGATCATTGCCGGGCAGAATCCTTTCGACGTGGAGTTGCTCTGGGAGAGCATGTATCGCGGAACGCTCAACTATGGGCGCAAGGGGCTGGTGCTCGAAGCGATCAGCGCCGTGGATATCGCGTTATGGGACATTCTGGGCAAGGCGACGGGCCAGCCCGTGTACAACCTGCTGGGCGGCAAGACTCGCGACCGCATTCCGGTATACGGCAGCCGGCTATATGCGCACCGCGACCTCGATCAACTGGCTTCCCAGGCCGAGTGCCTCGTACGGCAGGGTTTCCGGGCCGTGAAGCAGCGCTTCGGGTACGGTCCCCATGACGGTTTGCCGGGCATGCGCCAGAATCTGGAACTGGTGCGGACGGTACGGCAGGCTGTGGGGCCGGATGTGGAATTGATGGCTGACGCGTATATGGGGTGGGATGTGCCCTATGCGATCCGGATGATCCGCATGATCGAGGACGCCGGTCTGAACCTCAAGTGGGTGGAAGAACCGGTGATTCCCGATGATATCGATGGGTACGCTCGCATCCGGAGTTCGGTGGCAACGCCGATCAGCGGCGGCGAGCACGAATTCACGCGCTATGGGTTTCGGGAACTGATCCGGCGGGAGGCAGTGGATATTCTGCAGCCGGATGTGAATCGAGTGGGCGGCATCACGGAAGCGTTGAAGATCTGGTCGATGGCGGCGGGGTTCGGGCTCCCGGTGATTCCGCATGCAGGGCAGGCGCATAATTATCATCTCGTGATTTCGCACCTGAACTCGCCCATGGCCGAATATTTTCCGGATCCGGCCGAAGGCGGCGTGTTGGACGACGATACTCTGTTTTACGAGTTGTTCGATGGGGAGCCGCGGGCGCAGGAAGGGTACGTCCGGCTCTCGGGCGCGCCGGGACTAGGCCTGGAGCTGAACGAGGCGAGGGTGCAGGAACTCCGGGTGCAAGTCTAGGACCCGGGAGCAGGGAGGGGTGGGGATGGCGAGGGCAGTCTGGTTTCGATGTGCATTCCTGCTGGCGGCAGTCGCCCGGCTGAATGCAGCCGGTTTTGACGACACCGTCCTGCCGATCTTGCGGAGCAATTGTCTCCCTTGTCACGACGAGAAGACGCATACCAGCGGTTTTGTCGCGACCAGCCTGAACACGGTGGTCTCCGGCGGGGCACGACACGGCGCGGCGGTGAAAGCCGGCGATCCGAAGGGGAGCGTGCTGGTGCAATTGCTGCGGGGCTCGCTCCAACCGCAGATGCCGCTGGGCAAGGTCCTGCGAGAATCCGATATTGCCGCGGTGGAGCAGTGGATCCAGAATGGCCGGGC
>CAZMRK010000532.1:0-5619 GCA_964568355.1 uncultured Solibacteraceae bacterium | reverse complement strand
AAACACCTGGTGCGCGAGCACTCCAGGTGGGCCGACTTTGTCAGCGCAGTCGGACGCGTCATGGGGCCGATGCCGGAGGTGAAGGGATGATGAACTGGGATCGGGTGAAAAGCCTCTCTCCGGCGTGGCGCAGCCGTCAGGAGCGCGAGATGCGCGAAGAGCTGGAATCGCTCACCGCGATTGCCGGCGGCGGAGAGCTCGGCAACCTCACGCTGGCCCTGGAGAACGTCCGGGCGGCTTGGGGCTGGACATGGCTCGATGGCATCGTTGCCGATATCCGCTATGCGTTCCGCGCCCTCCGCGGCCAGCCCGCGTTTGTCGCGGTCGCCGTGCTCTCCCTGGCCCTCGCCATCGGGGCCAATAGCGCCATCTTCAGCTTCGCCGATGCCCTGCTCCTGCGCCCTCTGCCGGTGCCGGATCCCTCGGCAATGGTAGACGTCACCAATGCGACGCCGGACAGCCCGCTGGAGGGCATGTCTTTCCCGGACTACCGCGACCTGCGCGCGATGAGCCGCTCCTTCGCCGGCCTGGCGGCGTATCGCCTCACGACACTCGCCGCCGCCACCGATCCCACTACCCCGGCGCAGATTCGGTTCGTGGTCTTGGCAAGTGATAATTTTTTTGAAGTTACCGGCGTCGCGCCTTCGGTGGGACGCGCATTTCTGCGCGACGAAGCCAACTCGCCGGGACGCGCCGTAGCCCTCATCAGCCATGATTTCTGGCAGCAGCAGTACTCGGCCGATCCGGCAGTAATCGGCAGGAGCCTGCGGCTCAACGGGCTCGAGTTCACCATCATCGGCGTCATTCCGGAGTCCTTCACCGGCCTGGACCGCTTCGTCCGGCCGAGCATCTTCATTCCCCTCGGCATCTCCCAACGCCTGGCTGCCGCGTCTGCGGATCCGCTCGAAGATCGTGGGCGTCACGAGTGGGTGGTCAAGGGGCGATTGCGCGAGGGCTCGTCGCGGGAGTCGGCGGAGGCGGATCTTCGAACGATCGGCGCGTCCCTCGAGCGCGAATATCCCGATACGAATCACAACCGCCGCCCCATGGTGCGCACGGACCTGGCCAGGCGGATCGGGCAGACGCCGCAACTGTTCGCGCTCACCAAAATGCTCATGGGGCTGGTCGGGCTGATTCTCATCATCGCCTGCTCCAATGTCGGAAATCTGTTGCTGGCCCGGGCGCGCGCACGCAGCCGTGAGATCGCCATCCGGCTCTCCATCGGAGCGGCGCGGAGCCGGCTGGTGCGCCAGTTGATGACCGAAAGCCTCATCCTGGCGGTCGCCGGCGGAATCGCCGGTTTGTTCTTCGCTTACGGCGGAATCCGCTTGCTGCAAACACTCGACGTGCCCAGCGATCCCCCCTCGTTTCTGGGAGTACAGTTGGATTGGCGCGTGGTCGAGTTCAGCCTTCTCGCCGCCCTCGCCAGTTGTATTCTGTTCGGCCTGGCTCCGGCGTGGCAGACCGTGCGGACCGAATTCCTGAGCGCGCTGCGGGCGGGCGGTGAGCGAGCCGTGGGCGAGAAGCATACGCTGGGCCGCGATCTCCTGGTGGCCGGCCAGATCGCGCTCGCCATGGTGATTCTGATCGCCGCCGGCATGTTTCTGGCTGGTTTCCGGAAGATGCTCGTGATGCGGCCCGACTTCCGCACAGACCATGTGATCAGCATGGACACCGCGCCCGCCGTCCTCCACTATTCCCCCGAACAGACCAAGGCTTTCTACCGCCAGCTCGTCGATCGGGTACGCGCCATGGCAGGCGTCGAGAGCGTAGCGATGACCGAATCGCTGCCTCTGTCGCCCTCGCAAACCACCATGAGTGTCGTGCCCGAAGGCTACCAGTTTCCCAAGGGCCGCGAGAAAGTGATCGTGTTCGGTGCGGCTGTTGACGGCGGCTACTTCAACACCATGCGCGTCGAAATCCGGCGCGGGCGGGCCTTCACGGACCACGACCGCGCCGAATCCCGCCGTGTGGCGATGGTCAACGAACAGTTTGCGAAAACCTACTGGCCGAATCAGGATGCGGTGGGAAAGCGGATCCGGCTGGGCCGGCCGGACGGGCCGGCGGCTGAAGTTGTCGGGGTCGCCAAAACCGGCCACTACCTGGCCGTGAACGAGGCTCCGGCGCCGTATGTCTATGTGCCCTACGAGCAGAATCCGCGGCCGCGCATGACCCTGATCGTGCAGTCCACCGGCGATCCCGGCGCGCTCGCAGCCCCGCTGCGCGAGATGGTTCGATCGATCGACCCCAACCTGCCGGTATTCAACCTTCGCACCGTGGCGACACTCTATGAAAGCCGCGCCACCGGTACGTGGCTGGAGCTCTCTGAAATGGTGGGGACCATGGGCTTCATCGGCCTCGTGCTCGCAACGACCGGCCTCTACGGCCTGGTTGCCTACACCGTGAGCCGCCGTGTCAAGGAGTTGGGCATACGCGTCGCCCTGGGAGCACGGCGCCGCGATATCGTATGGCTGGTCGAGCGCCGCGGTCTGATCCTCGCCGGCATGGGCATCGCCGCCGGCGCCGCGCTCGCCTTCGCAGCCGTGCCGCTGCTCTCCGCAAGCTTCCCCGGCCTCGGCACATCGTCTCCGGCCGTGTACGCGCTGGTTCCCCTGGCGCTTCTGGCGATCAGCGCAGTCGCGAGCTATCTGCCGGCGCGCCGCGCCGCGGGGATGGACCCGCTGCTGGCTCTGCGGAATGAATAGGGCTACGGCCGGGCGATTTGTTCAAACCGTACGCCTTCCCAGCGCGCCACCACCGCGCTCGCCAGGCAGTTCCCCAGCACATTCACGGAGGTCCGCGCCATATCCATCAGCGCATCGATGCCGAGCAGCACCGCCACTCCCTCCATGGGTAGCTGGAAGGTGGCCAGGGTCCCGGCCAGGATCACCAGTGCCGCGCGGGGCACCCCGGCAACGCCTTTGCTGGTGAGCATCAACGTCAGCATCATGATCAATTGCTGCCCGAGCGAAAGCTGGATCCCCGCCGCCTGCGCCACGAATACCGAGGCCAGGGAAAGATACAGCGTGGTGCCGTCCAGGTTGAAGCTGTATCCGGTGGGGAGGACAAACGCTACGATGTGCCGGGGAACGCCGAACTCTTCCATGTTCTCCAGCGCTGCCGGCAGGGCCGCCTCGCTCGAAGAAGTGGAAAAGGCGATCAGAAAAGGCTCCCGTACCGCCCGGTAGAAGCGCCCCACGGGAATACCCGCGGCCAGCACTACCGCGCCCAGTACCACCACCACGAACAGCGCCTGGGTGAGATACATGGTCAGGATCAGCTTGCCCAGCCCGAAAAGCACGCCAAAGCCCTTACTGCCCACCGTCGCTGCGATTGCAGCGCCCACGCCTACCGGCGCCAGGTACATCACGTACCGCGTATACCGGAACATGACCTCCGCCAGCGACTCGCAGAACCGGACCACCGGCTGTGCTTTCGCCCCCACCGCCGCGCAGGCTGCTCCGAACAGGAACGAAAACACCACGATCTGCAACACGTCGCCGCGCGCCATGGCATCGATCACACTGGCGGGGAAGACGTGCTCCAGCACGGAACTGAGCGACGTATGCGTCTCCGGTACCGCGGCTTCGGAGCCCGTGCGCGCCAGCCGCATGCCCACCCCGGGCCGCACCAGGTTCACCGCTCCCAAGCCCAGGAACAGAGCGATCGTGGTAACCGCCTCGAAATACAGAATGGCCTTCAACCCGATTCGCCCCATGCGCTTCAGATCGCCTCCTCCGGCGATCCCGTAGACCAGCGTGCCGAACAGCAGCGGCGCGATGATCGACCGGATCAGGCGGAGAAAGACGTTGGCCACCGGAGCCAGCCGTACCGCCATGCCGGGAGACGCCACGCCCAGCGCAATCCCGGCGGCCATTCCCAGAAAGATCCAGGCCGTCAGCGACAGCCGCTTCAACGCTCTCCCCACTTGAGCTTCTGCCGGAGCACGTCAAAAAACATCATCCGCGGCGGCCGGATCAGATGCAGCGCCGATCGCGAACTGTGGCACACCACGTGATCGCCTTTCTTCAGAGGCTCGCCGATCTGCCCGTCGATGGTCAGAAACACCGAGGAGTCCTCCCCGCGGCAGATGATCTGGATCACGCTGGTGTCCGGCAAAATGACCGGACGATTGGTCAGCATGTGTGGACAGATCGGCGTCAGGCACATCGCCGGAACCGTGGGAAAGATGATCGGCCCGCCCGCCGAGAGCGAGTAGGCGGTCGATCCGGTGGGCGTCGATACGATCAGGCCGTCGGCCTTGTAAGCACACACAAATTGTTTATCGACGAAGGCATCCAGATCGATCATGCGCGCGATGGCGGACTTGGTGAGCACGGCGTCGTTGAGCGCCTCGTAGCACGCCACCGTTTCTCCGTCCCGGCGCACCTCCACCTGCAACAGCCTTCTCCGCCCCACCCGGTGCTCGCTGCGCAAGGCACGCTCCAGTTCCGGGTACAGCTCTTCCACCGTAATGGCAGTCAGAAATCCCAGGCCGCCGGCGTTCACCGCGAACAGCGGGATCTCGCGGCGGCCAATGGCTCGCGCGGCCGAGAGCAGCGTCCCGTCGCCCCCCAGCACAATCACCAGGTCGCAGCCCTCCGGCACATCTTCGCGCGCAATCGCGTTCGTGCCCGGCGCATAAGCGGCGGTGGCCTCGTCGCAGCGCACACGAATCTCGCGGACCGTCAGCCACTCGATCAGCTTCGGAACAAGCTCGGCCGATCTCGGCACATTCGGCTTCGAAATAATCCCTACCGTCTTAATGTCGGGCATAGAGCAGGAACTCCCGGTTCCCTTCGGCCCCTAGAATCGGACTGTCCATGATCCTGGTGATGAATCCGAGCTGTTCCACCGCCTGCGTCACCCGCGCGCAGGCGGCGTGATGGAGCTCCGGTTCTCGTACGATACCGCCCTTGCCAACCTGGCCCTTCCCTACCTCGAACTGCGGCTTGACAAGTATAACCATTTCGCCCTGCGGGCGTAACAGCGGCGCCAGCACGGGTAGCAGGAGCGTGACCGAAATAAAGCTCACATCGCAAACGATCAGGTCCACCTGCTCGCCGATATCCTCGAACCGGAGGTCTCTGGCGTTCTTCCGCTCGTGCAGCACGACCCTCGCGTCGGTGCGGATCTTCCAGGCCAACTGCCCACTTCCGACGTCCACCGCGTGCACGCGCGCCGCGCCATGCTGCAGCAGACAGTCTGTGAAGCCGCCCGTGGAAGCCCCCACATCCAGGCAGACCCGCCCCGCGGTCGCGATCCCGAAGTTCGCCAGCGCGGCTTGCAGCTTGAAGCCCCCGCGGCTCACAAACGGCGGCCGCTCCGCCACTTCCACGCGCGCGTCCGCTTCGCACATCTGTCCCGGCTTGGAGGCTTTCTGACCATCGACCAGCACCGCTCCCGCCATGACCAGAGCCTGCGCCTTCTGTCTGGACTCCGCCAAACCGCGCTCCAGCATGAGGCGATCCAGGCGGTTCTTCATGATTTGCGGTGAACGATGAGGTCCGCGAGTTCGTGCAAACGCCGGGCGCGCTCGCCGAACGGCGCCAGCGTCTCATGGGCGCGGGCGCACTGCTCCTCGGCCATGGCGTGCGAGCGCTCCAGCCCATATACCGC
>CAZMRK010000531.1:0-5541 GCA_964568355.1 uncultured Solibacteraceae bacterium | reverse complement strand
TATTTCGAATACGTCGCGCGGCAGGGCTTCGAGAGCCGGCGGCCGCGGCTGGAGGCGCTGCGCCGGGCGGGCCGCCTGAAGCACGATCTGGCCGAGTATGCCGAGCGCCTGGATCGCGAAATCCAGATGATCCAGAAGATGAAGTTCTCCGGCTACTTTCTGATCGTCTGGGACTTCATCCGCTTCGCCAAATCGCAGAATATTCCGGTGGGTCCGGGCCGCGGCTCCGCCGCCGGCAGCCTGGTCGGCTATGCCATGCACATCACCGATATCGACCCGCTGCAATACGGCCTGCTGTTCGAGCGCTTCCTCAACCCGGAGCGCATCAGCATGCCCGATATCGATATCGACTTCTGCATGAACCGGCGCGGCGAGGTGATCCAATACGTCACCGAACGCTACGGCCGCGAGCAGGTGGCACAGATCATTACGTTCAACACGCTGGGCGCGCGGGCCGCGATCAAGGACGTCGGCCGTGTGCTGGATGTCAGCTTCGCCGACGTGGAGCGGATTACCAAGCTGGTGCCCAATGTCCTGAACATCTCGCTCAGCGATGCGATGAAGGCGGAGCCGGGCTTCGAGGAGTCCGCGCGCAAGGATCCGCGCGTCGCCGAGGTGCTGCAGGTAGCGCTGCGGCTGGAAGGCCTGGCGCGCAACTGTTCGGTGCACGCGGCCGGCGTGGTGATCTCGCCGCAGCCGCTTAAGGAACTGGTGCCGCTTTATCGAACGAACCGCGAGGAAATTGTGACGCAGTTCGATATGAGCGGTCTGGAGAAGCTCTCGCTTCTCAAGATGGACTTCCTGGGCCTGACGACGCTCACGCTCATCGACGACGCGCTCAAACTGATCGAAAGCCGCCACGGCGTCAAGCTGGTTCCGGAGGACCTGCCGCTCGACGACCAGGAAACCTACGAGATTTTCTGCAAGGGCTATACCAGCGGCGTGTTCCAGTTCGAATCGCCGGGGATGCGCGACATCCTGCGGCGGTACCAACCCAACCGGATTGAAGATCTCACCGCACTCAACGCGCTCTACCGCCCCGGCCCGATTCAAGGCGGCATGATCGACGACTTCATCGATCGCAAGCAGGGCAAGAAGACGGTGGTCTATGACCTGCCCGAGCTCAAGGAGCTTCTGGAAGAGACCTATGGAGTGATCGTGTACCAGGAGCAGGTGATGCAGATCTCCAACCGCCTGGCGGGCTACTCGCTGGGCGACGCGGATCTGCTGCGCCGCGCCATGGGCAAGAAGAAGATCGAGGAGATGGCGGCGCAGCGCGAGCGTTTCATCAAGGGCGCGCTCGAACGCGGCTTTCCACAAAAAAAGGTCGAGAAGATTTTCGACCTGATGGAGCAGTTCGCCGGCTACGGCTTCAACAAGTCGCACTCGGCCGCTTACGCCTACCTTGCTTATGTAACGGCCTACCTGAAGGCCCACTATCCGGTGGACTTCATGGCCGCGCTGCTCACCTCGGAAACGGGCAACACGGCCAAAGTTGTCAAGTACATCAACGAATGCCGCGAGATGGGCATCACGGTGCTGCCGCCGGATGTGAACGCCAGCGACTGGAATTTCACCCCGGACGGCAAGGCGATCCGTTTCGGCATGGGGGCGGTCAAGAACGTGGGGCCTTCGGCGGTGGAGGCGATCCGCAAGGCGCGCCAGGAGGTGGGCCAGTTCCGCTCGCTCTACCAGTTCTGCGAGAAAGTGGATCCCAGCTCGATCAACCGGCGGATGATCGAAAGCCTGATCCGCGCCGGCGCCATGGACAGGCTGGAAGGCAACCGGGCCCAGCTCTATGCCGCGGTGGAAGGCGCCATGGAAGCCGGGCAGCGCGTCTGGCGCGACCGCCTGAGCGGCCAGGTGGGGCTGTTCGGCGAACTGATTGCCGAGGAGGGCGAGAGCGAAAAGCCGTTGCCGGACCTCCCCGACCTGAGCAGCAAAGAAAAGCTCTCCGGCGAAAAAGAAATGCTGGGGTTCTATGTGACCGGCCACCCGCTCGATCAGTATGAAGACAAGATCAGCGAGCTGGCCTCGCACCATACGGCGAATCTGGAAGGCCTGGCGAAAGGAACCGAGGTAGCGCTCTGCGGTGTGTTCACCAGCATCCAGCGCAAGCGCAATCGCGAGCAGAAGCCCTGGGCGGCGATGCAGATTGAAGATCGCAACGGCGCGGTAGAGGCCATGCTCTTTACCACGAACTACGAGCGGCTGGCCTCGATGGTGGTGGAGGACCAGGCGGTGCTGGTGCGCGGTTTGGTGCTGCCGGAAGAGAACGCGCCGCCCAAGCTTTCCATTCAGGAGATTGTGCCGCTCGAAGTGGCACGCATCCCGCTGCCGTCGCTGATTTCGATCCGGGTCTGGCTGGGAAGGAACGGCACTCCGGATAAAGCCGCGGCGCTGCAACAGTTATTTGCCAGCAAGCCCGGTGAAACACAGGTGAGGTTCCGGCTGGAAATGACGCGCGACTTCTCCGTCATCCTGGACGTACCGACCAGAGTGCGCCCGGATAAAGCCTTTCGCTCCGCGCTGGAGAATATCTGCGGCAGCGATTGTGTCGAGGTCCTGGCCTCCTGACGACCCGGCGGCCGTCAGGAGGTCCACCGGTCAGCGCAAGCGGAACAGCAGTTCCGGATGCTCTTCGGCCAGCGGCTGCATGGGTTCGGCCAGAGAAAGGTCCAAAATGGAAACCCGTTGTCCTTCCCGCAACTCCTGCAGCCGCAACTCCCGGCCATTGTGGAAGCGCACGGCATCGCGATAGCTGTTTGCGGTCGCATTGAGCTGGGTGAAGGTCACCTCTTCGTCGGCGCCGACCCCCAGTTCACTTTGAATCCGCGTGGAAATATCGCGCAGACGCAGGCGCGCCCCGGGCGGAATGCACACTGCCGGAGTGGGCTGAACCTTCGGCGGATCAAAGAAATTCTTCACCGCCGCCCAGAACCCTTGCGGTTTCCGGGCAGAGAGACAAACCGTCCGCCGGAGATCGGCGGGAGATGCCAAACCCATCGATCCAGTCGGAAAACGGTGTGCAACCAGTTCTTCCCCCTCCTGAGCCAGGCGATTCGGGATAGCCATGAGCGAATAATCACACATTGTTTTGTCCTCGATGCAAGAAGTTCGTTTGGAAGCAGCGGGCCCATTCACACCGGAACTCCTGGAACGGGAACAACTGCCTGTTGCGGGCGAGATGTGTGCTCGTCAGCATAGAGCACCCCATGCAATGAGTTTGGGTCCGCTTGGCTGGAAAGACAAGACCCAAAACGCCCTTCTTTCGGGAGCGCGTTCTTTAGCTAACCGTTAGCGGCAACCCGAAAGTAGGAAATTTCACAATTGTGCCCTAACCCGTCCGGGCGGGCGGCAGCCTTTGTTAAGATGGCTGAGGTGCATCCCGAACAATCCCAGCCGGACGAGTTCGAGCAACCGCTGGACGCCCCCGCGCTGGACCCCATGGCCGAGACGGCTGGTTCGGAAACGACCGGCTCGGAAACAACCAATCATGCCTGGCGGAGGGTGCAGCTCGCACGCCATGCCAAGCGTCCTCATGCGCTCGACTATATCCCGCGCATCTTCACCGGTTTTCAGGAGGTCCACGGGGACCGAGCCTTTGGAGACGATGCGGCGATCGTAGCGGGCTTCGCGTTTCTTGGCGACCGGCCGGTGATGGTGATCGGCGAGCAGAAAGGCCGCGACACCAAGCAGAAGCTGTACCGCAATTTCGGCATGCCCAAGCCGGAAGGCTATCGGAAGGCCCTGCGCCTGATGCAATTGGCCGCCAAGTTCGGCCGCCCGGTAATCACCTTCATGGACACCCCCGGCGCCTATCCCGGCATCGATGCCGAAGAGCGCGGGCAGGCGGAAGCGATCGCCCGCAACCTGCGGGAGATGGCCCGTCTGGGCGTGCCGGTGATCTCGGTCTGCATTGGAGAGGGCGGCAGCGGGGGCGCGCTGGCACTGGGCGTGGGCAACTTCGTTTTCATGCTGGAAAACGCCGTCTACAGCGTGATTTCGCCGGAAAGCTGCGCGGCGATCATCTGGCGCGACTCGGCCAAAGCGGAACTGGCAGCGGAAGCGCTCAAATTGACGGCCGAAGATCTCCAGCACCTGGGGCTGATCGACGGTATTGTTCCGGAGCCTCCCGGGGGCGCGCATGAAGATCCCGAAGCGGCGGCTGCGTTCCTCGGAGACCGCCTGCGGATAGCATTGCAGGAGCTGGGCGGCCTTCCCCCCGCCGAACTGGTCGAGCAGCGCTACGCCAAGTTCCGCCGCATGGGAAACTTCTTCGCGTGAAAAAGACGGTCATCCTGGGCATCCTGTTTCTGGTGGTGGTGCTGGCGCTGATCATTTCCTCGACGATCGGCACCAACCGGTTTCGCTGCGAGGTCTGCATTACGTATGCCGGGCGCAGCGCCTGCCGTACGGCTTCGGCGCAGAGTCGCGAGCAGGCTTTGCGCACGGCCACGGAAAATGCGTGCGCGCAGATCGCTTCCGGGGTCACCGAATCCAACCAATGCGAAAGCACCCGCCCGGACCGGGTGAACTGGCTGAGCCAGTGACGCCTGGACTTACGCGATCACTCTCTTTGCCTGAGGGCGCGAGACGTCGCCACGAGTGGCGAGGCAGCCCGATGAATCGGGCGCCACAGCCGTCGACAACCTAGCGAATGCTAAGATAAGTAAGGTGAGATAGTGCGAACGCGGCTCCGTCCTTTTGCGTCTAATCTTCTCGAATCGAGGAATTTTCGTCCGTGAAGCGTAAATGGAAAGTACTGATCATTCTGGCCGTTGTCGTTACGCTCGGGCTGGGCGTGTACGCCAGCACTGTCTACAGCCGTAAAGGGATTGTCACATTGCAGACCGGGCGCGTCGTCCGCCAGGATCTGACCAGCCTGGTAACTGCTTCCGGCGAAATTAAGCCTCGCAATTACATCAACATCGGAGCAAATGCCCAGGGCCTCATTACAGAGATTCTGGTAAAGGAAGGCGAACCGGTGAAGAAGGGCCAGTTACTGGCCCGACTGGAAAACGTGCAGCCGGAGGCAGTGGTGAATGCGCAGCGGGCCGCACTGGCTTCGGCGGAAGCGGATTCCGCCTCCTCGGAGGCGAATTTAAAGGCGGCCGATGAAAATCTCCGCACCATGCAGGCGGTGATCGACCGGACCAAGGCGGATACGGACCGCACGGCGGCCGAATTCGAGCGGGCGCGCTCGCTGTTTCGGGACAAGCTGATCGCCCAGCAGGAGTTTGACACGCGCAAGGCGGCCTACGAGGTCCAGAAGTATGCCCTGCGGGAGGCCGAGACCCGGCTGGTGCAGGCCCGCGCGCAGCGCGAGCAGACCGCCGCGCAACTGGGCGCCGCACAGAAGCGGGTGGCCCAGGCCCGGGCCACTCTGACCCAGGTTTCCGATGTGCTGCGTAAATACAACTCCTATGCCCCGCTGGATGGGGTCGTGACCAACCTGCCGGTGCGCGTGGGAGAGACGGTGGTGCCGGGTATTCAGAACTCGGCGGCGAGCACGATCATGACCATCGCCGATATGTCGCT
>CAZMRK010000530.1:0-10365 GCA_964568355.1 uncultured Solibacteraceae bacterium | reverse complement strand
CGGTGCATTGGCGATTCCCGGCATGGGTCCGTTTATCGCCGCCGGCCCGATCATGTCGATTCTCGCCGGCATGGGCGCCGGCGGCACCGTGGGCGGGATTGCCGGAGCGCTGCTCGGGGCAGGCATCCCCGAATATGAAGCTAAACGCTATGAGGGCCGCATTAAGAAAGGCGGCATCCTGATCTCGATCCACTGCGATGATTCCGATTGGGTGCGCAAAGCGGAAGAGATCCTGGCCCGCACCGGCGCCGAGGACATCTCCGCGACCGCCGAAGCGAAGGCGGACTATGCTTCCACCGACAAGCCCGTTCCCCGCACCATGACGGGTGGCTAGTCCGGCTCGCCGGCTCAGAGCGGGGAGAGATCCGCCGCCGCGCGATCGATCAGGCCTTGTGTCCCAGTTTACGATCCAGCAAAAGCGCGGCGCTGATTAAACCTAAGTGAGTAAATGCCTGAGGAAAGTTACCCAGGGTCTCCCCGCTCGCTCCAATCTGCTCTCCGAACAGGCCGAGATGATTCGAATAAGTGAGCATCTTCTCGAAGATCAGGCGCGCCTCGTCCAGGCGCTCGGCCCGGGCCATCACCTCCGCCAGCCAGAAACTGCACATACTGAAGGTCCCTTCCCGGCCCGCCAACCCGTCGCTCAAACCATCCCCGAGATGATAGCGATAGACCAGGCTGTCGGAGATCAGGCTCTGCGTAATGTGATCGAGCGTGCTCAGCATCCGCGGATCCGTCGGCGAAACGAACAGCATCAGGGGCATCAGCAGGCTGCTCGCATCCACTGCATCGGATCCGAAGGTCTGGACAAAGGTCTTCTGGCTCTCGTTCCACCCCTCCCGCATGATGGTTTCATAGATGCGGTCGCACTCCTGCCGGAACCGGGAATGCGGAATCGGCAGCCTGCGCTTATCGGCGATGCGGAGCGCGCGATCGAGCGCTACCCAGCATTGCACCTTGGACGACACCACCTGCTGCGGCTGCATCCGCCGCTCCCAGATGCCGAAATCCGGCTGTTGCCAGTTATCGCAGAGCCAGTTCAACAACCCCGTCAGGTAGTTCCAAAAGTCATAGGAGATCGGGCTGGCATGTTTGTTATAGAGATAGATGGCATCGGTCAACTCGCCGTAGATATCTAGCTGGAGCTGATTGCTGGCGGCATTCCCGATCCGCACCGGACGGGAGCCGCGATAGCCGTCCAGATGCGGCAGTTCCGTTTCCGCCAGGTCCGCGCTGCCATCAATGCGGTACATCACCTGGAGTGGCCCCTGCGGCCCGGGTTTTACGGAAGCCTTCTGCAGCCAGCGCATGAAGGCGTCGGCTTCCTCCGTGTACCCCAGCCGCAAAAACGCATATACGGTGAAGGCCGCGTCGCGGATCCAGGTATAGCGGTAGTCCCAGTTGCGGCTGCCTCCCACCTGTTCCGGAAGACTACAGGTGGGCGCCGCAATCATGGCGCCGGTCGGCTGAAAGGTCATCAGCTTGAGCACCAGCGCCGAACGATAAACGATTTCCCTCCAGCGCCCCTGGTAGCGGCACTTGCCGATCCATTCTTTCCAGTAACGGATCGTGGCCGCAAGGGCATCGCGCTCCATCTCGCCTGGATCGGGAGCTTGGAATACATCGTCCTTGCGGTGATAGCTCAGCACGAAGACAGCGGTCTGGCGGGGCTCCAGCGTGAACTCGGCAACCACGGCAGGGCCTTTCCGTTTGAGTTTCACCGGACCGATCAGGCTGATGCGGGTCTCCCCACCCTCGAACACCACGCCTCCCCGAATTCGCTCGATGCGATGATCCTGGCGCGCGTAGTCGAAGGCCGGGCGGCATTCCAGGCGGAAACGCACAGAGCCGCGGATCGAGCGCGCGATCCGTACGATGCGGTTGCCGTGGTCCGAATCGGGCACGCTGGCGGGCACCGGCATGAAGTCGGTAAGATCGCCCATCGCGTCCTCGGTATGGAAGCGGGTGACCAGGATGTTCGTGTCCGGCAGATACATTTGCCGGCAGGATGTGCATTCGGGCACGGCGCTGATCCGGAAGCGGCCGCCCTTTTCGTCGTCCAGGAGTGCGGCGAAGACGCTGGGCGAATCGAAGTAAGGCAGGCAGCACCAGTCGATGGAACCGTCTTTCCCGACCAGCGCCACCGAGCGCATATTCCCACTGACGCCGTACGATTCGATCGGCTGATAGCTCACGAGGCGAGGGCCTCCGCCGCCTCGTCAGAGACCTCGGCTCCGGTCTGAAGTTCCTCCGAGGCCGCCTCCGCTACGCCGTAGAGCACCGCTGCCGGAAAGCGCAGCAGCACCGCGCCTAGCGGCAACTCCTGGTCTTCGTTCAGTTGCAGGATCTCGCCGGTCAGGACGTTCGTCCATCGAACAGGTGCGCTGGGCGGAAAGCGCAGCGTGGTTCCCCGCCATGGTCTTCTTCCCAGCGGCGGATTGCCGGAAGGCGACAGCCTGGCGATGAAGCGCGGCGCCACGGTCACCGCCCAGGCGCCCCGCGCGCGGCGGGCAAACGCGATGACGTGCTGGTCCCGCGGGCCAAGTGCCGTAAGCGGCAGGTAGTCGCCGTACAGAAACACGTCCGGATGCTCCTGCCGGAAGGCCAGGACCTTCTGGATGGTGAACAGCTTGACGCCGCCATCCTGCCAGTGTTCCAGCAAGTCCGTAAGGCTTCGCTCTTCGGCCGCCGACTGGATCTCCGCACGCAACCCAAAATCCACCGGCCGTCGATTGTCCGGATCCACCAGGCTCAGATCCCACAGCTCCGTGCCCTGGTACGTATCCGGGACGCCGGGAGACGTCAGGCGAACCAAAGTCTGAGAGAGCGAAGTAAACGCGCCGTACGGGGCGATGCGCCGCTGAAACAGCAAAAAGTCGCCCAGAAACCGGTTGGTATCGGACCGTTCCAGAATGGAATCGACAAAACGCGCCACCGCATCTTCATAGACCGCGTTGGGACTCATCCAACTCGTGTGGACCTTGGCTTCCCGAAGCGCCTTTTGGAGGAACATCTTCAATCGCCCGCAAAAATCCGGTTCCTCCTCCGGAGAGAGGGGCCAGGCGCCGATCAGCGTCTGGTAGATCAGCACTTCTTCGTTGGAGTCGGGAGCAGGCCGCCCATTCACCACCGGTTTGGCGCGTGCGTTCAGGTTGCGCCACCGGCTGAGATGCGTGCCCCACGTGTCTGGCATCTCGGCCAGCACGGTCAGGCGCGCGCGAACATCCTCGCTGCGCTTGGTATCGTGCGTGGAGGTAACGTTCATCGTGTGCGGCCAAAACTCCTGCCGCGACTGCTGCAGAACGTGAAACTCCTCCAGGCTCAGAGGGAGACGCGGCCCTCCCACTTCGTTTAGGGAAAGCAGGCGGTGATGAATGTAAAAAGTGGTATCTTCCAGCCCTTTGGCAGTGACAGGACCGGTGAACTGCTGCCAGCGCCGGATAAACAGGAGCCACTTTTGACGCTGGTCCGGGGGCAGGGAAGGCGGAAATTCCAGCAACAGCAATCGCCGCAGGAACGCGAAGACCGCCGGATCGATCGCGGGGTTGCGCTTCGCTGCCTCGCGCAGTGCGTCTTCCAGGTGGATCCGGTCTGCGATCGAGATCTCCATGGTACGGACGTAGGTGCGGTAGACGTCCAGGCAAACCGTCACCTCGATTAGCGCGCGCTGCAATTCGCTGGGGCTCAGATCCCGCGCGTGCCGGTCGTGATCCGCCAGCAGGCCCAGTTGTAGTCCGAGCGAGAGCGCCTCCCCCGCAAATAGCTGTTCCACCACGCGACGCTTCTGTTCGTACAGAGTGTCGGCGAACGAGCCGGTCAGGCCGGTGACGCGGGCGTAGACTCCTCCGAGCACATCCAGACCGCCGCTGTCGGTGTAGACCGCGTTTACGATATTCAGGAAATCGTAGCCCGTGGTGCCCTGTACCGGCCAGGCGGCATCCAGGTCTTCGCCCTCGTGCAGAATCTTCTCCACCACGATGTAGGTTTCCGGAAGCCGGCCGTGTAAGCGGCGAAGATAGTCCGCCGGATCGTACAGTCCGTCGATGTGATCGATGCGCAGACCCGTGATCTTCCCTTCGTCCGCCAGTTGAAACACCAGGGCGTGGGTGGCCGCGAACACCCGCGGATCTTCCACGTGAAGGCCTACCAGGTCGGCGATATCGAAGAAACGCCGGTAGTTGATCTTCTCGCGCGCCACTCGCCAATAGGAAAGTGCGTAGGGTTGGCGTGCCAGCAGTTCCTCCACCAGATCAAAACTGCGCGAGTCGCCCTTCACGCCGTTAAAGACTGCCAGGGTCTCTTCCAGCACGGCGCGAAACTCCGCGTTGCTCTCATAGAGGTGCCAGAGCCGCCTCCGCAAAGATGCCTGGTCGCGCTGCCGCTGCTCCATCTGATCAGGATCTGTCGTGGTGTAGGGCGGCAGGGCGTCCAGGAGGTCCTCGATCCTGCCCAGTTCTTGAAAACCCGTGAGGCCCAGATCATGCCGTGTAGGATCATCCTGTCCGTAGCGCAGGATGAGGTTGTAGCTCTTCGGATCGAGGGGGAAGGTGCGGTCGTAATAGCTCACTGTGAACCCTCGCTGGTCGAATCGCAGGATCAACTCCTGATTCTCCAGTACCGTGCCGAACGGAGCCCCCAATACCGGCCGCAGCAGCCGTTCTTCCCGCTCCCGCGTGCCCGGATCCCAGGTGATATCGAAATACTCCGCGTACAGAGAGGAAGGGCCGTTTTCGAGTACGTCGCACCACCAGGGATTCTCAAAGTGAGCGGCCATGTGATTGGGTACGATGTCCAGGAGCAGGCCCATCTCCCGCCGCTGCAGTTCCCCCACCAGCGCCTGGAAGTCCTCGCTGGAGCCGAGTTCCGGATTGAGTTGCAGCGGGTCGGTCACGTCGTAGCCGCTGCTGCTCCCCGATTTGGCCTTGAAGATCGGCGACGCGTAGAGAGCATCCACGCCGAGGCGATCCAGGTAGGGCACAATCGCAAGCGCGTCGCGAAATTGAAAGCCCGAATGAAATTGTACGCGATAGGTCGAGGTCGGAGTCCGCATCGCTCAGCTCACCCGCAGCATGAGCTTCTCGCCCAGGGAGCGGAAATGAGTCAGCCAGTCCTGGGCGTCGGCGTCGCCGGCCTCCGCTCGCTGCGCAATGTCCTCGTAGCTGGACTGGCGAATCTCGGACCAGACATTTTGCGCGGTCCACAGGACGACTTCAAACGGTAAGTTGTGAGCCAGTTCCACCGTCGACTCCAGCCTGGTGAGGGAGCGGATATTCTCCGGCTGGTCGGCTAACTGCTCGATCTGCCGTTCCAGGGTCATGCGAAGCGTAAATTCGAGCATCGTCGAGTCAAGCGAAATTCCCGTTGCCTGCACCTCGTCCAGAAAGCTGCGCACTCGTTTGGGATCAATCTCGTCCTGGCTGAACTCGCGCCGCAAGTGGCTGTTCAAAGCGAACTCGACTGCGGTTCGAATGGCGCGCGGCAGCGGCGCGCCCAGGTCTCGCAGGAAGTGAATCAGCGTGGCATAGTGCTCGTAGATCTGGCGATACTCCGCCTCGGCCTCCTCCAGCGATACATTCAAAATCTGCCTCAGAATGCTGCGCTGATCGTCGCGGAAAAGCGATTTCAGCGAATAACTGGTGGGGCCGAACTCTTTCTCCATCATCTTCAGCACTGCGGGAATGTCCCCCCCGGCGAACGCTTCCTGCAGAACCTGTGCCGTCGATTCGTAAGCTGCTTCATCCACTACTTCGCGAACGCTGCAACTCAGGTTGTGATCGCCGAAATGCAGGGCGACATAGCTCAACCGTTGGCTCGCCTGGGTGATCACCGAGGTGAACTGAGCGCGGCCCATCGATAACTTCATGCGACCGGCCTCCAGCAAGTGCTGGTCTTCCCGGGCAACCGTGTAGCAGTAGACCCGCGCCTGTTCCGGATAGGCCTTGAAAATCGAGCTGATGGCATAGTGCGCCGCCACTTTCTTCAGGTCCACCATGGCGGGCTTGGCGAATTTTTCATAAACGCAGGCCCCATTCTCATACTCGGGAATGTTGCTCTGCGCCTCCGCCAGTACTTGCAGGAACTTCTCTTCCACGCCGGCCCCAAACAGTTCTTCGGCAAGGTGGATCGCCTGCGCCGCGTACTTGATTACCTGCACGGTTTCGAGCCCGGAGACCTCGTCAAAGAACCAGCCGCAACTGGTGTACATCAGCATGAGGTTGCGCTGCAGTTCCAGCAGCTTCAGCGCGGTTACGATCTGCTCCGGATCCAGCGTGCCTGCGGCATGCCTCGCGAGAAAGCCGCTCACGCGTTCCGGCGAGCGGTCCAGAACGGCCTCGATATATTCGTTCCTCGCGGTCCACGGCGCCTTCAATAGCGTCGCGGCTTTTCGCTCAAACCGTGGGGCGAGATCGTCGCGCAGCAGATCCATGGCCTGGCGCAGTGGCGCGCGCCAAAGCTGATTCCATCCGCCGTGTCCCGCGTTGCATCCGCAGTTGGCCCGCCAGCGCTCCACTCCGTGCACGCAGCTCCAGGAGCTGTTTTCGAAGATCTCCACTTCATGCGAAGGCGGATGGCGCTCCAGGTATTCGCCGTAGTTGGTAATCTCGGCCAGGTCGTTGCTTTTGATGTACTCCAGGGCGTAGCTCAATGCCATCTCGCCGTGCCGGTGGTGATGGCCATACGTTTCGCCGTCGGTTGCGATGTGCACCAGCTCGGGCCACGTGCGTTCCTCGGAGAACACGCCGACCAGGCGCCGGGCGAAGGCCTCGCCGTTGTTGAGAAATCCTTCGAACGCCACGCCCCGGGAAATTGGCCCGTCATAAAAAAACAGGTTGATGGACCGACGCGAGGGAAGCCGCAGGCGGTAGGCCATGGTCGGATCGATGCGCTCGTCGCTGACGTCCCGCCACAATCGGCTTCCCATTCTACGCACACGCGCAGCCTGCCGCGGCGCCAGAATCGTGAAGCGGATATCGCGCTGCGCCAGCACCTCCAGCGTGGCCAGGTCTACCGCTGTCTCCGGCAGCCACATGCCTTCCGGCTTCCTCTGAAAGCGCCGCTCGAAATCGCGGATTCCCCACGCCACCTGGGTTTCCTTGTCCCGGGCATTGGCCAGCGGCATGATCATGTGGTTATAGGGCTGGGCGAGCGCGGACCCGTGGCCGGAGAAGTGCTCCCGGCTGCGCCGGTCGGCCTGCAGGATGCCCCGGTAGACGCGCGGGGAAAAGATCTCCAGCCAGGAAAGCAGCGTAGGGCCGAAGTTGAAACTCATCCATTCGTAGTTGTTGACGATCTTGGCAATGTGGCTCTCTCCGTCCAGGATGCGCGAGGCCGCGTTCGGCGCATAGCACTCCGCCGTGACTCGCTCGTTCCAATCGTGATAGGGATAGGCCGAATCCTGCACCTCCACGGCTTCAAGCCAGGGATTCTCGCGCGGAGGCTGATAGAAATGTCCATGTATGCAGATGTATCCCATCGTCAGGAGCGTCCTTCAACTCAGTTTGGAGCTGCGTTCGTACATGACCAGCGATCGGGGATTTAATTCCAGGCGCGCGCTTCCGCCGGAGGAGAGTTCACCCGGCGGCGGCCCGCCCGGCCCAAGCCAGCAGGCCTCCGCGGAATCGAATATTTTGCGCCATGTGCCCGGCGGGATCGGAGCTTCGAAGCTGTTCGTATTCCGCGCGAAGTTCAGCACCTGGACGACTTCTTGCGAATCGTGCCGCCGGCCTACGTAAAGCGCGTGGCTGTCCTCAAAGGAGAGGACCTGGAGGTGCTCGCGCCCGAGATCCGCCAGGGCCGAATGGTTCCTGCGCAGATCCAGCAGCGATCGGTAGAGCTTGCGCAAACACCGGTGGCTTTCCTGCTGGTGCTCGTCCGGCCGGAGCCTCGAGCGCTCGAACGTGGTCTCCGCCTGCGGATCCGGCACGTCGCCGCCCCAGGTGAAATCGAGGAACTCCTCGCGCCGGCCGCGCCGCACCGCCTCCGCCAGTTCTTCGCTTTCGTGGCTGGTGAAGTAGAGAAACGGAGCGGTCTCGCCGTATTCCTCCCCCATGAATAGCAGAGGCAGAAACGGCGCGAGCAGCACGGCCGCCGCGGCCAGCTTCAATGATTCGAAATCCAACAGAGTGCTCAACCGTTCGCCATAGGCCCGATTGCCCACCTGGTCGTGATTCTGAGCACAGATAACCAGCGATTGGCCCGGCAGCCCCTGCGCGGAGTTTCCGTAGCGGCGGCGCCGGAATACCGAGTATTCCCCGGAATAGACGAAGCCGTCGGAGTAGGCCTTCGCCAGATGGCTCACTCGCCCGTAGTCCTGATAGTAGCCGTCATGCTCTCTGGTAAGCAGGGTGTGCAGCGCGTGGTGAAATCCGTCGCTCCACTGGCTGTCGAAGCCGTAGCCGCCGTTCGCCCGCGGTCGGATTACGCGCACGTCATTCAAATCGCTTTCCGCGATGAGGTGTACCTGCCGGTTGAGTTGCTCCGCTTGCTGCTTCACCACGCTGGTCACCTCCTGCAAGAAAGGTCGCGCCGATTGGTCCATGATCGCATGGATGGCGTCCAGCCGCAGCGCGTCGATATGGAACTCGCGGATCCAATGAAGTGCGTTCTCGAGGAAGAATCGCCGGACCTCGTCGCTCTCCGGCCCGTCGAAGTTGATCGCCGCGCCCCACGGAGTCCGGTAGCGCTCCGTGAAGTAGGGACCGAAGTCGCGAAAGTAGTTGCCCTCCGGACCGATGTGGTTATAGACCACATCCAAAGTGACCGCCAGTTGATGTTCGTGGCAGGCGTTCACCAGGCGCTTCAGCCCCACCGGACCGCCATAGGTATGCTCTACGGCAAACGGAAAGATGCCGTCGTAGCCCCAATTGCGAACTCCCGGAAACTCGGCCACCGGCATGATCTCGATCGCCGTAACACCCAGGGCCTTCAGCTCCGCCAGCCGCGGAATGACAGCCTCAAAGGTCCCTTCCCGGCTGAAGGTGCCGATGTGCAGTTCGTAGAAAACAGAATCGCGCAGCGGCAGGCCGCGCCAGGCGGTATCCGACCACGCAAAATCGCCGGGAACCACCGCTGACGGCCCGAATACTCCTGCCGGCTGGTAGCGCGAGGCCGGGTCGGCCCGGCGCAGACGGCCGTCCAACGCAAAAAAATACTGCGCGCCGGGCTCGATCTCTTCGAGAATCTTTTCGTGATACCCGTATGGCAGGCGAGAGAGCGGTGCCGTTCGTTCCGGCGAACCTCGCAAACATACCTCCACCCGCTCCGCGAAAGGTGCCCATACCAGAAAACGGCACCGGCCCTCTCCTAGCCAGGTTGCTCCCAATAAGGCTTGATCCTGTGTGGCGTCTTTATCCATGTAGAAATGGCCCTGTGGCGCGCGTTTGATGCTCTGAGCGATTTATGCTGCAAACCATCTTCCAATGTGAGGCCGGCAACAGGAATCCGCCCGAAAAAACGGATATGATGCCGGGAATGGAGACAGCATGACGCAACACTGGACAAGACGGCAGGCGATCGTTTCGAGTGCCGGGCTCCTGGCCGCGTCGGCAGCCTCGCTGCCGCCGGTAGTCAATGGCGCCGAACATGCCTGGACGATACACGACTCGCGTTTTCCCATCAATCCGCAGCTTGCCGTCTGCCCGCAGAACCTTCCGGGCTACGATTATTCGGCCGAATATCTGCTTTCGGAGATGCACACCTGGCGTGTCGATCATGTGGTGATCTCGCATGTCTGCTATTACGGCCGGGACAACTCTTACCCGGCTTGGTGCGTGAAACAATATCCGGGCAAATTTGCCGCTATTGGCCTCCTGGTCGGTCATCGGCTGTATTCTCCGGCCGATCGGGAAAATGCCGGGCGCCTGGAGCGGCTCATTCGGGAAGACGGCCTGGTCGGCTTGCGCCTTAGTCCAATCTACAACCGGGATGTGGTCTGGCTCAACGATCCGGTGTGCTACCCGCTTTGGAAAAAGGCGGAGCAATTGGGCGCGGTCTTCAATATCTTTCTCGCGCCTCATCAGGTCGGACAGGTGGCGGATATGGCGCGGCGGTTCCCCGGTGTCAACGTGGTGATCGATCACATGGCCATGATCGATATCAACGCGCCCGACGCCGCCGGCTTCGGGCCGCTGCTGGATCTGGCGCGCTATCCCAACGTCTACGTGCGCACCTCGCTGCACAATCCCTCCAAGACCAGGCAGCCGCCGTTCCGCGACGTATGGCCGTTTCTGCACCGCCTCTACGACCGCTTCGGCCCCCGCCGCCTCATCTGGGCCAACTTTTTCGAACTGCTGATCATGCGGGAATTGATTCCCTTCTTCACTGCGGAAGACAAGGAGTGGATTCTCGGTAAAACCGCCCATCGTC
>CAZMRK010000529.1:0-3321 GCA_964568355.1 uncultured Solibacteraceae bacterium | reverse complement strand
AAAGCTCGAGGCCGAAAAACTCCAGCTTTATAAGCTGGAAACCCGTGAGGGGCGTCGCGAAATCACCTTCTTTGAAAAGAAAAAGAAGAATAATCCGCGTCCCGTCATCCTGGAAGTCAAGCGTCTGACCTCCGACAATCTTTTCCGTGTCGAAGTGGACGAGGGGCTCGAGAAGGGCGAGTATTCCCTGACTCCCGAAGGTTCGAATCAGGTCTTCTGCTTCCAGATCTTCTGACTGAATCGCTCCATCCGCTATCTGTGCTGGCGCCAACAGCAGCACTCAGCTCGTTTCGTTAGAATAGCAGTGGAATATACGGAACGATTACCGTGGGCCAGATGGATACCTTGACTCGGCGGAACTTGAAGCACGGCGCCGGCTTGGCAACCGCCTTCAGCGATTCGCCCGCGCAGGGGCAAATGAGCGTTACTTACTTCTATAACTGCCGGGCCGCCGCCATACCACCTGGGACAATCATCGCGATTTTGGGGTAAATCATGCATTGGACGAGACGAGAGTGGATAGCTGGATTAGGCGCCGCGGCTCTGCCCGTAGCGGCTCAGCAGCAAAATCGTCAGCAGCAAAGAGAGGAGCCCGGCCTCGCCAAACGCTCCACGCCGATGATCTGTTTGTTTTCGAAACACCTGGCGAAATTAAATTATATGGAGTTGGGCCCGGTTCTGAAGGAATTGGGATTTGAGGGGTGCGACCTGACCGTTCGCCCCGGCGGGCACGTTCTTCCCCAGAACTCTCAGGTGGATCTGCTCCGCGCCATTGAAGCGATCCGTGCGGAGGGTGTTGAAGTACCCATTATCACCACCAGTCTCCTCTCCGCCGCGGATTGGACGTCGCGTCCTGTCCTGGGTATCGCGGGCACGATGAAAGTGCCTTACTATCGACCTGGCTATTGGCAGTATGGACCTGCGGACAACGTGGATGACAGGATCGCCCAGGTGAGGCGGGACCTCGCCAGTCTCCTGGCCATCGGCCGGGCATATGGGATGGTTGCCGGTTTCCATAATCATTCCGGATCGTATGTGGGGGCTTCGACATGGGACACAAGAGCCATCATCGGCGACATGGATCCGAATTCGATCGGCTATTATTTCGACCCTTGCCATGCGACCGCGGAAGGTGGCGCCGGAACATGGCACGTCGCCTTGCGCCTGGCTTTACCCCGCCTCAAAATGATTGCCCTCCAGGATTTTTACTGGACCAAAGTGGAGGGTAAGTGGCAGATGACCATGTGTCCCATGGGTCAGGGCATGGTGGATTGGCCGGCGGTCTTCTCCATGCTGGCCGCGGCACGCTTTACCGGGCCGATCTCTTTACACTTGGAGTATAATCCGCAGGATGAGCTGCGGGCCGTTGCACGGGATTTGGAATACGTCAAAAAGCAAGTGACCGCAGCCTACGGCAGCTCGACATGAAACTGTGGATGGCTCTCCTCCTGGCGGGTGCCTCTACCGGCATAGCCCAAAAGGGCTGGTATCCCCACGAAGGCGGCTTGCTGAAGTATCGCGTGAACATCCGTTTCGGTGAGGAGCCGGACACTATGCCGGCCGGCTGGAAGTTCGGACGCGTTTCCGCTGTCGCAACTGACTCCCGAGGTCAGGTCTTTGTCTTTCAGCGCGGTAAGAAGGCCGACCCGATTGTTGTATTCGATCCAAAGGGTACCTATCTCCGTTCCTGGGGGGGAGGTATGTTCGGAAACCCGCACGGTCTGCGCATCGACGGACAGGACCACGTTTGGGTGACTGACAACGGCGATCACCAGGTGATGGAATTCTCCAACTCGGGTGAGTTGCTGTTAACCCTCGGCATCAAGGGTAAGGCCGGGACCGATGACCATTCCTTTAACCGGCCTACGGACATCGCGTTCGCACCGAACGGCGATTTCTATGTTTCGGATGGCTACGGCAACTCCCGCGTCGTAAAGTTTTCGGCTTCCGGCAAATACTTGCTGGCTTGGGGACGGCCAGGTACGGGACCAGGCGAATTTCACATTCCCCACTCGTTCGCTGTGGATTCCCACGGCATCGTCTACGTCAGCGATCGGGAAAACAACCGCATTCAGATCTTCGATCCCAACGGTAAGTTCCTTCGCCAGTGGACCCACCTTGGTGCCACTCAGAACATATTTATCACCCCCCGGGATGAGATGTGGATTGTTACACACCGCGATAACATTGAGAATATTACTTATGACACCCTGGCGGGCCGCATCATGCTCGTCCAATTGTCGACCGGTAAGATTCTCGGTGCCATGGAAAGTCCCGGCCATTGGATCAATGTCAGCCGTACCGGTGATATTTTCATCGGTAGCCTCACCGGGAACGTCTTCCGCTGGTATCCGGGATGGATGACGGGCTCCGCGGGAAGCGAAGAAGGCCTTCGGCCCAATCAATAAAAAGTAAGATCGAGATAATTTCTCTGTGTGGTATGGAGGGCCTGCCCGGTAATTAAGGTATAATTCGCCGTATGGCGGTCAATGCTGACGTAGAAATTCTGCAAGCTGCACTGATCGGATTGCAGCATATGTTGTCCCAGGTCGAACAGAAGATCGAAGACCTGCGTAATAAAGTGGGCCAACCTTCCGCAAGCTTTTCGTTAGCTGCTCCGGGTGCTCCCAGGAAGCGCAATCTCAGTGCTGAGGCGCGAGAACGAATCGCAGCAGCCCAGAGAAAGCGATGGGCTGCTTTCAAGAACGCGAAGCGGAAAAAATCGGCAATGAGTGCAGCCGGTCAACAGCGGACTAAGAACGCGGCCGTCTCCACGCGTCGCTCTATCGCTCAGAGAGGTGCCGCTCGGAAAAGTGCAGCGCATAAATCTGCTGCGATTAAAACGCCGTTGAAAAAGCCCACAACCCCAGCTCTGGAGCAATCGGCCGCAGCCTCATAGCCGGGGAGACTCCGGATTCCTGTTCCCTCTCGAAAAGCTAATAGTAGGCTTCCCGTGCTACCCCAGGATCAGGCTCTTCCTCTGGAACCGGGTCGGGGTCAGGAGGCGGTGAAGGCGGCTCCGGCTTCGGTTCAGCCGGTGGACCAGGATGGACGCTGGGCGTCGCTGCGACGACCGTTTCCTCCAGCAAAGGCACTTCACACTCGCAACAGTCGCTGCAACGCCCGCACTTCTCGCAGAGATGATTCTCGCACGTATCTTTCGTACAGCACACACAGATACGCGTGGATTCGGCCTCGCAAATGCTACAAGTGAATGGCATCGATCCGGTTACTTCTTCTCCTTCTTTTGTGGCTGGCGGGGTGGCGTCTGAGCCGCCAGAAATCCGCGGCAGCGCTGCGCCTCCCGGTCCATAACCGCGA
>CAZMRK010000528.1:0-8641 GCA_964568355.1 uncultured Solibacteraceae bacterium | reverse complement strand
CACCTTCCCGATCGAATTGCCGCCACTCCGGGAACGGCCCGCCGACATCCGCCGCTTGGCCCGGTTCTTCCTGGAGCGCTCGGCGAACGAACTCCGTAAACCGAACCTCGCGCTTTCACCGGAAGCGGAGAGCGTCCTGATGGCGTACGTGTGGCCCGGCAACGTTCGGGAACTCGAAAACACGATGGAGCGTCTGGCGATCCTCTACGACGACGTCATCGAGCCGGACGATCTTCCGATCACCAGCAGTGGACCGACTCGCCCCGTCTTGTTTAAGGACATCGAGCGCAAAGCCATCGAAGAGGCCCTTCAGCAGAACGGCGGGAACCGCACCCGCACTGCCCGGCAGCTTGGGATCAGCCTGCGGACGTTGCAGTATCGGCTGAAACAGTACGGCCTGTCGTAGGCATGCGAATCGTTTGGGTGCGGCGTCCCGGTCCCCGTTGGCAGGCGACCGGGACAGCACCAATTTACTTCAGCAGGGCGCTCAGCATCCAGACAGCCTTCTCTTCCTCGTCGCAAATGTCGTCGAGAAGGTTGACGACGCCGCGCCGGCCTTCGCTCTCGGCCACCTGGATCGCGTTGCCTGCCTCTTCCAGCAGGCAGCGGGAATCGCTGACAACGCTCTCCAGCATGGCTTTCGGCGCCACAACGCCGGTCGCCTCGTGGATTTTCGACGAACTCAAGGCAGAAGAGAGGGACAGCAACGGCGTGCCGCCACTCATGACGATGCGCTCGGCAACGTCGTCAATGTGAGTGGCCCAACGGGTATAGGCATCCTCGAACGCTTGATGGAGTTGGAAGAATCGGTCGCCGGTCACGGTCCAGTGAAAGGTGCGCAGTTTCTGGTAAAACACCGTGGCGTCCGCCTGGAGCTGGATGAGTACTTCGTTCGTTCGAGCCATATCTTTGATTTCCTCGGTCATCTGTAATGCATGCGCGTCTCCAAATCTGTAAACACGTTTAAAAGGGGATTTGCTGTAATGCCGATATACTCTCTGCGCGATATGTCGTCAGAATGATACGATATTACGTTAGAGACGATATTTCGTGCCAACTCCAGTCCTCGACGACATCCTTGAGTCCGTGGGCAGGATTGTGCCGGCGGACTTGACCGCGATTTTGACGACAACCGCACGTGGCGAACTGCGCGTGCTGGCCTCGGCGGGATCGCTGTCGACACCCAAGCTTCGGGAATTGCGAATCGATCTTTCCGAGCGGCCCGCATTGCGCAAGGCGCTCGACCTGGATCGCCCGACGATCATGCACAGCCAGCCGGGTGAACACATCGACGAGCCCGACACGTACGAAGGAGCCGTCACCCTGCCGGGCGATCATTCCTGCCTGGTTGCGCCGCTGCGTCATGGGAACGAACTCGAGGGTTTGTTGACCGTCGACGTATCCGTCTGCGGCGCGTTTGCACCGCAACAGGTCGCCGCCATCGGCGCTCTTGCCGATCTTGCCGCGAGGCTCATCCACGAAGAAGGCCGCGCCGATTCACTTTCGAAGGATCTCGACTATCTGGCCGCCCTACGGGCCCGGCTCAAAGAGGACGGAGACACGGGCGCATCGTTGGTTGGCAGTTCGCCAATCTGGCTACGGGTAGTCGAAAGGGCTCGGCTGGCCGCCCCGACGAACGCGACGGTTCTGATTACCGGTGAGACCGGAACCGGCAAAGAGCAGGTCGCGCGCGCGATTCATCAGTGGTCCTTTCGGGCGGCCGGTCCATTCGTGGCTCTCAACTGCTCCGCGGTGGTCCCGGAACTCGCCGGTAGCGAGTTGTTCGGCCACGAGCGCGGCGCCTTCACCGGAGCGGATCGCCGGCGCGATGGGCGTTTTGCCCTCGCGGACAAGGGGACTCTGTTCCTGGATGAGGTAGCGGACCTGCCTCTGGCCGTCCAGGCCCAATTGCTGCGTGTAATCCAGGAGCGCGTCTACGAGCGCGTCGGAGGGGCCGGCACACTGCTGCGCGCCGATGCGCGTCTGGTTGCCGCGACCCACAAAGACCTGAGGCGGGCGGTGGAGGGGGGCCGCTTTCGGGAGGATCTGTACTTCCGGCTGAGCACATACCCCCTCCATCTGCCACCCTTGCGAGAGCGAGTGATCGATATTCCACTCCTAGCGACTCACCTTTTGAAGCGGATTGGAAAAGAGCTTGAAGTGTCTGCGCCCTCGATTAGTCCGGCGGCCCTCCGGGCGCTCGAGGAGCCTGCTTGGCCCGGAAACGTTCGGGAGCTTCGCAACGCTCTGGAGCGTGCCACCATTCTCGCTCGCGGCCAGACGATTCAGCCGCGGCACCTTGATCTGACCAATCGTGACAGCCGTCCGCTTGGGCCGCAGCCTCTCCGGGACGAGTCCAGCCTCGCCATCCCGAAAGGCCTCAACCGCCTCGACACAGCGATTGCCGCAGAGGTACTGCGAGCCGTCGGCGAGGCGGGAGGCAAGATCGCGGGCTCCGGCGGAGCGGCCGAGCGGCTCGGCGTTCCCCCGACAACATTGCACAGCCTGATGAAGCGCCTTGGCCTCGCTCGTGCTCGCGGATCCTCGTTTCCCGGCCGGCCGGTGCGCTAGATTCAGTCGCTGCCGCATCCATCCCATTCTCGGCAGGGCGCTGCGTTCCGTCTGCCGGCCAACTGCCGGACGGCCACCCGCTGATGCTGGCCGCATCCTCAGGCCCCTTCCGCCAGCGGCCGTTTCAGCCAGCCTTTCCTCCACAACGCTGCGTAGACCACCGCCAACGCGGCGTAGGTCACTCCCCAGAACCATGGCGTCCACCACGAGACACCGTCCACTCGCACATCCGATACCGGCCAGAGGAAGCGTGTAGCGTAGTACGAGTAGCTATGGGTCGGAATGTCAATCAAGATGTGCAGCAGCCATCCAAGCATCTCCCACACCACTCGGCGCGCCACAATGATAACGACCGCGAACGCCAAAGTGAAGATGACGAGGCTATGGGCGGCGGGGTACAGCCACAGAGCAAGTTGGACGTGCGGAGCGCCCGGCGCAATCACTTCGCGGCCACCGATGAGCAACAACACCACTCCAGCGATGATCGAAGGACCGAACGCCAGCACGTCCGGGAACAGGCCCCACCACACCGCCCATTTCGTGCGGAGACGGATAGTGGTTGCCCGGCTGACGGTAATCGCCCCGGCTGCGGCCCACAGCCCATGCGCGACGATCTCCATGGAGTATTCCTATAGCGCACGGCGCGGGGCAGCGCAACTGCGGGCCGTCGTCGAGCGCGGCCGAGGACGGGTCGCGTACGCGCGTGGTCCACAAGATCCCGGATATGTTTCTTCTGTGCACTCGTCTTTCGCTCGTTGCTGATCTCCTTGATCTATGAGCTCTGCAAAAAATTGAGCCACTAGGTCTTCCGACCGCAAAATCTATTCCTTTCCGCTTGTGGTTCAGTGCTGGAACCGAGCCGCGCGCGTAAGCAAGCGGACAAACGAAATCACCCGGTCGCAGTACCAGCGCCACTGTGTTGCAAAAATGGCAGCTAAGATGCCCGGTCTTGTGGGGTCGGCTTTCAGCCGGCGCCGGACTTCAGTCCGGCAAATAGTACTAATGCGCTGACCGTGAAGTCCGCTCCCTTATCGTCGCGGCTCAGTGGCGGAACGGAACCGCGCGCGCCAGCAAGCGGACGAACCGAATCACGCACGGCAACAATACAACTAACGACCAGAGTTCAGCAGCGTTTTGTGCAAGCTCGACAATGGCACGAGCTTGCATGGATCCTGTCTGATCGCCAGCGAACGAGCAATCCGGCCAACGCATCCGGTCCCGCCGGTGATCGGTCCCATTTCCCTCCCGAAAGCGCGGTTTCCAGGAAAGCGCCTCCGTTGCTACTCGTCTCTGAGCACGACGTTCGGGTCCAGCCGCGATGCGCGCCACGCCGGCAGCCAACTGGCGGCTACCGCCACTGCCGTAATCGTTGCGATCACAAAGGCGATCGTCACCATATCCGTCGGTTGCACGCCAAACAGCAGGGACGCGATCAGTCGATTTACGGCAAGCGCGCCTCCAAGGCCAATCGTGACACCGATTGCCGTGACCTGAAGCCCTTGCTTCATGATCTGCATGAGCACCTGGGAGCGAGCTGCGCCAAGGGCGACCCGAATGCCGATCTCGCGCCGCCGCTCCGTCACCATGTAGGAGAGCACGCCGTAAGTGCCGATAGCGGCCAGTAGCAGCGCCAGTCCGGCAAATGCGCCCAATAGCTGGGCCAGGAGTCTCGGTCGGCGAATCGATTCGGCGAACACCGAATCCATGTCGCGAAGCCGCACAACAGGAACCCCGGCTTCCACCTCCGACACCACCCGCTCGATCGTCCCGGACAGGGCGGCCGGCGGCAGGGTCGTCCGCATCACCACGTTCATACTGGGCGGGGACACCCGGTGCTGGTCAAGGGATACGTAAAGCTCCGTTCCTGCCGGGCGCTCCACCCCGCGCTGCCTGACGTCCTTGGCCACTCCGATCACGGTATGCCAGGCATCCTCGCTGGCCCCAAAGGACGCGCCCGGAGGCCGCAGACGCTGGCCAATCGGGTTCTGCTCCTTCCAGATTCTTTTCGCCAGCGTCTCATTGACGATGACCACCTTGCCTTGCGATGCGTTGTCGGTTCGCTCGAAGCCGCGGCCGGCGATGATCGGGATGCCCATCGTCCTGAAATAGTCGCCCATGACGAATTGGTAGTAGTCGATAACTTCAAAAGGCTTTCCGTCGTAAGAGCTGTAGTTCTCGATCGGTGTAGCGATCGCATCTGGGGTTCGATTCGGTGGCAGACCCGACATGGCGGCCGTTCCCAGCACGCCAGGCACGGAGCGAAGCCTGTCGAGTATGCGTTGATAGGTCTGCGCGCGTGTGTCGGCTTCTGAATTCGCCATTGGCAATGTCATGGAGAAGGTCACCAGCCGCGATCGGCTAAATCCTGCATCGATCTTCGTGAGGTTGTAAACCGTCTGAACTAACAAGCCTGCTCCGATCACCAGCATCACCGCAAAGGCGAGTTGGGCGATCACGAGCCCACGGCGGGCGTAGTGGCGCCAGGCGCCGGTGGTGCCTCTTGCGCCCTCCTTTAGCGCAGTCACCATGCTGCTGCTTCTCCGGCCGAGCGATACGAACCCAACCAGCAGAGCCGTCCCCGCCGAGAGGCCGAGCGCAACCAGCAAAACGGGCAAGTCGATGGTGATCTCACTCGTGCGCGGGACGCTGGTCGGGTAGGCGCGGATCAGCGCCCGCACGCCGGCGCTGGCCAGCCACAGACCCAGAATGCCGCCGGCTCCCGACATCAGCGCACCCTCGGTCAGCGCCTGCCGGAGTAGCCGGCCGCGGCTGGCGCCAAGAGCAGCGCGCACGACGAATTCCCGTCTGCGCGAACCGGCGCGAGCCATTACCAGGTTCGCAAGATTCGCGCAGACGATGAGCAGCACAAATCCCACGGCGGCCTGCAGAACCCAGATCGGGCGGCTGGCATTCCCCACGATCGCGTCCTGTAACGCCCGCAATTGGAGCGTGTGGTCTACTGAGCGCACGGGACGGTTGGTGGGGACATGGTCTGTCGTGCCGGCTCGATCGCCCCAGTTCTCGAGGAATGCGCTCAGCTCCGCCTGTGCCACCGCAGCGGTGACGCCGTCTTTCAATCGTGCAATGACGTAGAGGACATGGGCGCCGCGTTGCGGGGCCGTATTCGGGTGGAGCCAAAGAGGCAGCCAAACCTGCGTGCGGTGATCCATGATGTCGGCCCCGGGCGCCATAATGCCCACGATTTCGTGGAGCCGGCCTTCGATTTCCACTTTCTGTCCAACCAGCGGTCGCCCCCCAAACGCGGTCTGCCACAGTTCGTGCGACAGAATTGCGATCGGCGGCGGTAGCGTCCCCGTCCAGCGGGAGGTTTCTTCTTCGCTGAAAAAGCGCCCCTGCTCAGGCCGAATACCGAGCGCCTTGAGCAATTGTGCGTCGACCGAGATCGAGCGCACCCGCAGAGGCCGGTCCCCTGCCGTGATGTTGACCTCGCCGGTTGTGTATGCGGCGTTGCCGGTCGAATAAGCGCCAACCACCGCGAACGATCGGCTCATCCGGCGGAACTCGATGTACTCCGGCGCGGAGAGCGCGCTTTGCGTGCTCCCAATGGCCGGAGCTTCTGCCGTCAGATACATGAGCTGATCGGGCTTTGGGTAGTCGAGCGGCCGCAGCAGCACCCCGTGCACGATCGTGAAGATGGCGGTGTTTGCTCCGATCCCAAGCGCCAGAGTTGCGACGACAATTCCTGTAAACCCAGGACTCTTCGCCAAAGACCGAATCGTATAACGTATGTCTTGTACAAGATCCTCGAAGAAGGTTACGCGGCGCATATCCCGGCACTCCTCCTGCCACTGCGCGATGCCTCCGATCATGCGCCGCGCGGCCCGCCGGGCCTCCTCGGGCGGCATGCCGGAGGAAATGTTCTCCTCCATGAGTTGATCCAGGTGGAAGCGAAGTTCGGCTTCAAGTTCCAAGTCGACATGCGGACGGCGGAACAGCGATCGAAGCCGTAAACGGGCTTTGTCCAGCATCCGCATTGCTACGCCTCCTGGACTACGATGTTGATGGCCGTCGACAGCCGGGCCCAGTTTGCTAATTCCCTTTCCAGTTGCTTCCGTCCGGAACGCGTAAGCGAGTAGAACTTGGCCATTCGCCCGGTCTCGGTCGGGCGCCACTCGGCCTTGATCCACGCCTGCTGCTCCAGACGGTGCAGCGCCGGGTACAAGGACCCCTGCTGGATCTGTAGAGCTTCTTGTGAAACCTGCTGGATGCGCTTGGCGATCGCCCAGCCATGTTTGGGTTCGAGCGAGATGGTCTTGAGGATCAGCAGATCAAGAGTGCCCTGGACAAGATCGGTTGGCTTTGCCATATGCCTAGATTACCAACAATTGTAGACGATCAAGGCATCGTTCCACAAGCCGGCCTCATGCGTGATCCACCGGCTGGCAGAAAGGGAAGATGGTCTTGGACAAACCGGAATCGTTCCGCTCCATGGCGACGGTCATCTCCTTCGTGGTCGAACCTCCGGCCCGGACGGAAGCAGCGTTTTCTTTCCTCTCTGTTGTCGTTTTCTTTGCATTGCAAAACCAGGAGCTTTCCTTTTGTCCCCTTCCAAATCCGGCGCGCATCCGCCGGATCGCCGCAAAATCCGAAGACTTCCAGTATTTCCAGGGGGTTTCTTTTTCTTTCGCGCTCCCCTAAACTGATGGGTGTGGATACCACGCTGGCAAAGTCGAAACCCCAACACCGCTTGTTGGCAGAGGAGCGCCGCCAAAAAATCCGGGAGGTCCTGGAAGAAGAAGGCCGGATTACGATTGAATCCATCGTCGCCAAGTTCCAGGTTTCCGCGGTGACTGCCCGGGCGGATCTGGACACGCTCGCCGAACGCGGCGAAGCGCTGCGATCACACGGCGGTGCCGTACGCCAGGTGAATCCCGTGGTCGACTATCCTCTGCACATCAAGGAAACGATCCATCACGCCGAAAAGGTCCGGATCGGCCAGGCCGCCGCTGGATTGATCAAGCCGCAGCAGACCGTCATCCTGGATTCAGGTACCACCACCGCGCAGATTGCCCGAAAGATTCGCACCGCGCGAATTCATCCCCTGACCGTCATCACCAACGCGCTGAACATCGCATGTGAGCTGGCGGAGGCCGAAGGCGTCTCGGTGATCATGATCGGTGGACTGCTCCGCCGCGCCTCCAGCTCTTTCGTGGGTCCGCAAGCCGAACGGATGTTGCAGGACCTGCACGCGGATCATCTGTTCCTTGCCGTAGACGGCCTCCATCCGGCGGAGGGCTTTTCCACCCCCGACGTTCTCGAAGCGCAGTTGAACCAGATCATGATCCGTGTCTCGAACGAGGTAACCGTGGTCGCCGATGCCAGCAAATTCGGCCGCCGCAGCCTTTCCCTCATCGGGAAGATCGACTGCGCGCACCGCATCATCACCGATGTGCGCGTGCCGGGCGACGCCGCTGCATCGCTCACCGCCAAGGGCCTCGAATTGATCACCGTCTGATCCGCGCCTTTCACGGGCCGGCAGCCGCGCTCACTCCGGTTTCGCTTCCAGAAGGAGATGGCTGGTGAACTGCACCTCCATTGAACCGTTTGGCCCTCGCACCGTGCCGAGATCGCGGTCGTTTTCGTAGTCGTGCACCTTATAGGTGCGGCGCTCCAGCCCGCGCAGTTCGACCTTTCCCTGAAACTGCGGCGCGTAGAAAGCGTAATACATCGCGCCGGATTTCCGGATGGCGTGTGCCTCCGGCCGGTCGAAGCCGATGTCGTATAGGCCGCCGAGATATTCTCCGCGGGACAGCATCTTTTCTTTATACAGGCTGATCCATTTCTGCCACGTCGCCTCCTTTTCCGGACTGAGGTCGTACGTGGGACGCCTGCCGGAACCCACCGGCCAGGTAAACTGCGTCCCGACGACCCCGCCAATCCCCACCGTGGACGCAAAATCCCGCCGCCCGTCGCTGAGTTCCACATGATCGCCAAAGTAAGCCGTCCCGTCTCCATGCAGGGCCTTGAGCGATTTGCCCTTCGTCCGGACCTGCCACGAGTTGTGCGGATCCGAAGCCACGCTCATGTTCAGATTGGGCAGGTTGTAAAA
>CAZMRK010000527.1:0-5740 GCA_964568355.1 uncultured Solibacteraceae bacterium | reverse complement strand
TGAAGCTGAACGCGGCGGCCAAGAAAGGCGACGCGGCCGCCCTGCGCATCCAGGTGCAGGGGATCGGGCAGCCGCTTACGGTGGAGCGGGCGCTGGCGATCGCCGGTCCACGGCCGAAGATATCGGGGGTGCGGAAGTCGTTTCCCCAGGATTTTGCCGTATCGCTGCGGCCGGACGAGATTCCAGCGGGATCGACGGTCAGTTTCGCCATGTCTGTGGAAAATCTCGACGCCAGCGCCGGTGTGTTGCCTTCGGCTGGCGCGGGAGTGCCGCTGGCGGTTGAGATCTCCTGTGCGCAGGAGGTGCGCCTGCGGAACAAGCTGGTACTGACGCCGGGCGATTCGTCGACCGGGGCACGGCTGAACGTGGCGGGCGAAGGAATGTTGTTCCTGTCGCTGGAGCCGGCGGCGGTGGGCCAGTCGGGGTGCGCGCTGACGGCCAAGGTGACCACAGCGGACACGGGCACCTCGGAAGCTTATCCGCTGGGAAAGATCGCCCGGGTGCCGCGGGTGGAACGCTTCACTCTGACCGACGAAAGCGTGGGGCAGAACCTGTACGCAGGAATGTTGAGCGGGCAGGACCTGGATACGATCGAGAAGACCGGCTGGGACACGCGCAACGGGGTGCCGGTGCAGTCGATTCCAACACCGGTAGCTGGTGAACCCGGCAAACAGGCGCTGAAGGTGGCACTTCCCTGGCCGGCTCCGGCTCCGCACGCGCCCATTTACGTCTGGCTACGCGGAGAAAGCGAAGCCCGGGCAACGGGTGTAAAATACTGACGTAACCAAACGGCCTCCGGTACCGCCACTCAAAGAAGGCTATCTATGTCCGCTTTCGTCAATCCCTCCGCGACGCCGCCCCAAGCGCCGGAGCGTGTTACCCCACAGCCCGTTATCGTGCCCCCTCCGGAGAAGCCCTTCCCCTGGCTGCGGGTGCTGGGCGCCGTCCTGGCTGTTGCGGCCGTTGGCATAACGATTTACTTGCTGCGGCAGGATACGGTGCAAAAGCCGTCGGCCGCGCTGCCAGTGGTGCGGACGGCGAAGGTGGTGCGGGGCGCGCTACGGCGCACGGTCCGGATTACGGGGACGACGACGGCAAAGAACTTTGCCAACATTTCGGCACCGATGATGCGCGGTCCCGATTCCGGGCGTGCGCTGGTGCTGATCGAGCTGTCTAAGGCCGGCTCTCTGGTGAAAAAGGGCGACGTAGTGGCGCAGATCGATCCGCAATCGATCAGGGATCATGTGAACGATATCGAAGCCCTGGTGCAGCAGGCCGAGGCGGATGTGAGGAAAACACGGGCTGAACTGGCGATCGAATTGGAGACGTTGCGGCAGACGGTGCGGCAGAACAAGGCCGATCTGGAGAAGGCCAAGCTGGATGCCGGGGCGGCGCCGATTCGTTCCGATATCGATAAAGAGGAGTTGAAGCTCTCGGTAGAGGAAGCGGAGGCCCAGTACCAAGCCTCGCTTCAGGATTTGAAGACCACCGAAGCCTCCCAGAAGGCGCAGATTCGAATTCTGGAGCTGACGCGCGACCGGCATGCCCGGCACCGCGACCGTCACAAGGTGGATGTTACACGCTTCACCATCCACGCGCCGCTGCCGGGGCTGGTGGTAATGACCACGGTTTGGCGCGGCGGAGATATGGGGCAGGTCCAGCTCGGGGACCAGGTGTCACCGGGGCAGCCGTTCATGAAGATTGTCGATACCTCCAGCATGCAACTGGAGGCGACCATCAACCAGACGGAGAGTGAGGGTTTGAGGCTGGGCCAGCAGGCCGAGGTGAACTTCGATGCGTTTCCGGACCTGCATTTGCGCGGCAAGGTGGAGGCGGTAGCTGCGCTGGCAACCGGTGGATGGAGGCAGAACTATTACATCCGGAACGTGCCGGTGCGGGTGGCGCTGACCGATCGCGATTCGCGTGTGATTCCCGATCTTTCCGCCAGCGCGGACATCGTGCTGGGCCAGAAGGAAGGCCTAATCATCCCGCGCGAAGCGATTCAGGAAGAGAACGGCAAGTTGGTGGCGTATGTGAAGCAGGGCGGACAATTCGAGCGGCGTGAAGTCAAAGTGGGCGCAACCAGCCATACTCAGGCGATTCTGCTGGGAGGGGTGGATGCGGACGAGGAGGTCGCGCTGCAGCGTCCGGTGGTGATGCGGGCGGCACAATAAGCATTACACTGTTGGGTATGGCTGCTGCCGTCCGCCTTGTCGAACCTTCTGAAAACGAGTTCCTCTCGGATCTCGAGAAAAAAGCGAACAAACCAAATCATTTCTTCCGCCTGATGGCCAATCGGCCGGAAGTGCTGAAGAATTTCATTCCGTTGTATGGATCGATTGTGGGGCCGGGCTCGGTGGACCGGCGCATCAAAGAGCTGGTCTACCTGACGACTTCGTATTTCAACAAGTGCGCATACTGTAGCGCGGCGCATCAAGCTTCGGCGTTGAAAGCAGGCGTCACCGAGGCCGAGATGCAGGCGCTGCGGGGCGGCGAAGTGGCGGGGTTCAGCGCTCCGGAGCAGGCCGCAATCCGCTATGCGCGGGAGCTGGCTGAGACGGCCAATGCCGTGTCCAGCCGCGCGGTGCTGCGGGAACACTTCAGCGGCGAGCAGATTGTGGAGTTGACGCTGACGGCCGCGATTGCCAATTTCACCAATCGATTCAACAACGGGCTGGAGCTGCAACCGGAAGGATAGCAGGCGTCGACTGAAGTCGACGCGGCCCGCTGAGGCGGGCGCTACAGTGCATGGGTATTCTTTCGGGGATTCATCCGGTTACGGAAGCTTTGCGGGCGAAGCATCCGCTCGACCGCATTTTGATTGCTAAGGGCGCGGGCGGTCCGCGCTTGCAACAGATTATCGACCTGGCCCGGCAGGCGTCGGTGGCGGTTCGGTTCGAGGCTCGGCCGACGCTGGACCGGCTGGCGGGCACGCCTGCGCACCAGGGCGTCGTGGCTCTCGGCTCGGCCAAGAAGTATGGCGAGCTGGAAGATGTTCTGGGAACCGCGCGGATGCTCGTGGTGCTCGACGGGGTCGAGGATCCGCACAACCTGGGCGCGATCATCCGCACGGCGCACGCAGCCGGCGCAAGCGCGGTGGTGATTCCGGAGCGGCGGGCGGCGGGATTGACCGATGTCGTCGCCAAGGCGGCGGCGGGGGCTCTGGAATATCTGCCGGTGGTTCGGGTAGGCAACATCAATCGCACGCTCGAACAGATCAAAGAGCAGGGCTTCTGGATTTACGGGCTGGACGAGCGCGGCGAGCAGGAATACGACCAGATCGACTATGCCGGCCGCACGGCGATGGTTCTGGGCGGCGAGGGCAAGGGGCTGCACGAACTGGTGCGCAAACACTGCGATGCGCTGGTGCGGATTCCGCTCGAAGGGAAAGTCTCCTCCTTGAATGTTTCGGTGGCCGCGGGCGTCGTGTTGTTCGATTGGAAAAGACGCCAGCCGCGGACCTCATAGTAGAATCAAGTTTCATGCGCCGATTTGTGTGGCTCCTGTTGCTGGCGAGCGCGCTACCGGTGTGGGCCGCAAATCCGGTATACGCGCGCCACGCCATGGTGGTCACGCGCGAGACGCATGCCACCGATATCGGAGTGCGAGTGCTCCAGGCGGGCGGCAATGCCGTGGATGCCGCGGTAGCGGTGGGCCTGGCGCTGGCGGTCACCCACCCTTCGGCGGGCAACCTGGGCGGCGGCGGATTTCTGCTGGCGCGCTTCGCCGACGGGCGAACCACTTTTCTGGATTTTCGCGAGCGGGCTCCCGGCAAAGCGGCGCGCAATATGTACCTGGACGCGGCGGGAAACGTCACGGACGACAGCGTGCACGGATATCGCGCGGCCGGCGTTCCGGGCACGGTGCGCGGTCTGGAATACGCGTCAAAAAAGTGGGGCCGCAAGCCGTGGGCGGACCTGGTGGCGCCGGCGGTGGAACTGGCAGCCAAAGGCTTTCCGGTTCCCTACGACCTGGCGCGCTCGCTGAGCCGGTCGAAACTGCTGAGCCGCTTTCCGGAATCGCGCCGTATTTTCCAGCGCGACGGACGATATTATGAGCCGGGTGAACTGCTGGTGCAGCCCGAACTCGCACAGACACTGATGCGCATCCGGCGGCAGGGCAGCCGGGATTTCTATGAAGGCGAGACGGCGCGGCGGCTGGCTGCGGACATGGCCGCGCACGGCGGAGAGATCCGCCTGGAGGATTTGAAAGCCTACGCCGTGGTGGAACGCCAGCCGCTTGCGGGCAGCTATCGCGGCTACGATATCCTGACGGCGCCGCCACCCAGTTCGGGCGGAATCGGCATTCTGCAGATGCTAGGCGTGCTGGCGGGCACGGGATACGAGAAGAGCGGCGCGGGCTCGGCGGCAGAGCTGCATTACCTGGCCGAAGCGATGCGGCGATACTTCGCGGATCGCGCCGAGCACCTGGGAGATCCCGATTTCTTTCACGTGCCGGTGAAAGGGCTGCTCGACCCGCGCTACCTGGCCGAGTTGCGGCGTTCGATCGATCCGGAGCGAGCCACGCCGAGCACCGAAGTGCGGGCCGGGAAGATGGCAGGCTACGAGAGTTCCGAGACGACGCACTATTCGATCATCGATGCGGAAGGGAACGCCGTGGCCGTGACCTATACGCTGAACGGCGGCTATGGATGCGGAGTCACAGCAACGGCCCTGGGATTTTTGTTGAACAACGAGATGGACGATTTCGCGGCCAAGCCGGGATCGCCCAATGCCTACGGCCTGGTGCAAGGAGAGGGTAACGCGATCCAGCCCGGGAAGCATCCGCTATCGTCGATGACGCCTACGATCGTGCTGCGCGGCGGAAAGCTTTACCTGGTGCTGGGAACTCCGGGCGGTCCGACGATCATCAACAGCGTGCTGCAGGTGCTGGTGAACGTGCTCGATTTCGGCATGAACGTGCAGGATGCGGTGAACTGGCCGCGCATTCATCATCAGTGGCTTCCGGACCAGTTGCGCGTGGAGCCCGGATTTTCACCGGACACGCTGCGGCTGCTGGAATCCCGCGGATACCAGATAAAGGTGGGCTCGCCGATGGGCGAGGTGGCGGCGATCCTGATGGAAAACGGATGGCTGGCGGGAGCGGCCGATCCGCGCACGCAAGGTACTGCGAGAGGATATTGAAAAAAATGCAACGCGCGTTGTCCACGCACCTGTTTGTGAACCATCGTCTGACCGTAGCCATGCTGAACCGGATCGAGCAGGTGGGCATCCCGCTGGTGGAGATCTTCTGCGCACGGCAGCACCTGGATTATCGCAATAAGGCGCAAGTGGCCGAACTGGGACACTGGTTCCGCGATTCCGAGATCAAGCTGCACTCGCTGCACTCGCCGATGTACACCGACGAGATCTGGGGGAGATCCGGGCCGCATTCGGTAATTACGCTGACCGAGCCGGTGAAGTCCAAGCGGATCACGATGGTGGATGAAGTGAAGCGGGCGCTGGAGATCGCCGAGCTGATTCCCTATCGCTACCTGATTCAGCACCTGGGCGTGACCGGTGAAGAATACGACGAGCGTAAAGTGGAGGCGGCTTTCACCGCTCTCGAAGAGCTGAGTATTTTCGCACGGCAACGCGGGGTGCAGATCCTTCTGGAGAATACGCCCAACGCGCTGGCGACGCCGGAGCGGCTGGTGTCGTTCCTGGAGCAGACCCACCTGCCCCTGTTCTTTGCCCTGGACGTGGGGCACGCCCACATGGGCGATGGCGTGGCGGCGGCG
>CAZMRK010000526.1:0-11983 GCA_964568355.1 uncultured Solibacteraceae bacterium | reverse complement strand
CCGCCGAGATGGTCGTAGAAGCGGAGCGTGTCGCGCACGGGGCCGCCCAGCAATTCGTGAACGGGCTTGCCCAGATCCTTTCCCTTGATATCCCAGAGCGCCTGATCGATGCCGCTCAAAGCGGTGAAGTTGGTGATGCCGCCCCGCCAGAAATACTGGCGGTGCATCACCTGCCAGAGATGCTCCACGCGGCGCGGGTCCTGTCCGATGAGCAGTTCGGCCAGGTCTTCCACGGCGCCGGCCACGCCGCGGGTCTTCCATTCGAGAGTGGCTTCTCCCCAGCCGTAGAGGCCCGCTTGGTCGGTTTCGACCTTGACGAAGATCCAGTTCCGCATGCGGGCGTTGACGACGAGCGTGGAAATGCGGGTAATTTTCATGATGACTCAAACATCATATGTTGTTGTGATGGTGGTGCGTGGAAAGGAGCTCGATGGCGACCCGCGTATGGTTGCGCGTGTGGCGGATCAGGCGCCGCACGGCCTGGCGGGAGGCCAGGGGATTGGCTTCGCGAATGGCATCAAAGATCTGCTGATGCAGGTCTACCCCGACGTGATAGCTGTCGGTGAGCTTGATCTGCTGGAGGAAGACGTGAGTGAGAGGCTCCAGCACCATTTCGAAGTACCGGTTATGGGCGGCCCTGGCTACGGCGAGGTGGAACTGGAGGTCGGCATCGATGGTTTCGTGCTCGGCGCCCCCGCGGCCCATTCGCTCCAGCGCTTCCCCGATTTCGCGGAGATCGTCCGGGGTGGCGCGCACCGCGGCAAGCCCCGCCACGGTCTCTTCGAGGACCTCGCGCAGTTCGAGCATCAACTCCATGTCGGCCAGCACCGGCGCGGGCTGGTCCTTGAAGAGGCGGATGAGCGCCTCCTTCACCTTGTCGGAGGAGGGAGCGATGGTGAGGGTTCCGCGCCCGGCGCGCACCGCCACCAGACCGCGCTCCTGCAGGATCTTCATGGCCTCGCGGACCACGATCCGGCTCACCGAAAAGCGCGTGGCCAATTCTTCTTCTTTCGGGAGTCTCAGGCCTGGCTGGGGAAACTCCTCAAGAATCATTGCCTCCAGCTCAGCGACCAGCTGTTCGCTCAGGCGCCCTCTCCGGAAGGTTCTCTTTTGCATCGAGATCATTCACCAATCCGATTGAATTCCACGCCGCCCTCATCTACCGGCTGCGTGGCTTCGAAGATATGATTATTGTAGATGAGAAGCTTGAGGGTGGGGATTCTTTCACCGCTTTTTGGCGGATCTCTGTTTTGCCTGCTGGCGCTCTCCGCGCACGCGGCGCCGGTGAAGGTCTGGCAGGACACGCTGACACTGCCGACCTATGCCGAGGAGCCGCCGGAGATCAGCCCGGCCTTTGAACTGCTTCCGGTGAAATCCTACATCGCGTACCCCTATACGGTGCGCGATCAATTCGCCGCCGATAGCGCTCCGCAGACCTGGCGGCAGCTCAATCTGGAAAACGAGTTTCTGTTCTGCCGCTTTCTGCCGGACCTGGGAGGCCGGATTTACGGCTGCCGCGACAAGGTCAGCGGACAGGAGATGTTCTACGCCAATTCGGTGGTCAAGAAGACGCGCTACGGCACGCGCGGGGCCTTTGCCGCAATCGGCGTGGAGCCGGGCTTCCCGATCGCCCGCAGCCCGCAGAGCATCGCGCCGGTGGACTTCGCCCTCACGCAGAACGGCGACGGCAGCGGCAGCGTCTGGGTGGCCTCCACGACGCGGGATACCGGCCTGCGCTGGCGCATCGAGTATCGCCTGCGCGCGGGCAGCACGGTTCTCGAAGAGACGGTCTACCTCTACAACGGCGGCGCGGCGGCGCAACGCTACCAGTGGTGGAATATTGCCGCCGTCGGGGCCGACGATCCGGGCGTGCGCGTGATCTTCCCCACGCGCGCCACCCTGAAGCGGAATCCGCGCGAGGTGGACTCGTGGCCAATGGCGGACGGCGCCGATCTCAGCGTGATTGCGAATCACAAAAGCAGCGCCGAACTGTATGCCCTGAATTCACGCGAACCGTTCGTGGCGGTCTATCATCCGGGCACGCGAAGCGGGATGGCCCACTACGCCGACGCAACGGTTCTCACCGGAAAGCAACTGCGGGTTTGGGGATCGCAGGACGGCCGCAAGGCGCGCAAGGAATTCTCGGACGACAACAGCATTTCGCTCGAACTGCAGACCGGCCTGTTTCCGACGTGGGATCGCTACGAACTGCTGGGCCCCCAGCAGACCCGCCTGTTCTATGAATACTGGATGCCGGCCCGCAACCTGGACGGAATCTCCCGCGCCAATCTGCACGCGGTGGTCTACCTGGGGCGCATCGAAACAGCCGGCGACAAGACCTCGGCGCGCATCGAGATCAATGCGAATCATGTCATTCCCGGAGCGACCATCCGTCTCTCTTCCGGTTCGCGGCAGGTCTTCGAAACGAAGACGGACCTGGAGCCTGCCGGCACCTTTTCGCAGACGGTGGAGAATCTGCCCGCCGGCGCGAGCTACACGCTGGAGCTTTTCGACCGCGGTGGCCAGAAGCTGCTGACACACACCGAGAACCGCTACGAGACGGGCGAGCCGCCGCCCGACGCGGGGCGCACGGTGAAGGCCGCCAAACCGCAGAACGAGCAGGAATACGCGGCGGAGGCGATGGCCAGCGAGATGGAGGGAAAGTACTACGAGGCGCATGAGACCTACGCCGCCGGTCTGAAGCAGTTCCCCGGCAGCCGGCTGCTGCGCAAACAGGCGGGCAGGCTATCGGTGGCGCTCAACCGTTTTGCCGAAGCGGCCGCGCTGCTCTCGCCGGCAGCCGCGAGCGCGCCGGCGGACCCGGAGATCACGTACTATTGGGGCGCCGCCCTGGCCGGCACGGGCGACGATCAGAAGGCCCGGGTCGCCTGGGAGACGATCCGGGCGGACGCCGGCTTCGGTCCCGCGGCATCATTCGAGCTGGGCTGCCTGCTCGCCCGCGCGAACGATTTTCCCGCGGCGGCGCGGCTGCTCCAGGAGATCGGCGAAGCGCCGCAATCCTCGCGGGTACGCGCCGGCGCGGCTCTGGTGGCCGTGCTGCGGCACGCGGGGCAGAAGGAGGCAGCGCAGCGTCAACTCGGGCTCTGGCTCGCCGCCGATCCGGCGAGCCTGCTGCTTCGCTTCGAAAAGGCGGTGCAGTCATCGGCGGGAGAGGAGTTCTGGGCGCACCTGGCCGCCGATCCGGAGCGAGTGCTCGAAATCGCCGACCACTACATGCACCTGGGACTGTACGACGATGCGCTGCGCGTGCTCGATCATGTTTATCCCACCGTGCCTCCCGCTCAGGCGGAGCCGGGCGCCGTACTTCCGCAGGAACATGCGCTGGTGGTCTACTATCGCGGCTATTGCCGCCAGCGGCTGGGGCAGCCGGCTCATCCGGATTTTGAAGCGGCTTCGAAGCTTTCCACGCGCTACGTTTTTCCCGCGCGGGCTAGTGCATCGGCGGTTTTAGAAGCGGCCGTGCGCGATAACCCATCCGACGCTTCGGCGCACCTGCTGCTGGGCGATCTCTACATGAGTAGGGACCTGGCGGCGGAAGCGGTAGCCGAGTGGCAGAAAGCGCGGGCGCTTCGGCCCTCGCTCGAAACGCTGCACCGAAACCTGGCGCGGGCCTTGCTGGAGGTGGAGCACAATCCCGCCGACGGCCTGGAGGCTTTGCGCGATGCCGCCAAGTTCGATCCGGCCGCGCCGGATATTCTCGACGGGCTATCGAATGCCCTGTCGGCGTTCGCTTCGGCGATAACGCCGGACGACCCACCTCCGGGACCCCCGGACTCCAAAAAGATCGCCCAGCGAGCGCTTGCTTTGGCCGCGCAGGGCCGTGGCTCCGAAGCGATGGGCCTGTTCCGCGTCGAAAATTTTCCGGATGAGCGGCAGCCGGTAGAGGTGCAGAGGGCCTATATCGAGTCGCGCCTCGAACAGATTTCGTCGCTGGTGCGGCTGCGCCGGTGCGAGATGGTGTTGCGGCTGGTGGAAACGCTGGGGGACGAAAACAAGGCGGCGCCGTTCACGCTACACGGCTTTCACAACTTCGACAAGAGCGCGCGGGTGCAGTATGCCGTGGCGGTCCTGACGGCCGGCTGCGGCGAGACGAAGGATGCCCGGAAGATCCTGGAGAAGCTGGCCAAGGCGGGCGATTCCGATCCGTCGACGGCGGTCTACGCTTCCATGGCGGCGCTGCGGCTGGGCCAGCCGGGAGGCAGGTCGAAAGCAGAGGCGGCGCTCGAACACGTGAAAGCCGGACCGGCGGCCGGGGATCAGACCGCGCGCGCTACGCAGCTCTGGGCGGTAGGCATGCTGCTGTGCGCGCTGGACCGTCAGCGCGAGGGGGTTTTACGGCTGCAGGAGGCCGCGGGGCTGCGCGCCGACGTGTGGTCGCAATATCTGGCCATCTCCGGCATTCGCGACGCACTGCGGGCAGCCGGTAGCGGGGCGGGCCGTGTCTCGCGCTGAAAAAATCTCTCTGCAATTCGCCGCCGTCTCGCTGCTCTGGCTGAGCGCGCCTTCGATCTGCCAGTTGGCCGAGATCCGGCCGCAACGTCTGCGGCTGCGAGCCGATCTGGAGTTTCTGACTTCGGATGCGCTGGGCGGCCGCGTCTCGCTGAGCCGGGAGGCCGACGTCGCGGCGCGCTACATTGCCGCGAATTTCGAGCGGTCCGGACTACAGCCGGCCGCCGGCGGCGGATACCTGCAGGAGTTCCCGCTGGTGGCCTATCGCGCCGACGCGAGCCGGCGCCGTCTGACCCTGGCGCGCGGCGGAAAGACGACCGCGTTTCGCGCAGGCAGCGACTTTACCGGCGCGTTCTATCGCGACGTTCACGTGAAAGCTCCGGTGGTGTTCGCCGGATACGGAATCACGGCGCCCGAGTATGGCTATGACGATTATGCGGGCGTCGAGGCCAGGGGCAAGATCGTTCTAATCTTCGATCACGAACCGCAGGAAGACGACGCGCAATCGATTTTCAACGGGACGGGCCATACACTGCACGCCGGGCGGACCATGAAAGCGGCCAACGCACGGCGGCATGGCGCGGTGGCGGTCCTGGTGGCCAGCGAGCCGCTGCGGCGCCACTCAGGGCTGCTGGGCGGACAGGCGGCGGCTTCGACTACGCCGCTGCGGGCATCGGCGCCCCCGCAATCGCTCGACGACGACGGGCAGGTGCCGGTGTTTTCGATCTCGGATACCGTAGCCGAGGCGCTGCTCTCGCCGCTCGGCCAGAAGCCGGCGGATCTGCAGCGAAGCATCGATGCGACACTGCGGCCGCATCCGGCGGCGGTGCCGGATACGGTGGTGGAACTTGAGAGCGCCAACGCCAAGCAGCATCGCGGCATTTCGCTCAACGCCGTAGGACTGCTGGAGGGCAGCAATCCGGTACTGCGTTCCGAGACCGTTCTGCTGACGGCACACTACGATCATCTGGGCCGGCAGAACGGGCATCTGTATCCCGGCGCCAACGACAATGCATCGGGAACGGTGGCGGTGATGGAACTGGCACGGCTGTTTGCGGCCAGCGGGGAGCGCCCAAAGCGCAGCTTGTTGTTCGCCGTGTTCGGTTCGGAGGAGCAGTTGATGCTGGGGTCGTTCTACTACACGCAGCATCCGCTGCGGCCGCTGGCTACGACGCGCGCGGTGCTGAACCTGGACATGATCGGGCGCAATGAAGCGCATATCCCGCAGAGCGAAGGTGTGCTGCAGATTCCCGCGGACACCAGCAACGAACTCAACCTGGTGGGTACTTACTACAGCTCCGGGTTGCGGAAGATCATCGAGCGCGAGAATGGCGCGGTCGGGCTGGCGCTCGATACGAAGTTCGAGCGCGACCACCGGCTGAACGCGTTGTTCCGCTGCGATCATCTGCCGTTTCTGATGGCGGGCATCCCCGCGGTGTGGCTGTTCGGCGGCTTTCATCCCGGCTATCACGAACCTTCGGACACGGTGGAGAAGCTGAACTTCGCCAAGATGGAGAAGGTGATCCGGCTGGCGTATCGCGCGGCCCGGGAGATCGCGGATGCGCCGGAAGGGCCGGCTTTCGGCGCGGGGAAGTGAGAGGACGGTCCGATATACTATCGTTATGGTCTGTACCGGGCCGTCCAATATCTCTCCCTCCAGACTGGAATCAGAAGCGGCTCAGCTTCGCATTCTGGAGTGGTTCCGCCCTGATTTTCTCGGCCGCCATCCAACCGGAATCGTGCTTAGCGAATACGAGTACATGGGACGAACGACGAGCGCGCCGCGGCAGCCAGGGCCGCTGCGTACCAGCAATCGAGACCTGAACGCAACGCTCGATGGATTGGCAACGAACTTTCGCAATTGGGAAAAGGATCGGGACTTTCGCAAATGCGACGTGCTGGGCATCTCGGGAGATGGCCGCTACGCGGAGATGCTGGAAATCACCACCGAGAGCAATGCGGCTTCGGCAATTGCCCAAGTCAACGCCAAGCTCGCGATTCTCCGCATCACGGTAAACAAATTGTTAAATCGCGCGGTAGACTGGCGTCCCTCTCCCTGGCGGCCTACTGGTGATTTGCAGATATTCATGCAACTGCCGGCGGCGCCCAGCGAATTCCGGTGGGTATGCTATATGCCGACTTACCGGAAACCTGCGCCGGACGGAGTGATCCTCTACGAGATCCATGCACTAAAGCGGACCCAGGTGCCGGTTCCCGTTCCGGTTCCGAAAGAGCTTACGGATAAGATCAAAAGCCGCGCACAAAGAGTACCCGTTCGAAAGGGATTCGAGGAACAATGGGCGCGGGACTTCCTGATCGAATACCCGGCGCTGAAGACCGTTTTGAAGGCTCTGATGGTGGTCGCGGCCATCGGCCTGGTCATCGTTGCCATCGTTGCGATCTTCGACCCGGTGCCGGGAGACGAGGCTGCGGCCTACCTGGCTGCCATGGCGCTGCTGCAACAGGCAACAAAATGAGATCAGGCGCCGAGAGGGATACTGAAAACGACATTTTGCAACCGCTCCCTCACGGTCGCGGCTCGGTAAGTGCCTGCAAACACGCAGGGTCCTTTCTGAGCCGCGCGCGTCAGCAAGCGGTTCCCAGTCTTTTTCAGCAGCCTGCTGGCGGGGGTCTGCGCTTGTGCCAGTCCGTGGCTGATTGGTAGGCGTGGCCGATCCGGAAGAGGGCCGCTTCGTCGAAGGGCTTGGCGCAGAATTGGATGCCCAGCGGTAGAGCCGGCGGGCCGGTGGTGAAGCCGCAGGGCAGCACGATGGCGGGGATCCCCGTCACATTGGCGAGATTGAAGGTATCGGGGCGCGGCGCCGGAGGCGGATCCCGGGGCGCATCGGTTCCGGCGATCTCCTCTTCCAGTTTGGGCGCGGCGTTGCCGGCCGGCAGCATCAGGACATCGCAGTTCTGGAAGACCCGCTGCATCTCTTCCATGAGGAGCGTGCGGACGCGCAGCGCCTTGATGTAGTCGACGGCGGAATGAAAGGTCCCCGCTTCGAGCCGTTCGCGCACCAGTGGCTGCAGCAGGTCCGGATTCTTCTTCAAGCGCTTCTCGTGGAAGGCGGCGGCCTCCGAACTCAGGATGACCGAGGATGCGGTGCTGCAGAGAGCCGCGTTGCGCACCTTGATCTCGACCACGACGGCTCCCATCTGCTGGAGCAGCGAGATCGCCTGGCGGAGAGCCGCGTCCGTTTCGGGATCGACATGGGTGAAGAAATATTCGCGGGGAACGCCGAGGCGCAGGCCTTTTATATCCCCGGTGAGTGCCTTCGCATAGTCCGGGACCGGGACGGCGGATGCGGTGCGGTCGCGGGAGTCGGCGCCTGCCATCACCTGGAGCATACCGGCCACCTCGCGGACCGTTCTCGCCATGGGTCCCACATGATCGAGGGTCCAACTGAGGGTGGTCACTCCGAAGCGGCTGATCCGGCCATAGGTCGGCTTGAGACCCACGATACCGCAGCTTTTGGCGGGGCCGCGAATGGAGCCGCCGGTGTCGCTGCCAATCGTGAGGGGCACCATGGCGGCCGCGAGCGCGGCGCCGGAGCCGCTGGAAGAGCCGGAGGGAGAATAGCGAAGGTCCCACGGATTGCGGGCGGGTCCTGCCAGTCCGACCTGGCCGCTGCCCATGGCAAATTCGAGCAGATTGAGCTTGCCGATCAGGATGGCGCCGGCCCGGTTGAGCCGGTCGGTGACGGTGGATTCGAAGTCGGGGACCCAGGCCGCCGTGACTTTCGAACCGTTCGTCGTGCGGATGCCTTTGGTGGCGATCAGATCTTTGGGGGCGTACGGTATGCCGTGAAGCGGTCCGAGATAGCGCCCGGCGGCGATCTCGCGCTCGGCTTTCCGGGCCTGCTCCAGGGCATGCTCGCCGGTGACCGTAAGGAAGGCATTCACCTTCGGATTCACCGCTTCGATCCGATCGAGAAAGGCCCGGACCAGTTTGACCGGGGAGAGCCGGCGCGTTTTGAGCAGAGATGCCAATTCGTCAACGGACTGGAAGAGAATCTCCGAAGCGGCCATGGCAGACCGGGGTTATGCGCCCAGGATTCCCTGGGTGGGCGCAACCGCGTCGTCTATCTCGAACTCGCGGAGGGCGCGCATTTGCGGAAGGCTCTTTTCGAGGACCGGCTGGAGCACGCGGAGACGATCGTCCGCCAGGTTGGTCCCATGCGCAGCGGAAGCGCCGCGAAGAAGGTCCAGAGACATGGTGGGAGCCGCGGCGGCAGCACTGGTGCCGCAGCCCGAGGTAAGCGCGAGCGCCTGGAATAGCCGTCTCCTGCTGACGGCTCTCCTGTTTACAGCTCTCCTGTTTGCAATCATAGCCCCTCCATCCGGCGCCGGGCCGATTCGCGCCGGCAGCGCTCCAGATTGTAGCGTATCCGGACCTCAGCGCAAAAATTCTTCGATGTAGCCGGCGTCGGGCTCTCCGACATAGCGGTATCGAAAACCCGGCCCGGCGTTGATCACCTCGTCCATCCAGTTGGTCGGATCGGTCCACAAGACCGGCCGGGCCGCCGCTTTGACGAGGTCGGGAAAATCCCAATGGCGCGCAAAGCCGGGGATCATGGCATCGAAGAGGTAGCTGGTCATGGGGGCGTCGAAGGCGGCCCGCAGGCTCCACGGCGCGCGATCGAGCCAGAGCCGGGCCAACCGGGGATCCGCGGCGGCCGCCAGCAGGAGCCAGAAGCCTTTCACGCCGCGGGCATAGCCCCTGATTTGCGACGGAGCGACATCCGGCCGCGCGGCAAGAAGGTCCACGCCGCGCAGAATGTCGTGAGCGCGCATCCCGGCCAGGTTCCGGCCCACCAGATCGACGCGCTCGTTGGTGAGCCAGTTGCCCAGGAACGGCCTTCCGTCATTCGCGTCAGGCGAGTCCCGGGGAGCCAACTCCAGGACCACGGCTCCGGCGCGCGCCATGGCTTCCACCAGAGCGGCGGTGGAAGGACTGTGGGTCACATGCAGGGGAACCGGAAGGCGCTTGTCCTCCACGACGACGACGGCGGGCTTCCGTCCCGGACGATCCGGCAGATAGAGCCGGGCCGCGATCTCCACGCCGGGTTCGCTCTCGAAGGTGACCGGCTGCGTGCGGTAGCCGGGGGCGCGCGACTCTTCCCCGCCCCGGACAACCGGAGCCGCACCGTTCGAAGGAATGGCCAGCCGCCGCAGTTCGGTCTGCAACTCCGGCACGGAACGGGCCTGAAGGCGGGTCCGCATCTCTTCGCGGACGATCTGGTAGAGCTTCCGGCTGCCGGGTTCGTTTTCCACGTTGCCCGTACGAGTCACGCGGAGTTCGAGGTTGGAGAACAGCTTCACGGGCTGGTCGGTGGAATCGCCGCGGCCATCCTTCAGCCAGCGGATCATCCAGGCATAGATCGCTTCACGAGATTCCTTGGGGGTGCCGTGCGGTCCCTGCCCGACGAAAAACTGGACCCTTTCTTCGGCTCCGTAGAGGCGATACCACCGCCGCACCTCTTCGTAAACAGGCCGCGCTCCCGCGGGCGTGAAGAAGTCCCCGGTAGTGGCCAGGAGCAGCCAGGGCAGGGGCGCCGGCAGTTCCACCAGGTCCGCGATATCCAGGCCGCTCGCGAGAAACGCGGGCAGGCTCATCTCCGAATCGGCAGTAGGGCCGGGGAACAGCTTATGAAAGGTGTTGATGTAGCAGGCCGGCGCCGCGGCCTTGATGCGCGGATCGAGCGCGGCGATGTAAGTGGTGATGCAGCCTCCTCCGGAGCAACCGGTCACGCCGAGCCGGTCGGGGTCGACATCCGGGCGGCTGGAGAGATAGTCGAGGGCGCGCCGCCCGTCATGGATGAAATAGCGGGCGACGCTCTGGCCCAACAGCAGGCTGCGCGCGCCTAGCTCCAGGTGCTCATTTCCGCCGCCTCCCGAGAGCGGCCGGCCCAGTTCGGGAAGATAAGACTGCTCCCGTTCGCCCTGCCCGATGGGATCGTAGGCGAGCGCCACGAAACCTTTCCGGGCGAGATTCGCGGCCAGGAGCTGCCCTTCGGGCTTGCCCTCCTGCGTGTGGCCGATCGGAACCAACACCCCCGGATACCGTCCGGGCTGATTGGGCCGGTAGAGGTTACCGGAGACATAGAAACCGGGCAGGCTCTCGAAGAGGATCTTTTCGATCGTGTAGCCGTCAGCCGCAAGCTGTCCGGTTACGCGGGGGTTCAGCGGGCCGCTTTCGGTGGGAAGGCCGCCCAGGATCTCGAACAGCTTCTGACGGACGTACTCTTTTCGCCGGTCCGCCCCGGCTTTGTCGTGGATCGCGGCGATTTCGCGCTCCCGGTGATCTAGCTGCGCCTGGGCAATCCGGTCGAGCCAGAGAAGAAAGGGATCGGGCGCGGCCCCTGCGGAGACTGTGACGATCCAGGCCAGCAACAAAAGTTTCATGATCATTTCGTGCTCCGACGGTGAAGTCCGCTCCCTGACGGTCGGGTTCAGGGAACGGAACCGCGCGCGTTAGCAAGCGGACGACCGAATCATCCGGCTGGAGTATTAGTCTGTCAGAAACGGATGGGTTACGGGAAGTAAGAAAACCGTTACAAAACCCGCGGCACGGCATATAATCTATCCACTCGGAAGGCGGAGATGTTAGTCCGGGGGAAAGGTAACATCGGAGATGAAACGGGAAGTCCTTGTTCGTACAGCCGTTTTTTTTCTGGCCGCCGGGGTCCTGCTGGCACAGGGGGACCGTGGGGTCATTACCGGAACCGTAAAAGATGCGACTGGGGCCGTGATGCCAGGCGCCCAGGTCACGGCGATTCACCTGGCAACCAATACCAACTATCGAACGATCACGACCGCATCGGGAGACTTCACCGTACCGGCCCTGCCGGTGGGCGACTACCGGGTGCGGGTCGAAAACACAGGCTTCAAGACCGGTGTCGCAAACGACATTGTCGTAGCAGCCGGCGCGACGGTACGTCTGGATTTAGTTCTGGAACTCGGCGCCACGCAACAGACGGTCGAGGTTACCGCCAACGCGCAGCTTGTGCAGGCCGAAACGGGACGAGTTTCGACGGAGGTATCCAACAAGCTGGTGAACGAGCTGCCGCTGGTCGTGAACGGCGCGGTGAGGAGCCCCTTTGATCTGGCGGCCACCACGGCGGAGGTGGCGGGCAGTTCTGACTCCGATCTCCGAGTGGGTGGAGGCCGGGTCGGCGGTTTCGGCATGACGCTGGACGGTGTCGCCGCCACTGTCGGCCGCCCCGATGCGCAGGTAAGCTGGTCGCAGATCAACTCGCCTTCGGTGGAAGCCCTGACGGAATTCAGCGTGGAGTCCGCCGGATTCAAGGCGGAAACCGGACATGCCTCGGGGGGCACGATCAGTTTCGTTTCGAAATCCGGCACGAATGAATTTCACGGGGACGCTTACGAGTTTCTGCGCAACGAGGCGCTGGATGCCCGAGGCTTCTTCGCGGCCAAGAAGGCAGTCTACAAACAGCACGACTTTGGGTTCACCGCGGGCGGTCCGGTATTTCTTCCCAAGCTATAC
>CAZMRK010000525.1:0-4976 GCA_964568355.1 uncultured Solibacteraceae bacterium | reverse complement strand
GGCCCGGCCTGGGCGTCGGCTGGAATTTCTCTCAGTATTTTCGCAGTTGCCGCTATCAGCGATAAAATGTACACCATGCCGCTCGACACCTTAGGGGGCGCGCGGGCCGCTTTCGCCACTTCGAATTTGGTCGCTTCCTATGGTGGTGTGCAGGCCCTGGCATCCCCGGCCTTCGGGGCGATCATTGACGCCAGAGGCTACACCCCGGTCTGCCTGCTGGTTTCTTTCCTTCCCCTCGCGGCTTACGGAATATTGAAAGGGACCGAAGCACCGGCGTAATGAAAGAGTGGCTCAAGGCCTGGCTCTTCCGGCTCTTGCAAAAAGAGCCTGAGGCAGTGGTCGTTTCCTTCCTGAGCGGAGATTCGCGGCTGGCCGAAAAGATGGTGGAAGAGATCCGGCAACTGGTCCCTGGCCGGCGTCATATCTTCCTCCAGAGGCAGGAAGGTTCTCCCTGGCAGATTTACCGCATGCTGCGGCGAAAGCTGCGTCCTTACCGGATTGGCCTCGCTCCCGTCCTCTTTACGGAAGAACCCGACGCGATGCGCCTGGCCGCCTTCCTGCTCGCTCCGCGCAAGATTCTGGCCTACAACTCCCGGCTGGAGCGGCATCATCTGCGCCTGCGCACCTGCATCGCTTCCTGGCTGTTTCTGCGCGGTACCCCGCTGGACCGTATTTTTTTGCGTCCGCGCTGGCTATGTCCCTGGAAGCAGGATCGTTCGGTCGTGCCGAGGGAGTGGCGGATGGTAGCAGGGCGGCCGCTTTCGACGGGCCGCCGCCGGGTTGCCGTTCTTTCGCCTTACTTTCCCTGGCCGCTTTCGCATGGCGGGGCAGTGCGCATTTTTCACATGTTGCGGGAAGCCGCCCGCGAATTCGATGTCTTTCTCTTTGCCTTTACCACCGGGGAAACCGAGGCCGACTGCCGGGAACTCGCTTCGTTCTGCTCGCACCTGATCCTGGTGGAAAAACCGCGCTATCGGGAGCCGAGATGGTCCACTCTCCTGCCGCCCGAAGTCCACGAGTTCCATTCCCCGGCCATGGCCGGAGCGTTGGCGAAGGTCCGGAGCGAGTTCGCCATCGACCTGGTGCAGGTCGAATACACCCAGCTTGCCAGGTATGGCGGCGATGTCCTGGTGGAGCATGATGTCACCTTCGATTTATATGGCCAGCTTCGGGCCCGGCAGCGCACCTGGGCGGCCTGGTGGGATTATTTCCGCTGGCGCCGCTTCGAAACCGGGGCGATCCGTCGATACAGGCGTGTGGTCGCCATGTCGGACAAAGACGCCCGGATGCTGGAGGCCGCCCAAAGGGTCCAGGTGATCGAAAACGGTGTTGACCTGGACCGCTTTCACCCGGAGCCGGAACTGCCGGGCCAGCACCTGCTCTTTATCGGTTCCTTTCGCCACTTCCCGAACGTGGCGGCCTACCGCTTCTTTGTCGAGCAGGTATGGCCCCGGCTGCAGCAGCGTTTTCCCCAGATGACCCTCACGGTGGTAGCTGGTGCAGACCCGCTGATGCACTGGCGGAATTTCACCAATCAAATGGCTCCGCCGATGGATGACCGGATCCGCCTGCTCGAATTCGTTTCGGATGTGCGCCCTCTGTACGTAGAGGCCAACCTGGTGCTGGTTCCCACCATAGTTTCGGCCGGCACGAACGTGAAAGTGCTGGAAGCCATGGCCATGGAGCGGGCCGTCGTCTCGACGACCTCGGGCTGCGCCGGCCTGGGGCTGGAACATGGGAAAACAGTCTGGATTGCGGATTCTCCGGACGCTTTCGCCGGCGGTGTGGCCCGCATGGCTGAAAGCCCGGAGGAGCGGGCACGGATGGCAGCGGCAGCCCGGCGCCATGCCCTTGCGCACTACGGGTGGAAGGCCTTGGGAGAGAAGCAGCGCCGCCTGTGGGAGCAACTGATTGCGGAAAGCGGTCGGTCCGCCGGATGACCGGCCGCCGTGGGTCTCTTCCCCCTCCCGCAGCGGCATGAACTCTTCTATGATGGTGGCTTATGTCTAACCAAGGACGGTCCTACGTCCGCTGGACGCTCATTTTCTGGATGTTTATCATGAGCGCCATCTCCTACCTGGACCGGGTCAATATCTCGATCGCCGCCCAGCACATGCAGCGCGATTTCCACTTGACGGATATCCAGCTTGGCTATGTCTTCAGCGCATTCGTAATGGGCTATGCGCTGTTCCAGGCGCCAGGCGGCCGTCTCTCGGACCGGTTCGGACCGCGGATCATCGTGACATTGGGCGTGATTTGGTGGGGCATCTTTACTTCTCTGACCGCTGCCGTGCCCGCCGGCATGGTCGGCCTTCTGGGCGTATTGATCTCGGTACGCCTTTTGCTGGGTATGGGCGAAGCGGTGCTCTATCCGGCATCGAACCGCCTGGTGGCCAACTGGATTCCCAGCCAGGAACGCGGCATTGCCAACGGCCTGATTTTCTCCGGGGTGGGCGCCGGTGCGGGTGTTACTCCGCCTCTGATTATCTGGCTGCTCATCCATTACGGCTGGCGCGAGTCTTTCTATGTCAGCGCCATTCTGGGTTGCATTGCGGGGGCCGTCTGGTACGTGCTAGCGCGCGATACGCCGCAAACTCATCCCTGGGTCAACAAAGAAGAGCTGCGCCATATCGAGACGGGCCTCCCGGAGCCGCCGTCTGAGCTGGAAAAGGGCAAGGCCTTGCCCTGGGCGACGATTTTGACGAACAAAGACGTGGCCGCGATTACCCTGAGCTATTTCGCCTACGGCTACACCGCCTGGATTTTCTTCAGTTGGTTCTTTATCTATCTGAGCCGGGTGCGCGGTCTCGACCTGAAGTCCAGTTCGACTTACTCGATGCTGCCCTTCATCGGGATGGCGCTCTGTTCGCCAATCGGCGGCTGGATCAGTGACCGCTTGACCGCACGTTACGGCAAGCGGGTCGGGCGCTGCGGCATTGCGGTAATCGGCATGGCCTTCGCTGGTATTTTCGTGGCATTGGGTACCGGCGTCCAGAGCCCTCAACTGGCCAGCGTGGTTCTGGCCGGCGGCGCGGGAGCGCTCTATTTGGCACAGAGTTCCTACTGGTCCGTCAGCGCGGATATTGCCGGAGCGTCGGCCGGATCGGTTTCCGGCATTATGAATATGGGAGCCCAGATCGGAGGTGCGGTGACGGCCCTGGTCACACCGATGATCGCCGAAAGCCTCGGATGGAATGCTTCCTTTCTGGTAGCTGCAGGACTGTGCATCGGCGGCTCCTTGGCTTGGCTGTTGGTGGACCCCAACCGCGAGATGGTGGCCAGGCCTGTCCCTACCGGTAAACTATAGTCCCGGCGGGGCCATCTTGGGCCGTGAATTGCTCAGGTTGATCGGGAGTTCTCCGCGCGAGTCCTCCTAACGCCGGAATTGAGCCTTGACTTCCATGGATGGCGGGACAGCATCAGTGTGTCGGTTGGTGTTGCTCGCGTGGTCTTGTGCCTCAGTACTCTACGCGCAAGTAACGCTCACCGGAAAAGTGGTCGACGAAACCGGCTTGGCCGTGGCCGGGGCGCACGTGGAACTGCGCGCCGCCTCCGGGACCGCGCTCGCGGTGACTTCCGACCTGACCGGCGCCTTTACAGCCACCCTGGAAAAGCCCGGTGAGTATCAGATCGTCGCCTCGCGCGAGACGTTTTTTCTATTCCATGGATCGGCCAATTTCCAGGACGGCGCCCATCAGCTAACCATCACGCTGAACCACCTGCAGGAGTTTGCGGAATCCGTGGATGTGGTGTATTCCCCACCGGCGATTGACCTGCAGGAGCCCTCGGACAAGAAGCAGCTCAATAATGTAGAGATTCTCAGCGTTCCCTATCCCGCCCCACAGGACCTTCGCAATTCCCTGCCCCTGATGAACGGCGTGGTGCAGGATACGGGAGGGCATCTCCACTTCAACGGAGGCAACACGGAGCAGACCAATTTCCAGGTCGATGGCTTCAACGTTTCCGACCCGGTAACCGGGCAGTTCAATACCCGGCTCAACATTGAAAGCGTGCGTACGCTGGACTACGACGGCAGCCGGTTCTCGGCGGAGCAGGGGCGCGGGTCAGCCGGCGTTGTCGATGTGAAGACGAAGATGGGCGACGACCGGCTGCGCTTCGGAGGCACCAACTTCGTCCCCGGCTTCTCGTCCGAAGACGGCTTCCACATGAACAAATGGACGCCGCGACTGGAGCTCTCCGGCCCGATCGTGAAGGGACGCGCCTGGTTTCATAATGGGTTTGATGCGTTCTACGACAACGATGTGGTCCACGGGCTGCCGCGCGGCGAGGATCGCACCAGCGGGCTGACCACCAGCAATCTCAGCCGCTTCCAGGTCAATATCACGCCGTCCAACATCCTGACCGGCAGTTTTCTGTTCAACTACATGGACCAGGATCACAGCGGGCTGAGCTTCCTGAACCCAATCGAAGCCACCATCAACTGGCATCAGACCTTCTACATGTCCACCATTCGCGACCAGATGTATTTCCGGCGCGGCATGTTGCTGGACATCGGTTTTGCCGACAGCCGCGGCCTGGTTCGCCAGATACCGCAAGGAAATCAGACCTACGAGATCACCCCGTTCGGAAATCGCGGGAACTATTTCTCCGGGATGGGCCGGCACATTTACCGGCAGGAGTGGCGATCCAATCTGTTCCTTCCGGTATTCCAGGCGCGGGGAAGCCATCAGCTCAAGTTCGGCGTGGATTTTCAGCGCTCGTCCTTTCATCAGGAAGTCCTGCGCCACGAATACCAGGTGTTGCGTGTGGACATGAGCTTGGCGCGACAGGTCACCTTCATCGGCAATCCCTTTCAGCGACGCAGCAATTTCGAGGGCAGCCAGTACATGCAGGATTGATGGAATCCGCGGGAGGACCTGTTGGTCGAAGCGGGGCTGCGCCTGGACTGGGACCAGGTGGTGCGCGATGTCGTGTGGTCCCCACGCCTTTCGGCGGCATGGGCTCCCAAGTGGCTC
>CAZMRK010000524.1:0-7862 GCA_964568355.1 uncultured Solibacteraceae bacterium | reverse complement strand
ACCGAAGAGGAATAAATCTTGACCTCGCCCTGGGTGAACTGCACCCGGATGGCGCGCGACCGCTCATCCGCAAACTGGGCCACACGCTCAATCGCCGAGCGGACCTCATCGCGATTCAACTTAGCCGTGTGCTGGTGATCTTTTGGCAGCACACGCTCGTAGTCCGGGAAGTTGCCGGTCAGCTTACGGGTAATCAACAGGCGGTCACCGATGCGGAAGAACAGGTGATTGTCGTCCCCGGCGAGCGCCGCCTTCGCCTCAGATCCGCTCTCATCCGCCAGCTTGACGATCTCCGCCATGGCCTTTTTCGGCACCAGAGCCCGAAACTGCTGCGCGCCGGTCTGCGCGCCGTTCTCGACAAACGCCAGCCGGTGGCCGTCGGTCGAAACCATGGTCATCCCTTCCGGACGGAGCAACAGGAGCGCACCATTGAGAGTGAAGCGCGACTCTTCCATCGAGATTGCGAAGGAAGTGCGGGCAATCATGGAAGAAAGCGTGCGTACCGGGATATCCGCAATCGGCTCCGGCATCTGGGGCAGCTCCGGATAGCTTTCCCGCGACATGCCGGCGATGCGGGTGCGCGAGCGGCCGCAGGTCAGACTGGCCCAGTGATTCTCCAGAAACTTCACGTTCAACTCAGCATCCGGAAGCAGGCGGACATAATCGAGCAGCTTCCTGGCCGGAATTGTTCCGGAGCCTTCTTTTTTCACCTTGGCCGGGCAGGCACAGCGGATGCCCAGCTCCAGATCGGTGGCGGTCAACGTCACGCGATCTTCCTTCGCCTCCAGCAGCACATTCGACAGAATCGGAATGGTGGTTTTTTTCTCCACGACCCCTTGCGAGAGACTCAGTTCGCGAACCAGATCAGCTTTGTTAACAGTGAATTCCATCGGGGGCAGTGCTCCTATTCTTCGTGGCTTGTATAGATGACTACTAAAGAACCATATTCATGGGGCCTGTGAAAATGTTGAAGGCTACCTAAATTATACTAAATTAAACCACTTTCTGCCATGCCTGGCTGAGGAAACCAGCGGCGCTCCAGTGCACAAAACCGGTCTGGCCCCAGGTTTTGCACAGTTTCCGCAGCGGGGTTTGAGGGCTTGTTGTGGAAAAAGGTAGCAACCTCATTGCAATGAGTCAATTAGACTGTGCAGCATTCTGTTCAAATCCGGATCAGTTTTGCGCATCTGATCGATTTTGTGGATGGAATGCAGGACAGTCGTGTGATGCTTTCCACCGAAAACGCGACCGATTTCCGGTAATGAGGCCGCTGTCAGCTCCTTGACCAGGTACATGGCTACCTGGCGGGGGTAGACGACCGCCTTGGTATTGCTTTTCTCCTTGAGCTGAGCCTGCTTGATGCCGAAGCGTTCGGCTACCGCTTTCTGGATCGAGTCGATGGTCACGCGGCGGTCCTGGGCGTGGACCAGGTGACGCAGGACCTGTTGGGCCATCGGCATTGAGATCTGGGCGCCTGTCAGCGAGGAGTAGGCAATCAGCTTGATGAGCGCACCCTCCAGTTCCCGCACGTTGGATTTGGTTTTGGTGGCCATGAACGTACGGACATCTTCGGGCAACTTGATGCCTTCTCCTTCGGCCTTCTTGTCCAGGATGGCCATCTTGGTTTCCAGGTCCGGGGGCTGCATATCGGCCATCAAGCCCCATTCGAAGCGCGACCGCAGCCGCTCCAAAAGGCCGGGGATATCCTTAGGGGGAGCGTCGCTCGAGATGACGATCTGCTTCTGGTGATCGTGCAGCTCATTGAAGGTGTGGAAAAACTCCTCCTGGGTGCGATCTTTGTTGCCGATGAGCTGGATGTCATCGACCAGCAGTACATCGGCGGAACGGTAGTGCTGGTGGAACTGCGGCAGACGGTCCAGGCGGATGCAAGTGATCATCTCGTTCATGAACCGCTCGCTGGAGGTGTAGACCACGCGCATGGAAGCGTGATTATCCAGCAGTGCACGGCCGATGGCGTGCATCAGGTGGGTCTTGCCCATCCCTACGCCGCCGTAGATAAACAGCGGGTTGTAACTGTGCGCCGGGTTGGTTGCTACGGAGCGGGCGGCGGCATGCGCGAATTGATTACAGGCGCCGACAACGAATGTCTCAAAGGTGAACTTCGGGTTCAGTTGGGTTGCGAGCGCTCCCAAGTCGCCGTCCAGGCTGCGGGGACTGTGATTGGTCTCACGCGCAAATTCAGGGCGATAGGCGACCTCCTGAATTCCCAGTCCGAGGGTTCGGACAATCGCGTGCACTTCACCACAGTATTCGCTCTCCATCCAGGCTTTGGTCTCTTCATCGGGGACACACACCACCAGGGTCGTGCCATCCATCTGGCCGAACGTCGTTCGGCTAACCCAGTTCTGGTAACTCTCCGGGCTGAGCCTGGACTCCAACTGTCGCTTAACTTGTTCCCAAGGATTCATGAGCAAAAAAATCAAAAAAGGAGTACGCTGACTCCCCGTCGCAATACCACAGAGATGTGGGTGAACCGGTACGTTTTAGTCCGGAAAAGAACCGCAGGCGAGGACGCTTGGCGTTATCACCGCAAAGTAGTCTAGCACACGGGGAGAGGTTCCGAACAACATTATAAACCTTTTTGAGTCTGGTACTTGCAGGCGTTAATTGACACTGGAAACGTTTCCGGGTGAAAATGGATCTTCGCCGTCGAGCGGGAGTAACTCAGTTGGTAGAGTGCGACCTTGCCAAGGTCGATGTCGCGGGTTCGAATCCCGTCTCCCGCTCCAGAATCCCCCCTCCTCTGGCGAGCATCTTTACAAAAGAACCATGAGAAAATACGTCCTCTGCTTCGCTTTGGCGGCCAGCGCGGCCTTCGCTCAGTACAAGATGGAGCCGGCAACCGCACTTCCTTCCGATCTGCCCGCCGCTTTCGCCTCCGAGCTGCAGCCGCAAGGCTACAATATTGAAAACGGCAGTACCGTCTGGTGCGAGATCTGGTTCCGCAAGACCGCTCCCAGTGGACCGAAATCGACCGAGGATGCGGTCGCACTTCCGACAATTCCGCAGGGCGCGCTTTTGGGTGTGATCCGCTTCCCGGCGCAGGGAGCCGACCGGCGCGGCCAGACCATCAAGCCCGGTACGTACACGCTGCGTTATAGCATTTACCCCGTGACCGGCGATCATCAGGGCGTGGCGCCGAATCGCGATTTCGCGCTGCTGGTGCCCGTGGCAGATGACAAAGATCCTGCCGCGGACCCGAATTTCGAGGCGCTGGTGGCTCTGAGCCGCAAGGCTTCGGGGACGCCCCACCCGGCGGTCCTGAACATCTGGAATTCGGGCAGCGATCAGATTCCCAGCCTGGAGAAACAAGGGGACCACGATTGGGTGCTGAACGCCAAGCTGGGCGATCAGCCGCTGGCGATCATCCTGGTGGGCAAAGCGGAAAGCTAAAGCGCTTCGATCGCCAATACGACAGTTGTCAGATCATCCTGAAATTGGCCGCCGCAGAACTGTGTGACCGCGTGAAGGATTGTTTCGCGGATCGCGTCAGCTTCGCGATGGGCGTTCTTTCGCAGCAGATCCACGAGGCGCTCTTCGCCGAAGCATTCACCGGACGTATTCTCGGCCTCGCTTACTCCATCGGTGAAGAGGAGTAAGCGATCGCCGGGTCCCACCTCGATCTCCGCCTGACTATAGCTGCCGTTTGCAAAGACGCCCAGGACCATGCCGCCCTCATCCAGGCGATGCACTTCTCCATTAGCTTTCAACAGGATAGGGGCATTGTGCCCGGCGTTCGTATAGGTCAGACGCCAATTGGCGGGATCCAGAAGACCGTAGAAGAACGTGATGAATTTGCCGTTGCCCAGATTCCGGGCGACCAAGCGGTTGGCCCGGGCGGTTACCTGGCTGGGCGGAAGCATCTCGGAGGCGAGCAGCCGGATGGCCGCCTGGAGATTGGACATCAGCAGCGCGGCCGGGACACCCTTGCCGATGACATCGCCGATCGCGAAGGCCAGCCGGCCATCGCCGGTGTCCAGGAGATCCAGGTAATCGCCACCGACGGCCTGGGCGGGCTGCCAGGTGACCGCGATCCGGCAGCCGGGCACTTCCGGGAGGCGAGGGAGCAGACCCCGCTGGGTGGCCACGGCTTCCTCGATCTCATTGGGCCGGCGGCTGCGCCGCTCTTCGATCTGGTGACGCAGGGTGGTCAGCAGTTCGCTATTCTCCCAGGGCTTCTCCACGAAATCGCGAGCCCCACGGCGCATTGCTTCTACCGCCAGCGGGATGCTGCCCCAAGCGGTCATGACGACCACCGGCAGGGTGCTGTCCAACCGCTGGACGCGAGCCAGGAGATCTAACCCTTCCTGCCCGGAGGTAGTATCCAGGGCGTAGTTCAGATCCATGAGGAGCACATCGTACTGGCGGGATTCCAGATGATCCAGAACGGCCTTCGGGGAGGTTACCGCCTCGATCTGGTAGCCTTCCGACTTCAGCAACAGACGCAGCGCTTCCAGAACGTGCGGCTGGTCGTCCGCGATCAGCGTGCGGGGAGGATTCATCAGCCGGTTCATGCCAATCACTGAGTCAATTTGGGTGCCAGGCGATCGGTCGTTTGGATTCAGCCGGTTAGGCGGGCGAAGGCAGCCTTGGGTGTACGATTTTGGGACGAGAGCGTCCGGCTATTGCGGTTTCAGGTATTTATGCTAATCTTGATAGAGATTGGGACGATACGCAGAGTTCGAGACAGCCAGCGCTCAGGAGGTACTCGGCTGGGCAATTGGGGAATTTGGCGACGGCTTTGCGATCTCCACCAGTTTTCAGAAAGAGGGCATGGTGGTGATCGACATGGCGGCGCGGATTTCGCCGAAGGTCCGCGTATTTACGATCGACACGGAGCGCCTCCCCGCCGAGACCCATCAGATGATCGAGCAGGTGCGGGAGCGGTACGGGATTGCGGTGGAAGTGGTCCATCCGGATCCTGCCGAGGTGGCTTCCATGGTCTCGACTCATGGCGCTAATCTATTCTATCGGGACGTCACGTCGCGCCTGCTCTGCTGCCATATCCGCAAGGTACGGCCGCTCGAGCGCAAGCTGGCGACGTTGAAGGCCTGGGCGGTAGGATTGCGCCGCAGCCAGAGCGAGACGCGACAGGAGACGCCGAAGGTAGAGGAGATATCCGGGGCGGTGAAGATCAGCCCGCTGGCGGACTGGAGCGCGGCCGACGTGGAGCGATATATCAGCGAGCACGAGGTACCTGTCCACCCCTTATATGCCAAAGGGTATACGAGCATCGGCTGCGACCCGTGCACGCGGGCGGTGGGCGCCGGCGAAGACGAGCGCGGCGGACGCTGGTGGTGGGAACAGGACCAAGCCAAGGAATGCGGCATCCACTTCCTGCCGGACGGACGGGTAGGCCGCCGGCTGGACGTTTTGGTTCACGAAGTACTTTCCGCAACGCATGCATCTCTCACATAAAGGCTTCACGCTCTGGTTCACGGGGATGTCCGGAGCGGGGAAAAGCACTATCTCCGAACTGATCGGGCAGCGCCTGCGCGACCAGGGCGCACGTGTGGAGATTCTCGACGGCGATGAAGTGCGGACGCATCTCTCCAAGGGTCTGGGCTTCAGCAAAGAGGATCGGGATATCAATATCCGGCGGATCGGGTTTGTCTGCGAGCTGCTGTCACGCAACGGGGTGATTGCGATCTCGGCGGCGATCTCGCCATACCGGGAGGTGCGGGAAGAGCTGCGTTCGCGCATCCAGAATTTTGTGGAGGTCTACGTGGAGTGCCCGCTGGAGGTGCTGGCGGCGCGCGATGTAAAAGGCCTCTACAAGAAAGCGCTGGCTGGAGAGATCCCACATTTCACCGGCGTTTCGGACCCTTATGAACCGCCGCTTCGCCCGGACGTGGTGGTGAATTCCTCTCAAGAGACACCGGAAGAGAGCGCCGAACGGATCTGGGCGTTTTTGGAATCCAAAGGGCTGATTTGAAAAATGCGGGGACACGGCTGCCGCGCGTTGCAGGGAAGGAGTTCAAGACGCTTGCCCGCAGTGTCCCCGCATTTCAAAGGTTGATTTAGACGACCCGAGCGGCGAGATCGCCGGCCTGGAGGGGCGTGCCGGCAGCAGCGTGGGCGGCGCGCACATAGCCTAGCGCGACCACTTTACCCAGGTCGGGGGAGCAGGTCGCGGAGGTGATTTCGCCGGCTTCTTTTCCTTCGGCGGAAAGCGGAGTGCCCGGAGTGGGGACCTGGCTGCCTTCGAGAGTCAGACGAACCAGCAGCTTGTTGACGTGGCCGCGTGAGCGGATGCGCTCGACGATCTCCTGGCCCAGGTAGCAGCCTTTCTGAAAGTGCACGGCGTGCATCTGCTGCGTCTCCTGCGGCAGGGTCATATCGAAGATATCCTGACCATAGCGCGGATGGCCGTTTTCCAGGCGAACGGCTTCGGCATCCTCCGCGGAGGCCGGTACGACACCGGCGGCTGCGAGCTGTTCGAGCAGCGCGGATTTCTGTTCCACCGGCAGGTAGATGCGAAGGGCGGGCGCTCCGGTAAAACTGGCTGGGACGACGATGCGGCCCTCACCGGACAGGGCGAGCGACGGCGCGGCAGGCCCTTCAACGGCGATCACCGCCAGGCGATCCGAGGCATCGTCGAGGGTGACGTCGTCGGCAATGATGTATTTATCCAGGTGGCGATAGAGGCGCTCGCGGGTCTCGGGCTCGGTATCGAGCAGGAAACGATCATCCAGGCGGAGGATGAGTGCATCGGCCTGGATACGGCCCTGGGCGTTGAGAAAAAACGCATAGCAGGCCGCGCCGGGCTCAAGGTCCTGGATGTGGTTGGTGCTCATGGCGTGGAGCAGGCGCGCGCTGTCGGAGCCGGAAGCGAAGAGAATTCCACGGCCGGTGAGATCGAGCCAAGCCGCCCCCTGCTTCAGTGCCCGGTATCCCGGAGTCATGCTTTCAGTTTAGAAGATCCTTCGGAGGTAGGCCGAAATCAGGATCACGATCAGGCCGGAGATGGCGGCACCTCCCATGAGGCGGGCGCGGCGCGGTGCTTTGGGCCGGACAACGAGAATGGCCACGGCGAAGATGTGCGCGACCAGGAGCAGCTTCAGGCCGAGCAGGGCGTGGTAGTAGGCCGTATGGCCGGAATTGGTAATGATGTTGAAGGCGCCGGAGAGCAGCAGCGCGGCGATGGCGGCATAGACCAGGGGCCGGAAGCGGGCGGCCGATTTCTCGGCAGCGGCATCACGCGATTCCGGGGGCAGCACATTCAGACCGGGTTGCATGATAAAGCACGCGTAAAACATGCCTCCGATCAAGGCCACGACGGAGCCGATGTGCAGGCAGCGCATGATGACGTTCAGGGCTTCAGCCATGTGTTGAGTATACAATCGGCTTAATGATCCACGAGATTCTGCCAGTGGGGATGTTGCAGTGCAACTGCTCGGTTTTCGGCGACGAACAGAGCGGCGAAGCGATTGTCATCGATCCCGGCGACAACATTCCGGAGATTCAGGCGGTGCTTCAAAAGCATGGGCTGAAGGTGACGGCGATCGTGATCACGCATGCGCATATCGATCATATAGGCGGCGCCGCGCAGCTCAGGAAATTCACCGGGGCTCCGGTCTACCTGAACGCGCAGGACACGCTCCTGCAAGACATGATGGAGATGCAGGCCGGGTGGCTGGGGGTGGAGACTCCGGAGCGGGCGGAGATCGACGTAGCGGTCAAGGTCGGCGACCGGCTGCGGCTGGGCGCGGCCGAATTCCAGATTCTGCACACGCCGGGACATACGCCGGGCAGCATCAGTGTGTGGATTCCCGCGGAGAAAAAGCTGGTGGCCGGGGATACGCTGTTCCGGGACAGCATCGGGCGGACGGATCTGCCGG